>WRGW01000001.1 GCA_009786985.1 Oscillospiraceae bacterium
GCTATCTCGACGGCGAGACTTCAAGCTAATCCCTACGAGACGGCAGAGCCGCCTCTGCGGGACGCGCTCTCGTCTTGCAAAACAAGAGTATGCCCCGTAAGCGGAGCTTTGCTTCGCTGTAGTGGGCTATCTCGACTAAAGCAAGACAAGAGTATGCCCCGTAAGCGGCGTGCCCAGTCGAGATACCCCCATTCCAGACGGGCAAAGCCCGTCTTGCAGGGGGATATTCTTGTTTAGCTACCCGTAGTCACGGCAAAATAAATCTCTTCAAGTGTAGTTCTCTGGCTGACTAGTTCGCTCACTCTCGCTTTTTTGCGATAGATGAACGAAATCAGCTCATCGTATAAAAGCCCTGCCATTTCATGGTTTGCGGCTCCTAATCTTACGCCACCGCTGACTGGATTATAATCAAAATAGCTTAAAGATGGGAGCATCTGTAGCTCCGCCGCTAATGCTTTGGTATAGTCTGACTCTGGTTCACTTAAAGTCACTTTAATTTCGCAAGAATGGTTGCGATACTTGGTTATAATTTCATCGAGTGAGCCTTCTTCAACGATTACACCGTCACGCATAATTCCGATTTTGTTTGCAACACGTTCCACGTCAGTGATGATGTGTGTGCAGAGAATAATTGTCGTTCCAAGCCCTCTAAGGTTGTTTATAATCGCCATGACTTCTGCCCTGCCCTCAGGGTCAAGTGCGGAGGTTGGTTCGTCTAAAATCAGTAACTCTGGGTGATTAAACATAGCCGCCGCAATGCCGAGTCGTTGATTCATCCCACGTGAGTATCCTTTGATTCGCCGCTTTGCACCAAGAGTCATACCAGTGACATTTAGAACTTCGTCAATCCGCTTAGAAACATCTCCCGAATAGTTAGCACATGACGCTATAAACTTGAGATATTCATACCCGTTCATATAGCCATATAACGCAGGGCTTTCAGTAAGATAGCCGATGTTTGGTTTATTGTTTTGCAAATCCGAGTTAGAACTTATGAGGCTGACCTCCCCCGAATCTTTTGCGACTATATTGCAGATGATGTTCATAGTTGTGGTTTTTCCGCAACCGTTCTTGCCTAAAAAACCATAAACATCTCCCTTAGAAAGGTTCATGTTAAGCCCTTTAAGCACTGAAAAATTTTTGTATGATTTTTGAAGATTTTTAATTGTTAGCATGAGAACTCCTTTCGCAAGACGAGAGCGGAGGGGCGGCTCTGCCGACCCCGAAGCTCGCCGAAGAGCAAACCATCGAGCTAATCCCTACGAGGTTGGTAGAGCCACCTCTGCGGGACGCGCTCTTGTTTAGCCTTGTCAACATATTCTAAAACCAACTTATTGTATTTAGCCATTAGAGGTTCTTTTAATGCAGGCGAAAATTCAGTTTTTCTTTGTAGCTGGGTTAGGCGATTTTCTGCTGCTGATTGTGATACGCCGAATATCCGCACAAGTTCATAAATAGTGAGCTTTTGTGGAAGTTGCCGATTTAGTTCAAGCAGGACAAGTTCTGGCATTAGTAATTCTGATGCGAATGCGTTTGCTTCACGTTCTTCGGCTGGGTTATCTTTAGTATGCCCTAAGCACATATGTCCTATTTCGTGTGCTAGTGTCCATTTTAGTCGCCTTTTAGCTATGTCGATTTTTTGCGAAACGTTTCGTGCGTTTGAGCGATGAATTCTTGCCATAGGTAAAATCTCATGTGTTAGAATTACATAGTTTGTGTCATGATTTAGTTCACGGACTACTATGGTGCAACCGTCTGGGTTTTGTTTTTTGGTGATTGCTTTTGTGCCAGTGATTTTTGCGTAATTTTGAAACGTGTCAAACAAAACGTTTTTCCCACTGTAGTTTAGTTTTGTTAAATCTAACTTAAATGTTTTGAAAGCGGAGTCATCTTGCGAAACTAACAGCTCTCTCGCTTTGGTGATGATTTTGTTGTAGCTGTTTGTCATTAGCCATCCTCCGAATTATTTGAAAACCCACGCCCTTTCGCTTTGAGATACATATCGATTGAGCTGTTTAGGGTGTTTAACAAAAATTCTCTATCCTCGTCTGGAACTGAGGATATTCTCCTTGTTAAGATTAAAACATCACGGTCTGTATGGTTTTTGTCTGTGGTTTTGTCATCGCCTAACAATTCGTCAAGTGTGACGTTAAATAACTCGGCGAGTTTGTTCAAGGTCAACACATCAGGGATTCTAAGTTCAGTCTCCCACGAAGCTATTGTGCTTTGCGAAACATTGAGCTTGTCCCCTAATTCGTGTTGATTCATATTCGCTTCTTTGCGTAATTTTTTTAGCTTCTGTGAAAATTTTTTCATAGTTTCAGTAGCTTGTGGGCTTGCTTGCATTAGAAATCACCTCTAAACATAATTTGTCAAGACAAGAGCGCGTCCCGCAAAGGCGGCTTTGCCGTCTTGGAGGGATTAGCTTGAAGTCTCGCAACTCCTCGTCGAGCTTCAGGGTTGGCAGAGCCACCCCTCTTCAGGGTTGGCAGAGCCACCCCTCCAGCTCTTGTTTAGCTATTATACCATAAATTTCACCCATTGTCAAATATTTTTGTTAAGACTTTCATAAGTATTTATATAGAATCATAAGTTCTATGATAGAGAATCGGTTTTAAGGTTGAAATATAGCTAGTTAAAAATAAAATGCGGAGCATTTTATTCGGCAAGCATTTCGTGCCTCGTTGGTGAAAGGAGTACATAGTTATATTATGATGAAATGGGTTTTTTGCATTCTGATTTTTGCGTCGTTTGTGTTCGCGGTTGTTTCGGGCGACGTTGCTTCGATTTCTGAGGCGACTTTGGTCGAGAGCAATAATGCTGTCACCCTCGCAATTGGATTAGCGGGTGTAATTTGTCTCTGGAG
>WRGW01000002.1 GCA_009786985.1 Oscillospiraceae bacterium
GATAATTCCTGCGCAGACTGCGATTGCCCAATCTGCGATAATTCCTGCGCAGACTGCGATTGCCCAATCTGTGATAATTCCTGCGCAGACTGCGATTGCCCAATCTGTGATAATTCCTGCGATGATTATGATTGTGTAATCTGTGATAATTCCTGCGATGATTATGATTGTGTAATCTGTCAAAGCCCACCACCAGTAATCACCATAACACATCGTATCTATACCGCACAGTGTCAATGTGGCGTAATTAAAACTTGGATAGTTACAGAAAAATTCATAGATGGTGAAATTGTGAGTACTCGTTACGTTACGAAATTTTCATCATGTCCTTTTGCTTTGCGTTTTTATTGAAAGTGATGCGACAATCCCTACCCATGACTTCAATCAAAACAGTGCGCTTGAGATTTTGCTTCTCGTTGAGCTAATCCCTGCGTGACGGCAGAGCCGCCTCGGCGGGACGCGCTCTTGTTTGGCTTCTCGTTGAGCTAATCCCAGCGTGACGGCAGAGCCGCCTCTGCGGGACGCGCTCTTGTTTGGCTTCTCGTTGAGCTAATCCCTGCGTGACGGCAGAGCCGCCTCTGCGGGACGCACTCTTGTTTGGCTAAATTCACGCCCCGAAAAAAGACCGAATCATTGTCACCAATACCCGCCCGAATGTCAGTCGTGCTACTTCAATTTCTGCTATGATGTAGCTTTCTTGTAATATTTCGCCATCTAAAATAGCACTAACTATCCCTACTGGTTGGTTCGCTTCTATTGGAGCGGTGATTTCTTCTGGCAGATATAGTTCATAACTGACGTCACCTGCTCTGCCTTTTGGGATTACTATGCTCTTAAAAGGCTGCTCTGATACTGCAATTTCGCGGATTATTCCTTTTTCGACTGGTAGGCGAACCTCTGACAAATCTTCACCCGAGGCTGGCGTAAAAATCTCGTATTCCGAAAAGCCGTAATCAAGTAGTTCTTGGCTTTTTGTGAGCCTGTCTTCTTCGTCCTTAGCACCAAGAACTACGCTAACAAGTCTTAGTTCTTCACGAGTAGCAACGGCGACTAAACAATAACCCGCAGCGTCAGTCGTCCCAGTCTTTAACCCTTCAATTCCCTCATATTCTCCGATTAGTTTGTTGGTATTCAAAAGCTGAGCTTCTTTAGGGGTTCCAGCTCTCACCGAGCATAAACGAGTTAATGCGTACTCGGCAAAATGAGTATAGTTTTCTTCACGCATAAGTGCTCTTGACATCAAAGCTATATCACGTGCGGTGGTGAAGTGTAGAGGGTTATCAAGCCCAGTAGCGTTTGCGAAATTAGTGCTAGTCATTCGTAAAGCACTTGCTTTTTGATTCATTAGTTGAACAAACGCCTCTTCGCTCCCTGAAATGTGTTCTGCTAAAGCTACCGCTGCGTCATTAGCTGACGAAATCACAACGGCTTTGATTAGCTCAGAAACGCTCATGCTCTCCCCCGCTTCAAGCCATATTACCGAACCGCCTATTGATGATGCGTGGCTACTCGCTATAACCTCATCGGTGACACTAAGTCTGCCTGAATTTATTTCTCCCGAAACTAACAGAAGTAGCATAATTTTAGTCAACGAAGCTGGTGAACGCTTCTCGTCTGCGTTAAGTTCAGACAAAACCCTGCCAGATTCGCCTGCAATCAGAATATAAGCCAAATTTTCGTTTTCGGAAGAATCGTGTGATTCTGATATTTCTGGAACATTTGCCAAAACGCTATTCGCTAAAATCAGAGTTGCTATCAAACCGCAACAAAACGCTTGCGTTTTGTAAGGCTTAATATTGTACAACTGTTTCGGTCGTCTGCTATCAGTAGACGAGAAACAGGTATTTTTTGAGCAATGAAACTGTTTTGCGACTTTGCCGCAAAACGCAATAATTTCATTGCGGAGCAATATAACAATTAGTACGATTTTCTTGAAAATTTTCATAAACTCACCTCTCACATACATTTTATGAAGACAAGCGTACAAAATATAACTATGAGTACTAATATTAAAAATACAAATAAAAGAATTTCGGTATATCAAAACCTACTGCTATTCACGGCTGGAGGAATTATTTACGGTGCGATGGAGGTTGTGTATAGAGAATACACTCACATTTCTATGTTTATTACAGGCGGGCTTTGCTTTCTTTTAATCGGAGCGATTCGGCATTTGAAACGTGATATTCCAGTAACAGTAAGAATGCTTATGGGTGCACTTATGATTACTCTGCTCGAGTTCATTTGCGGGCTGATTGTGAACTTATGGCTCGAATTAGATGTATGGTGTTACGCACATGAACGCGCTAATCTATTAGGGCAAATCTGCTTGCACGCATCGGCGATTTGGTTCTTCCTGTCGTTCCTTGCTGTATACCTTGATATCTTTATGCGTAAGCGAATGTTCGGCGAACCTACCGCACCTATACGGATTTTGCCTTAAGCAAAACAAGAGTATGCCCTCCGCAGAGCGGACTTGCTCCGCTCGGAGTGGGGGGTATCTCGACGAAATCAAAAATAAAAAACCGCCAAAAGGCGGTTCTATTACGTTCGTTCGTCTGCCTCTGATACGTCCCCATTTTGATGTTGTCGAGTCGAACTCGTCCCTGCGAATCGACATAGAACCGATGTCCGTCATCGTCCACGTCCATAATTGTCACACTTCCCGAGCTGCCTTCAACCCATCCCGAACACAGAAGTTAAGCTCATCTGCGGCGACAATACTCGGTTGGAGACGACCCGGGAAGATAGCTCGATGTTGACACAACTAGCCACCCATTCCAGAGCAAAATCTGGAATGGGGGATTTTTGTGTGTATTGCACAAAAAAATCCTCGATTTTTTATACAATATGCCGAAGTTTACAAATTTGCTAAATTTTTGACAGAAACCACTTGACAAAATTTGGGGAGC
>WRGW01000003.1 GCA_009786985.1 Oscillospiraceae bacterium
CTTTTGCGGTTCATAATTATCAACTCCTATGTGTTTTTGATAATTATAACATATTATTTATATATTGTCAATGGTTTTAGAGTTAGATTAGTATTATTCGATTAACAAGCCAATCAGAGTAAAAAGCAGGAATGTCTGTTCTGCGTGAGGCTGATATAATCATAATAGGTGTTTAATCTCCGTATTCGGATATACTGCCGCTATTTTTTCAGCAAGCAGACGGCGATGACAGAAATCGGGCGTGTTCTCGGCACAGAGCAGACAAATCCGCTTGTTTGCGAATTCTCCAAAGTAGCCGAAGTCCCGCTCGTTGAGCAAGTTCTTATAAACTCTTTCATACTCGTCCCACAAAATTCGATTATTCTTAATATCATCAAGCAATGTAGGTGTCGGGGCAAATTGTTTTGCCCAAATATAATCGCAGTTGCAGATTTTCGAGAGAAAATATTGCAAATCCCGCCCCTTTGCAAATCCTGCATATTGCGTGGAATTATAGAGCCGCACGTCGAGCAATACGTCAATCTCGTTTGTGTGGATTAACTCGAAGAATTTTTCGGCGGTTTTCTTTGTGAAACCGATTGTGAATATGGTCATAATGCCTCCGTGATTTTAGATTAGCCGATGTAAACGGCACAAATGAATTTGTAGAAAAGGTCGTGTCCGTATCAGTTATACGGTGCATCGGGTAAGCTGAACAGGAGTTTTGCACTCTCGATTTTTCTTTCGCAATTCAGAAACTTGGGGTCTGTTATACTGAAACCTTTATATTCGTTGCCCCTGTACATAAAATCCGCCTTATACTTATCCTCGCAGTTACGATAAATACGGAGGTTATCAACTTCGGCGAATACAATCGTAGACTTTTGCTTTCGCATTTCTCTTCGGGTAAGGCGGGGTTCAGTGTTACCGAATATAAACGTCGAATTCGTAAGTAAGCCGTTAAATTCGCTAATTTTAGCCGTACCACCAACGCTTGAAACTTCCGTGAGAATAAAGTTTTCGACAAGAGCGGAAGATTCTGCCTCCGAATTCAACCAAGCCTCATCAAACGGATTCTCATCATAAATTTCGGGGTCTACCACCATATGATTTCCCGCATTCATGCCAGTCAAAAATACTTGGTCGAGAAACTTTTCCATCTGCTCTGTTGTGAGATTTTTGATTGCCTCATATACTTTCATAGATTTCTCGCTTTCTTCATAAATATTTCATAAACGCCGAAAAAAAATCACATCGTATTCTCAATCAAGCCATAAAGCATAGACTCATTTACAATGTGGTTCATAATGTCGATTTTCTTGATGAGTTCATCGGACACTTTCATACTCATATATCGTTCATAAATTTGCTTAAACATATTCTGCTCTTCGGGGGTCGACGAATGTAACTTGCAGATTAACATAACAATTGAATCCGTGCGACCGCTAAAAGCCTCTTCAAGTTTGGTTTCAAACATCATAGTGTCAAAATCAATTAAAGCAGTTGAGAGTCTATTAGGCTTTATATCTTTCAACTCGCAAATTTCCCACTTTCCTGTTTCGGGGTTTTGCTTTGTGAATTTGCCAGTTTCACGATAATGCTTGACACGATAATCTTCTGTAGATTTTTTAGGCATATTTGTCATTAACATGGTATTTGCATGACTTTTTGCTTTTTCGAGTTCCAAAAGTTTTTGACGTTTTTCTTCTAATGCCTTTTGTCGCTCAACTTCTTCTTTTGTAATTGCCTCTAACAAAATTTTCTGTCTCTTCTTAGTGTCATCAATTATTTTCGGAAACGCATCAGTATATCTGTGATTGTAAATCCAGTACCACAGCGATTTCTCTGACATAATCAACTGTTGTAATTCATCACTTTTAAAAGTGTGGAATTCATCTTCAAAATCGCTTGCATCAAAAACAAGTGTAGCTATGTTTGCTCCCTTGTACGGGAAAATATCCAAATCTTTGCAAACAGTAGATGGTGGTTTTATTTTTATGGCGAGCTTTTTTGTTTTATCATGCTTTTTGTCTTGGAGAGCCAAAACGAGTGTTTCAGCTACCCCGTCAGACGTTGTTTCGATTTCACATGAGTCAAACGAAAACTCTGAAGAATTATGTGCAACATATTTTTTGCCATTTGCACATCTGTTTTCGATAATTAAGTGAGTTCGTGGTTTTATTGTTGTTTCACTAACGACAAAATCCGATTTTTCTAAAATCGAATCAGAAATGTTAAAATCAGCGATTACGGCGGGAATATAAAGCTTGCCGTCATTTTCTATAAATTGCTTGATTAAACCATACAAGCCGTTCAAATATGCGGCTAATTCATCACACATCGAACCCTTTTTGTGAGCGAAGTGATACGCTCTGATTTCACCCATCTTCGCATCAAAGTCTGCCTCGCAGTACGGGCATTTACAATTGCAGTTCTTCCGCTCATCATACGGAACATCGCTGATAACGATGCGTTTGCCGTCTCTTATAGCAAATGGATTCCTCATAAAGTCACCTCGCTAAAACTGCCAATCAAAACCTCTTCTTGAAACTCACATCGAAAAACTCACAAGCTGTATCTAAATCCATGACAATACAATCTCGTGATTTATGAGCCTCCAAGTCTTCGGGGAGTTCTTTTATAATGCGGTTCGTTTTGTGAATATCGCCTGTGCTGTATCGGAGTTGTTTTCTTTTTCTGTCAACAACAAACTGCTTGCGGCTAATCCTCTATGCGTTTTGAATAGTCTTTATTACAAAAGCACCAGTGATTTTTTCACTGAAATAATCATCTAAACTGAGTTTACGGATATAGAACGGAATTTTTGCGGCATAATTCTCGGTAATAATATCGCAGATATGCTCAGACGAAACTTCAAGAATGTCGACCGCAAAACCTGCTTTTGAGTTAGCGAAAAAATCCGACAAATTACACCTCAAAAAAGTATTACAAAATTCATCGCCTAAAATCCTAAATCATGCATGGGTA
>WRGW01000004.1 GCA_009786985.1 Oscillospiraceae bacterium
GTCCACCAAGCTGAGTCATAACAATCCGCGCAAAAGCAGGGTTAGGTCTTTTAATGTTTACGGGGAATTGTAACTTTTTTTCATAAATCCACATGATTAGCCCCTCCTAATATTCGCTTGATTTGAACGGTTTGAGTTATTCCCAGTGCTCTCCGAATACTCCCATGGCCATGGTGAATCTACCCAGCTGAAATTCTCTCCGTCTTTTGCGTTAAACTTAGAATCGATTGTCAAAGGACCGAATTGGCTTTCAAATTTCTGACGTGCTTCTTTAACAAGGACTCGGATTTCTTCAAAATATTTGAGTGCTTTTTTGTCATTAGGATTTACATCAAGGAAAAGTGCCGCTTCATGTAAAGCAAAGTCAAGGCATTGAACGTCTTTTAACGCTTGCGTGCGATTCGATTTTTGTGGTTGTTCTTTTTCAGAAATATTCTTACTGTTAGAACTTGAATTGCTTTTGTTGTTATTTGAATTTCGAGAGGTTTTAGAGTTTTGCGGAATATTTGTTTTCATATTAGGGTTCATTTTACGCCACCTCCTGCACGTCTGCTACCTATCCATGGTTTGTCTAAATCGGCGAAAATCGTCCCCCGTGGGAAGCCACTTTCGTGTTTGTAGATGTTCTGCCACTTTTGCCGAGTGACATATGCCATCGCCAAAACCTGTGTTTCACCCTTAGAACTGCTGTTCTGATTTTCCATATTGCTCTCCTTTCTCTATATTAGACCTCTCGCAGTTAATTTCGCAAGAGGTCTATTGCATAAATTAACCTCCTTAGAACGCTTATAGTTCTAAGGAGGTTTGTGTTATATTATGCAAAACAGTTGTGATTGGTTACTGTGCGTATGAATGTAGCTTCCCGCACAATACGCCATCAATGCTACTCAAGATTTTTTGCATATTTTTAGCGTTTTCGGGTGACAAACAGTTTTTATATTCATCAGTCAAAGGAACCACGACATAAGGGTCGCCCTCAGCTTCTTTTTCGATTACACACGGAACATATGAAAAAGTTTTGAGTGTAGCTCCACCGTTTGGAGTTTTGGTGAGTTTGACAGTAAAAATTGCAGTTTGCGTGTTAGCTTTAACTTTTGTCATATCAGCGAGGAAGTTTCCGAGTGAATATACCACTAGAGTTTGTCCTCCTTTTTTGCGTGGAATAAAATCAAATTCCTGCAACACGTGCGGATGTGAGCCGACAATCAAATCAACACCAGCGTTAGCTATTTCCGAGGCGAGTTTTCGTTGCTTGTCAGTAACTTCGTGAGTATGTTCTCTCCCCCAGTGTACAAAGACTGTGATAAATTTTGCTCCTACATCACGTGCAGCAACGACATCTCTTTTTAGTGTGTCATAAGAATAAGTGTTTAGCATAAAATTTTTTTTGTCTTCATCAATAAGTACAGATTTTCGGTTATATCCGCAAGCAGTGTATGATAAAACGCCGAGTTTTACTCCGTTCGTTTCAAGAATCATATATCGCTGTTGTTCGGGTGAACTAAAAATCCCAGTGTTAGGGAGGTGATATTTGTTGAGATGTTCAAGTGTTTCGATTATACCACGCTGACCTGCATCACAACAGTGATTGTTTGCGGTGACAACTGCATCAACACCAGCATAACGAATAGCATCTAAATACGTGGTAGGGGCGTTACAGTTCGGTGTCCCACCCCAACTTTTTAATTCGCCACGATAAGGGAATGAGTGTGATATACAAGTTTCAAGATTTCCGACAACCAAATCTGCTTTTTCAAAATAGTTTCTGACGTATTTGAAACTTGGGTTAAAGTCATACGAACCATCTTCGCACAAAGCTTTTTGGTGTTGGAAATAACGTGCCATTAAATCCCCTATAAACATTAGAGATAACTCGTTACTATTGCCAGACTTAACGGAATTTGAATTAGAATAAAAGTTGCTTTTTTGAACAAAACGTGGTGTCAAAATTGGAGAGAGAGGCGGTGCAGGTTCACGTTCGATATGAGGAATTTCTTCAAGTTTGGGTGTCTCACGAAGTGGATTTTGCGATTTCATAAACTTGTCAAAATTTTCGTATAGCCATTTATAACACTCAACCCGTGCTAAAGCAACCGGAACTTTCAAAGTCGATTCCATAGGGTCGCCATTAATTTCAAAAATCTTTAGCTCATCACCTAAATCCTTATTAATCCCAATATCAATTCCCATAGCAATAAGCGGACGTTCGTAAGACTCTTGTATAAGAAGAGGGAGTTTTTCGGCAATTACAGTGATTTCGTTATAAATTTTTTCGTGTTCTTGCGAAAATTCGCTTTCTAAAAACACCTTCAAATCCGTCGCAATTGAACCGCCTTGTGCTACATTAGAAACCACCGTTTCGTTATCGCCGATTCGTGCAAAAGCACCGACAAATTCCCAGTTTCCATCGTTTCCGCGACGGAGATTTACTCTTACATCAAAAGGCTGATTTAATTTAGTAGTTGAGTCGATATATTGCTGTATAGCGTAATTTTTGTCAGTGAATTTAGTTGTATATTTTTCAAAAAATTCATTACGAGTGAACTTTTCTATCGTTTTTTCATAATGCACACAATATTCGTCAGCATTTTTTTGATTTTGGATGACTTTATGTACACCCAGCCCAAAATGTGAGTTGACTGGCTTAATCACGATTTCGCCATATTGATTGAGCATTTCAGTGACATTCGTCTCGCTATAAGTCTTAGTATCGATTACATATTTTGAAAGCTCACTTTTCCCGAGGAGTTCAGGGAGTTTATCTTTATTACGAAGTGACACATAAGTCAGAATACAACTCTTTTTAAGAGAATTTCTAACCTCTTTTTGCTTAAAAGCAAAGTGCATATTGTCAACAATATGTGGATAAGGCGTAAATTTTTCAACATATTCACATTTTTTGACATCCCAAAACAATCCACGTATGTTTTGAGATTCAATATTCACACGATTTTCAGTGAAATAAAAAAACTCAATATTATTCATAAGTGCCAAAGCATGAATGGTTTTTGTAAACCCACTAGGTTTTCGGTTATTTCGGATTAAGCCGACACGAATTTTTTGCACAATCTTATTTACCTTTCGCTTTATACTTCTCACGATTTTCACTTGACAAAATTTCTAAAAATCCCACCCGAACTCCCGCTTGAGGTTTTTGCAAAGCGAGAGTTGCAGTGTCGTTGGCTCTGCCAACGAGCAGGCAACT
>WRGW01000005.1 GCA_009786985.1 Oscillospiraceae bacterium
ACAAAACACAAAGTTTGCCTACGTTTTTCGTGCAAAGCCCATCAAGGGCAGGCTATGCCTGCTCGACTGGGCTTAAGCACGTTCAAACCTGTATGGCAAAAACGCACACGAGGTTTTCGGAGGTCGCCTTTAGTTATTATCAAGTGCACTCGGAATTCCTACAAGAAATGCCAAAATCGCTCTTGCATCAGCAATCGTAGGGCTACCTAATCCAGGGTTTATGATGTTTGCAGCAGCACGTGCGTCATCACAATCGTCGATTACGTTGGGTAAGTTCACGAGATAACGCAAAATCTGGAGAGCGTCTGCTATTGTAATATCACTTCCGTTGTTGACATATCCGAATCCAAACTTCCCACCGTGGAAACCACAGTCATAACAGTTTCTACAGCCACACTGGTTTTCAGGGTAAGACGAACCCAATGGCGGGTTTTGAGCGAAGTAGAAAAAATCACCTTCGTTCGCTGCAATCTTTTGTCGCAGAGACGCTAACGCCGCAATTGTCGCAGTGTTGTCAGTGTCGAGGTGATTGCTACTTATATTTAGCCACAACAAATCAGGGAGAGTAGCACGAGAAAGCCCAGTGATGTTGCTAATTTGATTGTTATTCAAAGCGAGAAATTCTAAGTTTACAAAGTTTGCCCTTTCAAAAGACGAAATGTTGTTGATTCGGTTGTTGTCCAAGTGCAGATGCCCTAATGCACCAAATCCACCAGCGGTAAGCGGAGCAACGTTTTCGAGTTGGTTATAACTAAGTGCTAACACAGTAAGCCGAGGCAATGAAACGTTACCGAATGCCGTAAGGCTTCCGATTTGATTGTTATTCAAAGACATCCACATTATGTTTGTTATTCCAGACAACGCAGGGAGTTCGCTGATTTGGTTGTTGTCAAGAAATAGTTGCCATAAACGATGAAACTCCGTATTAGAAAACACCGAAACATTACTAATTTGATTGTTGTTAAGGCTAATTGTTTCTAAGTTACTGAAGTTCGATAAAAACGAAATGTCACGAATTTGGTTGTTGTTAAGTGATAATTCACGCAGATTTGTCAGAGCGTTAAGCGGCTCTAAGTCGGCAGAAGTTAGCCCTCGCCCATCGAGTGTGACAGAAGTTGCAGTTGTACGAAATTGTTCGCCAGCAATTGTGATATACTCGTGTTCAGGTACACTTGATGTTGTGAATATTATTAGCTCTGATTGTAATGTCGGTAATAATATGATTGCCATAGCTACCACAAGCAATGCAGTAAGTTTATTTTTGCAATTTTTATACTTAAAGTTGTTATTCATGTAAATCACCTACTTTCTTTCCACGAAAATTTAACCTTATAGTAGGTTAAATCGAGAATGGGCGAAGGATTTTCGAGGATATTTTTCGTCAGACAAGGCGAAAATTTGGCGAATATCCATTGATATTTAAGAAATTTTCAACGCAGTATGGCGGAAAATAGACCGACAAGACAAGCCTATTCTTGATTTAATCGACTATATTAACCCACTGATAAAATTATACTACATTTTTTTGTTTTTGTCAAGTGTATTTCATTTGTTTTTGTCAAAATAACAATAGTTTTTACATTAACAATCGCCAGTGAAACAAGTGGTGCAGAACGGAAGTGAACAGCCTTTGCAAGCGGTTCTAAGTCCGTCGATGCTGATATAGCCAAGGCTATCTGCCCCGATTTTATGGCAAATTTCTTCCCAATTATTCGCTGAACTCATTCGATTTGCTATTAGATTTTCAGCACAGTCTATATCCGTTCCGTAATGGCAGACATGGCGGAACGGTGGCGACGAAATCCGCATATGAACCTCTTTCGCCCCTGCTGATTTTAGTGTTCGTACAATCTTTTCACTTGTGGTCCCTCTGACAATTGAATCGTCAATTAGCACGACTTTTTTACCTCGAACAGTTGCCGCAAGAGGGTTTAGCTTTTGCCGAACTGCCGTGTCACGTTGGGATTGTAAGGGGTAAATAAAGCTCCGTCCGATATATCGATTTTTTACGAATCCTGCTGCTAACGGAATGCCGCTTTCAGATGAATATCCTACTGCCGCTTCAATTCCCGAGTCTGGTACTCCACAGACTACATCGGCATCTACTGGATGTTCCTTAGCGAGCATTTTACCCATGTTGAATCGAGCTTCGTATACACTAAGTCCGTCAATAATCGAGTCAGAGCGAGCGAAGTAAACGTATTCAAAGATACACATTCCTTTACCTTCGTTATCGTTGACGAGAGCAACACCTTCGTGAGTGATTTTACCGTTATCGATTACAATAACTTCCCCAGGTAGGACATCACGCATAAATTCAAAACCGCAGACTTCTAATGCACAGCTTTCGGAAGCGATGGCATAACCAGTTTCATTTTTTCCAATGCAAAGAGGGCGAAATCCGTTAGAATCACGCACGGCGATTAACTTTTTTTTAGAAGTCGCAATAATCAGCGAAAACGCACCGCACAGGAAATTCGCCGCTTTTATTACGCCGTCTACCGCTGTTTCGTTTTTGCTTGTTTCCTTAGTAATACAGTATGCGACTAACGATGAAATTACTTCACTATCATTAGTTGAATCAAACTGGACACCGTGTCGTAAAAGCGAATCACGGATTTGTGCGACGTTTGTGATTTTTCCATTATGAGCTACTGCGAGTCTACCAGTCAAGTATTCACAAACGAACGGACCTACGTTTTCTTTAGTTTTACGCCCCCCTGCTGAATACAAGGTGTGACCTAAAGCTAAGTTGGTTTTAGGGAGTTCGGCGAGCTTGCCTTGAGCAAAAACCTCACTAACCAGCCCTAAGTTTTTGTAACACGGGATTTTGCGTTCGTTAACTGCTGCAATTCCGCAACCTTCTTGCCCGCGATGTTGTAGTGCGAGTAGTGCATTATAAGTAATCGCAACAGCTTCAAGGTTGTCAGACGAGTTTAATGTTACGCCAAAAACCCCACATTCTTCGTTAAGTTTTGTTGAATTTTTTTTATATTTTTTATACATATTGTTTACCATTCTTTGTGTTGTGAATCTTTATTCATTTATTATATCATAAATTTTAAGATTCGTCAAGCAAAATAAAGCCGAAGCACAGCTCCGTCTAAAAAAAATCTTCCAAATCGAAATCCCTCTAAACCCTCTCCGCAATGCGGTTTTTAGAGGTTTTGTACCAATTTAATTGGTAGTTTTGCGAAATTTGGGTGTTGACACATAAAAATTTATATGATATAATTAAAATTACTCCAAC
>WRGW01000006.1 GCA_009786985.1 Oscillospiraceae bacterium
TTTTTCCGCTAAGCGTCGCAAAGTGTCTGGGCTTCTATCGTGTAATTTACCATATTCGGCAAGGGAAACAAGCATAATTATCCTCCGAAAGTTTTGTTTTATGATTGTGTTGTCGTCCATTTTCACCTCAGAATATTGCTTTATCCACTTTGAAAGTGCGGAATGCGACACGCCGACACCGAAAAGAAACGCATGGCAATTGAAAAAGCAACTAACGTAAGAAATTCACTGCGAAAACGAATGAATTCAGAAAAATTCACTATCTCCGATGATGAAATGCTGAAACAGTTATATGGGTTGAGGTAATTCTCAATCCTAATTATATCGCATTTTGGCAAAAACATCAAAAGTTTCAGAGAGAATAATCAGGAATTTTTGATTATTGTTTTTCGGAAAAAGTTTTGACTTGTCTGTTTTTTCGGAAAGTAATCAGGAAGTCTTCTGGTAAAAACTGCCGTAGAATCAACTTCTTACGGCGGTTTACTGATTATTTTGATTTCCTGATTACTGTCAACGCCCCTACGGGGCGAAAGTTGCTTTTTCAAGCGTTTCTTCCGCATGAAGTGCGGTGATATTTTGTAAATGGAATTTGTTGAAACATCAAGGTGAGTGTTTAGAATTGTGGATTTCAGAGTTGAATACGGAAAATATAATTAGGTAGAACAATATTAACCGAAGGTTAGTCCTTTGGCACAGTTTTTTGATATTATGTGAGTAAATACTATCCTATCACATCACTTATATGAATATGATAAAACAAATCTTCCTTAAACTCGTCAAATGTCGCATCAGGACCAGCATCGTGTCCCATTATAACAAATAGATTATATCCGTTTTGCATTATGTGCCGAATCGAATAATTTTCTTCAAAATAAAGTTCGTGTTTGTTTAACTCTCCGCTTTCCTTATCAATGGTAAAAACACTATTTGTACGGTCGATAAAAAACATAGGAGTAGAACTGTTTGCAGTAAAAGAGTCAACCATTCTAAAATCGACTTCAATCAAAATCGGCTCAATTCTACCGTCCACAATAACACCCAAAAGATTTTCTACAGTCCGGTTATTTATAAATATATAGTCTCCCCACCTTCTAATTCCCCAAGACCTTACAAGTTCAAAAGCGTCAGGAATGCCTCCTAAATCTATTTCTCTGACTTTTTCTAAATCTTTGTTATATACCTTCAATATAGGCACATAATTTTCTGTATTTATTCTCCCATCTGGCAATTCAAAGTCACCACTGAGGGATTCAATTACAAGAACGTATATATAATCTCCATATACATCTATAGTCGATATGCTGAAGCCAATTTCAGGGTCTCTGTTCAGAATAAATTTTTCGGATTCGTTTAGAACTTCGTTGCTATTCAAATCAAATATTTTTAGATAGTAAGTCCATGTGTCGCCTCCCGCTTCTCCATGTGTGCTTGATAGGAGCAAATTGTCTTGATATAAACGTATTTCTTGCCCCCACAGGTAACGTGTACCCCCGGGATTAAATATATGAGTATTCAATGTATTTTCTTCAAGGCATATTTCGATAAGCAAGTGTTCAAATTCATGACTCCCAATAGCAGCATCTTGGCTTTCAGCAGTAGTTATAAGTTTGTAGAAAGCATTGTCTTTTACAAAACTCTGCCCCCCACCTGTTATAAAACTTTCAACAGTTCCAATTTCAACTGTTCTGCCATCATAGAAATAATGACGATTATACGTGATTTGTGAACTCATACCCATTCCATGGGATATTGATGTTGCGTAAATTAAACTATCATCAAGTAACAACAACGGATCAATATCATCTGCTTCAATTCGTATATTTCCATATACAAATTCAATAGAATCTATTGTATTTATATTGCCAGTATTTCCCTCTAAGCCAAGTTCGTTTGTGTTATTATTGCAAGCAACAATAACGCTCATAAACAATGAAATTATTAGAAAAAGGGCGAGAACTTGTTTCTTCATTCTTATACCTCTCAAATAATTAAAAACTAATGTTAACATGAGCGGATTGCATAACCCGCTTATGTTAATGTCTTGCTTTTCTATAATTATTTAGAAAATAAGACCACCATTAATGGCAGAAAAATCTCCCCATAATTGTGCAGTGTTTCTATCCACTATTCCAGCGGCATTATTCGGCGCCCAAGGGTCGCGAAGCCCGAACATACTTCTGTCGCTAAGAACATACCTAACTACAACCGCATGAGCATCAGAATTTAAGGGGTAGCCGTTAGCAATACGTGCTCTAACACCTAAAATTGGAATTAAATTGTAACGCATAATCCCATCAGATAAATTCCATTGCATAGTAGTTTGTGTTTGGCTTTGGCGTGTTCTAAAAACATAATGACTTCTTGCTCGTATAACATTCCACCTATTGAGGTATTCAGCTGCATTTATAAGGTTTGCAGGACGACCAATTGCATTTGTAACAGTTGCTTCAGTAGGAACATTTGCTGCACCTAACGCAACACTCAAAGCCATTCTAACACAAGCGGCAACGCAAGAATTATTCCACACTTGTTGGTAAAAAGTAAAAGTTCCGGTGACAGTTACCCATCTCACACTATGTGGCTAAAAGTTTGCAGCGGACATTGAATTCATATCAATGTTAGGCATTTCACCAAAAGCCGCATTATACACCTCAAATGGTGTGTTAGGGTTCATTACTGGGGAAGGCTGTTTTTTCTATGTTTTCCCAGTATTCAATTTGGCTCTGTGTGGGTGGCAACACACCCACCGCTCCATCTCGTGACACAGAAATTTCATCTCTGTCTATTGAAACGAAGAGCTCCTCAGCGATTGCTGTAGAAGACAGCGTAACGACCATGATTGCGGCTAACAACGCCGAAATAAATTTCCTGTTTGTTTTGAATTTCATAGTGTGAAATCCTCCTTATTTTTTACTTTAATTTTTCAGCAAACAAGTTTCTTGTTTACCGTTATATGTAACACCTGTTAGGTGCTAACATCTTTATCACATAGCTTTTGCGGTTACCATTTTGGAATATGATTTGCTTAAAATCTTAACTGTAATTCCCACCATTCTGCCGACAATCAAGTGTGATTATCGTGCTGCGAATGTTAATAGATAATTCCGTTCTTTTGTGTTTTGCAGAACGTCCATTAGTGATTATGTTTGATAGTATAGCATAGATTTTGTGATTTGTCAAGGGGTTTGGGCAACTTTGTCATCAAAACCGCCTCAGGATTTGCATATTTATGCGTAATTATCGACTTGTTTTCACGAAAAGTGATTGCTTGGCAAGTCGGTGCAAAAGCCAACACG
>WRGW01000007.1 GCA_009786985.1 Oscillospiraceae bacterium
TGAAGTGCCAGAGGTTAGGTTTATGAACCCGTTCGATGACTTTGAGTTCACGACTTGGCGGGATTCGCCAGTGTTGGCAGCTAATTCTGTGGGGATTATGCCGATGAGTTCAAACGACCCAATTTGCACTTGTTGTAGGCGATTTCGTTATAATATTGCCGCAAGTGGCAATGTTAGAATTACTGGAACAAGAGTACGCTTGACTGGTGCTTTGGTGATTCCAGACAATTTGAGAATCACTAACGGTTCAACGCGGAGACTTGCGACTATTGAATTTGGTGCATTTTCAGTAGACCCCATAAGAAATCATGATTTGACATCAGTAGTCATACCAGCTACAGTTACACGAGTAGGGGCAGCGGCATTTGCGAATAATGCACGACTTGCGACAGTGACGTTTAGAGGAACTTCCGCTCCGACTTTTGATGATTTAGGTGTTCCTGCTAGTAGTGCTTTTTTCGGTACACGTGTTGGTTCAGAAACTCAAAACGGCGTAATTCGTGCACCTTTTAGAACGCTTGAAACGTATCGTATGCGTTTGGGAAACGCACAAACCAAGGTTGATGATGCAGTGGTTGTGGGTGGAAGAACAAGGTTTGTAGGAATTTGTAGAATAAGCACTACAATTCGTGAAAATTGTACTTGTTGTCGTTACAGGCGTGGTAGTGTTAACGGCAGTCAAACAATTACAGTTAGCGATGCGTTGCAAGTACAAAGATACGTAGGGGGTCTTAGTAACGTTATCAATAATCCTTACAACGCAAACGCTTTGAATGCAGCGCTAATCACTTCAGAATCAAGGAGAGTTTGGCAAGTTCGGCAACAAGATGCCGATGAGATTTTAAGGTTTTTGGTGGGAACGGGAAGATATTTAATTGGTTGAGTTTAGAAAGGAGCTTATTATGAAAAAAAGACTTTTAGCGATGTTAATCGCTGTTTCAATGACACTAACAATGGTTACAACCATTGCTTCGACTCCAGTTGATGATGACGAAAGATGGTGGCTTGTTGCTGGGGGTTCCGTGTCGAATGAATGGGTTGACGAAAACATGAATCCGGCTTTGTCATCTGCGATTTTGAGTGTAAATTCGTCATTCTTAATTTTTTTGCTTCAGCCTATGCGATGGACGGTAGGACTCACACCGACGCTACGGAGTAGTCAAACAGTTTTGTTTGAACCTCACAATGATGTTTGGTATGCGATGCTTGATATCGTGCCTAATACCAATCAGACTGAAGACAAACTTAAAATAAGCGAATCAGTATTTAAGCTGTGGTATGCTACATTTTATCAAAGCTGTATATCCGTTTTGGAAGATTGCGATTGTGAATATTGCGATGCGTGTGATAAATTGATATTTGACGGTTCAAATATTACCATTGATGAACGCCAAACATATGTTAATGCAATTTGTTTGTGTGATGTTGATTTTTGTAGATGGTGTTTTACCACAAACTGCACATCGGAAATTTGCGTGGAGCATCTGACCCCAACAATTCAAACCGCTCTCAACATCCTCCGCTACCTTGTAGACCTTCCGAGTGATGCCACAATCCCTACTCACGACTTCAATCAAAATGGCGTGCTTGATATCGGAGACGCACTGCAAATCCTGCGACACCTCGTAGATTTACCAAGTGCTTTGGATTAAGAGTAACCTTTGCATAAAACTACCCCCCATTTCAGACCTAAATCTGGAGTGGGGGGGTGTTTTTAATGGGGCTATTTGCAGAGTTGCTCAAGTTCTTTACGAAGTCTTTTAATAATCCGTTTTTCGAGCCGTGAAATATAGCTTTGTGAAATTCCAATTTCGTCGGCGACTTGTTTTTGAGTACGTTCTTTATGCCCATTGAGACCGTATCTCATTTCCATGATTTGCTTTTCACGTGGATTTAGTTCACTAATCGCATCTAACAAAAGATTACGCTCGACTTGATTCTCGATTCCTGCATTCACTACATCGTTTTCAGTCCCAAGAATATCAGATAAAAGTAGCTCATTCCCGTCCCAATCAACATTTAGCGGTTCATCAATCGATATTTCATTTTTATACTGATTTGATTTTCGTAAAAACATCAAAATTTCGTTTTCGATACAGCGTGAAGCATATGTCGCTAACTTAATATTCTTGTCTGGGCTAAAAGTGTTCACCGCTTTAATCAGCCCGATTGTCCCGATTGAAATAAGGTCTTCAATCCCAACTCCAGTAGATTCAAACTTTTTCGAGATGTATACCACTAATCTCAGATTGTGGACAATCAAAAGTTCGCGTGCTTGATGAAAATCAGTTGACAGCATCGCAAACGCTTTTTCTTCTTCTTCTTTTGAGAGTGGTGGTGGCAATGATTCGGCTCCGTTTATGTAAAAAACGCTCGCTATATCCACCTCACTCAACTTTCCTTTTATGAATTTTGCAAAAATCCCTCTAAAAATTTTTTGTAATTCACTCATGTTCTAATTTCTCCTATATTAATAATCGTGGATTAAAAATCGCAGTACAATCTGTACCTAAACGCATTGAGCGTTCGGGAATACCGATTAAAGCATTAACCGATTGTTCAGATTTGTAGGGCATTTCATCCATAGCTTTTATAACAATTCGCTCCACTCGATAAACTGAAATAAGCCCCGCAGAATCGATTGTGTTATATGGTAACAACCGTGGTTTAACATCACCAAAATCTAAATTCGATTCACCATTCAAAACAATCACTGAAAGCCCCGTAAAATAATCAGTAAGCATATTACCAGAATCGGCGAGTGCTGATAAAGTTGCCACATTCCCCGATTTAGTGACAATTGTGATTGTGTATTCGCGGCTACCAGCGTGTTTAACATCGAGAATATATCGCATAAGCCGTATAAGCCCGTAAGCTAGAGCAGTGGTGATGATTAGAGTAGGGAGCGATATGTCAAAATACAAAACACCACCCGACCACTCCATTCCGAGCGGAGCCACAAAAAACCACAACACCAAAGTAAATCCAGCGAAAACTACATTGATAATCAAAAAAAATAGTGCGTTCTTAAAATATTCATAACGATTTTTATACCCGAAAGCCAAAAAAACTATTAAAAGCCCAGCTAAAATCCTCAAAAGCCCATTCAATGCGAAAGGCAAGTGTGGTATTAGCACCATCAGCGACGTTCCCCCTCCTATGAGAGAACTCAACACAATTCGTTTGTTGCTAACTCGTTTGTGTAAAAAAGTAAGAGTCGCTTTCAGCAGAAAAAAAGTTATGTAAAGATTGATGATTACAAGAAGGTCAACATAAATTATATTGTTCATATATCTATTATACAATCCCGAATATAAAAACTTCGTCGAATTTTGAAAGTTGTTTCAAGAAATTTAGACGTAAAGTGTGTTCACGTTTAAAAATATTATGCCGTTGAGCTGGCAACTTGAAAGCAAGACGAGAGCGGAGGTGTCAGTGGCTCTGCCACTGAGCAGTCCGCTTGAAAGCAAGACGAGAGCGGAGGTGTCAGTGGCTCTGCCAC
>WRGW01000008.1 GCA_009786985.1 Oscillospiraceae bacterium
AATTTATGATATAATAGCAAAACAAGAGCAGAATAAAGACGGAGCTGTGCTTCGGCTTTATTTTGCTTGACGAATCTTAAAATTTATGATATAATAGTTTCTATTATATAAATGTAGACAAGATATTGAAATATTTGGAAGGGTTTAAAAAATAGATATATGTATGTTAAATTACTTCAAGATGCGTTGTCGCAAATCAAAATTGCAGTTGGAAAACGCGAAATAGGTATAATTGATGAAACCAGAACAATCATTGCAGGGAGTCATCATGAAAAAATCGGTCATAGTTATGAGGGTTTTAGTGTTGAGCTAAACGAACTCGAAAACGATAATGAATTTATTTATGAAGGGTTTACCTATAAACCTTTTGGCGGTTCGAGCAGTTCGGGATATGATTTTGCGGTATTTGTTGAAGGTGAAGATGATGTTGCATCAAACCATGCGTTAATGGTTTCAATTTCGCTTGGGATAATTAAATCATTCCATGACGAAAAGTATGACCGTAATAATTTTATCAGAAACGTATTACTCGACAATGTGTTACCTGGTGATGTTGTGATTAAATCGCGTGAGCTTCATTTTAATTCGGAAGTTAGTAGAGTTGTGTTTTTGGTGAACATCACCACAGCAACTGATATTTCCGCTTTTGAAATCGTGCAAAATCTATTCCCAGACAAAATGAAAGACTTTGTTTTCAGTTTAACCGAAAAAGACATAGTTTTAGTAAAAGAACTAAATCCGAATACTGACGCTAAAGACTTAGAGGCTTTGGCAAACTCCATTTCAGACACGCTTTCGGGAGAGTTCTTTACCCGTGTAAGCATAGGAATAGGCGGGGAAGCAACGTCAATTAAAGACCTTGCTCGTTCTTTTAAAGAGGCTCAAACATCAATCGAAGTCGGCAAAGTTTTTGATACTGAAAAAAATATCATAAACTACTCAAACTTAGGGATTGCTCGTTTGATTTACCACTTACCGACAACCCTCTGCAACACGTTCATGAAAGAAGTGTTTAAGAATGGCACAATGGAATCGCTTGACCATGAAACACTTTTTACAATTCAGAGATTCTTTGAGAATAGCCTAAACGTATCCGAAACGTCACGCAAGCTGTTTGTACATCGAAACACACTTGTTTATCGACTGGATAAAATCAAAAAAATTACTGGGCTTGATTTACGTGACTTTGAACACGCAGTAATTTTCAAATTTGCAATGATGGTTAAGAAATTCTTGGTTAATTCACCTATGAAATTCTAGCCAGACAAAAATATGCCCCATCGTGGGAGTTCGACGAGGTGTCAGAGGTTAGTATGGTTGAGTTAAAAAATGTTGATGTTTTGTATAAAGAGAGTGGGGTTGACGCTCTACGAGATGTCAATATACGTATAAATGATGGAGAATTTGTATTTATTGTCGGCGATTCGGGGGCAGGGAAAAGTACGCTTTTGAAATTGTTGACGAACGAGATTCTCCCGACTAAAGGGCGAGTTTTTGTTAATGGATACAACTTGTCTAAATTAAAGAAGAAGAAGATTCCGAAATTTCGGCGTTCTATAGGTATGGTGTTTCAAGATTTCAGGCTGATTCCGGGGATGACTGTGTTTGAAAATGTTGCGTTTGTTCTACGAGTTACAGATAAGTCAAACAGGTTTATTCGCAAACGTGTTCCTTATGTTCTAAATTTGGTGAAACTGGCAGATAGGGCGAAATCACACCCGTCGCAGTTATCGGGTGGCGAACGACAGCGTGTAGGTATTGCACGTGCATTTGCGACTGACCCTGGTCTGATTATTGCGGATGAGCCTACTGGAAACATTGACCCGCGGCTTTCGTATGAGATTGTTGAGCTGTTACTCGACATCAACAAATGCGGGGCTACGATTATTATGGTAACGCATGAACATGATTTGGTTCGATATTTTGGCGGGCGAATTATAAACTTAAAGAACGGACAAGTCGTTTTTGATGATTTTATTCCTGGTGAATCCCCGAACTCTCATGACGAGATGGATGACGAATATTATGACGATGAGGGGGTGTAAGGCTTGAGGTGGAATAACTTTACCTTCCTCGTAAAACAGGGAGTAAACTCGGTTTGGTATAACCGCATGATGTCGTTTGCGTCATTTTGTGTTCTGCTTGTTAGTCTGCTCCTTGTTGGAGTAGTGACACTTACGGCTTTGAACATAAATGTGGTGCTTGAATACATTGAGAACCAAAACCAGATTTTAATATTCACAGATGGAGAACTTTCGACTGAGCAAACTAATGCGATTTCGTTTGCGGTTCGAGAAAACCAGTTTGTATCTGATGTTTCATTTCAGTCACGCGAGGAGACGTGGGCAGCACACCAAAATCAACACCCTGAGGCTGATTCACTTTACGCACATATGCAGTTTAATCCGATGCCAAACACTTTCCTCGTAACAGTGAATGACCTTACGAGAATTAACGCAGTTGCCGTTGAATTTGAACGGCTCGAAGGTGTAATACGTGTAAATGTCCCACATGATTTCGCTGAACTTTTGATTAGTGCGAGAACAACACTCACTTTAGTAGGTGGTGCGGTGATTTTAGCTTTGATTATCGTATGTTTGATTATTATTTATAACTCATCGAGAGCCAGCGTGTTCTCACGCCGACAAGAAATAAATATAATGAAATATGTCGGTGCGACGAACGCTTTTGTAAAAATCCCGTTTTTTATTGAAGGTATGTTTATCGGGGTGATTGCAGGGGTATGTTCTTGGTTACTTACACAATTTTCGTATAGCTCAGTAATTGCGATGTTCGGAGATGATGTGACTTTGTGGGCAGCACTCGGACTCGGCGAATTGATTGCATTTGATAGCATTTCTCTCGCTGTGTTGATTGCAAACTGTATAGTAGGTTCGGCACTTAGTGCTACTGGAATTATTATGAGTATGGGTAAACATCTAAAAGTTTAGTATTACTTTACTGACAAAGTCTCGAGTAACAATTCTACCCCAACATGAATATACTGTTTATAGTCGATTAACTTTTTATACAATGGAACTGTTGAATAATTCAACAGTCCTAACAAAAAGGTGGTGAACAGTATGTCAAAACGATGTAATAAAAAGAATTGTGTACACAATCGGCGAAAAGTTCCTATCGCTACGGTTGTTTTTGGAGGGGCGCTGCTCTGCTTTTGTTTTATCTCCCCGACTTTGCTTGTAATAACCGTCGGCTTTTCTTTAATCGGATTAGGGATTTGGTTACTAAGGAATTGTTAGGCAAAACAAGAGTATGCCCCCGCAAAGACGGCTTTGCCGTCTTGGAGTGGGGCTATCTCGACGCTCTCGTCTTGCAAAGAAAGGTGACATTATGAAAATAATAGTTTTACGAAGCCCTCGTGCTTTATCAGGATTTTTAAGGCTTATTCTTAGTAAAAAAGCTAAAGTAAAGTAAAGCAAAACAAGAGTATGCCCCCGCAAAGACGGCTTTGCCGTCTTGGAGTGGGGCTATCTCGACGGCGAGACTTCAAGCTAATCCCTACGAGACGGCAG
>WRGW01000009.1 GCA_009786985.1 Oscillospiraceae bacterium
CTCGGTCTGCGGTGGCAAAGCCACCTTGCCCTACTAAAGAACAAATAGGGGTAAGCTCTAAGAAGAGCAGGCTCTGTCTGCTTGACAGAGCTACCCCCAACACCCCTCTCGGTCTGCAGTGTCGGCGACTTCGTCGTCCGAGCTGGCAACTCTTGTCTTGCAATTATTCAACAGCCCCATGAATCAGTAAATACAGTGGTTCAAAATAAACATTCTGCTCATAGTCGTATTTAGCTGGAACGCTTCTTGAAACGTATACTACACGCTGAGCATATGGAAATTCACGCTTATTTTGAACTGTACCTAATGCAATTACAATGTCGCTATGGCTCGCATTTTCGTTTGATGCACGTGTGAACAAAATTCGTTTACCACTCTCTGTTAGAGTCAGAACCGTTTCTTCGCTTTCTGAACACGAGTATCTAACATCAAGCTCAAACTTTCCGCTTATGTCGAATATAGCGGGTTTAGTCGTTGGAGCTATATAATGACCACTTTTGATTAGCGAAAATGCTTCTTCATTATTTCGCACAGAATTTAGAAGTACAAGCACGGTTGGTGAGTTTTGAGCGTTGAGTGACGCTCTAATCGCCGAATAAGCTCGTGGGGTATCAGCAGTTGCAATGATTAACCTTGTTTCGCCGTGCGTGACCTGCATCCATGCCGCCACACTGTCGGAATATAGGGTAATATACGTCCGCCCTGAACGAACTGCGTGTAGATTGTATACGTTCACCATCAAAGCGAGTGTCACAATTGTTATTCCTACGCTCATAAAAGTCAGCCTATTCTTTTTGAAAGCCAAGCGAACGATTGCGACTGTCACAATCGATAAAACAAGCCAGAACGGTATAAACCAGTATCGCTCTGAATTAAGCGGAATCCAACCCCAATTCCATTCGCCTAAGAATGAGATGAGTGCGTTCATAAGTCGTGACATTATTCCTGCGATTAACAAAAAAGCCTCCGCAAATGACCCTGAAATTATCGGAATGCCAGTAAAAACACCTAAAAATGCAAATAACATTACTGACGCTACTGCGAGTGTAAAGAATGGAATTAAAATCACGCTTGTGATTAGCGATAATACGCTAAATCCATCAAAAAAGATTACAGAAGCTGGAAGCACACAAAGGCTTGCAGACGCTGAAATTACAAAAGCGTCGATTAGTTTGTCTATTCTTAAAATTTTAGAAAACAAACCACCTACTGCTTTTTTGATTGCAGGTGCAACTACACCAACTCCAAAGGTTCCTGAAAATGACATAATTAGCCCTGCATCAAAAACGGCGTTAGGCGAGAATAGTATAAGTATAAACAGTGCGAATCCGAGTGAGTTTAAGGTTGTGCCTTTCCGCATAAAAAGCTCACCCCCGAACACGATTATAAGCATAATCGCCGAGCGTGTCACTGAGGTTGAAAATCCCGAACTCCCAAAAAACGCCGTAAGTAACAGTACAATAATCACTAAGGTAGCAAACTTGATTTTGCGGTTTCTAAAAAGCGTAAACGGAGTTAGCAACAGCATAAACATATGTGCTACCAACGTCATGTGCAACCCTGATACTGTTGTTAAATGCCCTAATCCTGTGACTTGGATGTTGTGACGTAATTCGCTCGATAAACCGCTTGAATCACCGAGGGTAACTGCTCTCAAAAGCCCACCATTATCGCAGGGTAATAAATTTGCGATTCGTTCACGAATTCGTTCGTTATGATTTGTTATATACCCCGCAAGAGTTGGCGAACCATGGCGAATTAGCTCGACACTGTCCGAACTCCCTCTAAGCAGAACCCCGCGTGAGTGGTTTAAGCTACGTTCGGGGAAAATTCCACTATTCCTAAAGTGCGATAGGTAGACTTCTGCTGAAATAAAATCGCCATTGGTAATGAATGCGTTTTCTGGGGCGGTGAGTTGAATCTGCGTCATAACTCCAGCGATTTCTGTTTCGATGATGTAGTTAGCGGTGTAGAAAGCCAGAGTGTTTTTTTCGACGACTGTTCCAGAGAGTGTAAGCGTTTCTCCAGCTGAATCAAGCACTGGTTGACGGGTGAGACGGTCATGTAGAGAAAAAGTAAGCACCCCGCTCCCAATCGAAAAGCAGAGTAGTGGAACTAGTAGCGTTTTTGTCTTGAGCGGATTTAGTTTTGGCATTAGCCCGCTCACAAGTGCCACACTAATAAAAAAACCGCTTGCAAAAAACACAATCCAGACTTCGCCAAAAGCCAATAACAAAGAACCGAGTGCTGTTCCACCAAAATAAGAAAATCCGATTACTGCACTTTTGTTCTTGACAAAAGTTGTTGGAGGTTTCAAATCAGATGACTTATTCAAAACAAGAGTTTTGAGCCGAAATCGCCAAGTTGCTCCCCACCGAGTAGATGGAAGTGTAGATGTCTAACCGTCTGCCCTCCGTGAGTGAGGACGTTTGTTACAATCCGCCAACCGTCTTTAAGCCCGAGTTCGTGTGCTAGTTTGCCCGCAGTCATAATCAGATTTCCAGCGATTTCAGCGTGTTTAGGCTCGTCATGACTTAAAGCGTCCGCCCCGTCAATATGCAATTTTGGAATTATCAGAATATGAACATGGGCTGCGGGTGCGATATCTTTGAAAGCTAGAATATCGTCATCTTCATACACCCGCTCTGATGGGATTTCGCCTTTTACTATTTTGCAGAATAAACAATCTTTCATTGGTTAGTCCAATTTCCTTTCATGATAATCGCTGTCTGATAGCGTGGTTGACTTGGTCTTGTAAATTATCTAAGTTTGGTATGTTAGTTTGTGATTTAGAAGCTGATTTTTAATTTTCTAATTTTCCAAATGTTCAAACTGAACCTCTTCAAAATCAGCTTTGGCTCTCGATTTAGCGGCAATTCGCTCTGCCTGTTCGATTTTGTCTTGTAGTGATTTTTCGTTCACCGCACCATTAGATTTAGGCTTAGCTGATTTATTCGATTTTTGAGCATCAGCCTGAACTGATTTGGCTGTTTTAGCAATGTCTTTTTTTGTTTTCGTGGCTAAATCTGAAGAGTTTGAGTTGGTATGTTCCCCGGCAGTCATAACAACCTCGGCATAAATTGCCGCTATGACTGAGTATAGTTCTGGCGGGATTTTTTCGCCAGAGTTTAGCATGACAAGCAATGCTGCCGCCGAATCGTCACGGTAAACTGGAACTCCGTTCTCGTCAGCAATGTTCAGAATTTTTTGTGCCAAGTGTCCAAGCCCTGCCGCTACTACTACCGGAGCATAGTTTAAATCAGGGTTATATTTTAGAGCAACTGCCGCTTTTTGTCCGAACCTCGTTTTACGTGGTTCACGCACATCCGACTCTTGCATTTGACTTTCGGGCGTTCTGTTTTCTTGATTCATGATTTTACAATTTCTCCTTGTTTTTAATAAATGGGTAAGGCCCGTCTTGCGGGGAATCCTCTTGTTTTGCTTTCGTCGAGATAACCCACTACAGACGAGCAGAGCCCGTCTTTCGGGGCATACTCTTGTTTGGCTTCCGTCGAGATAGCCCACTACAGACGAGCAGAGCCCGTCTTTCGGG
>WRGW01000010.1 GCA_009786985.1 Oscillospiraceae bacterium
CGAGCTAATCCCTATAAGGTGGCGAAGCCACCTCATAGGGACGCGCTCTTGTTTGCCTTTTCGTCGAGCTAATCCCTATAAGGTGGCGAAGCCACCTTATAGGGACGCGCTCTTGTTTGCCTTTATTTAGCCTTGTCTACAAAAATAATATGAGCAGGTTGTACATAATATGCTAACTGGTGAAAAAAAGAGATGCCCAATATAAAAAAACCAGCTATTTAAGAAAGCTGGCTTCTTTTATTATACAAAGTCATCGAGCCAAAATACAGGCATAAGAACACCGATAAACACGCTACCGTGCTAATCGCAATAATAATTGCAATTTGATATAAAATTGCGGTCATCGGTAAAGTTCCAGACAAAATTTGACCCGTCATCATACCTGGGAGGGAGATAATCCCCATTCCGAGCATGGAGTTTAAGGTAGGGAGCAGGGCAGTTTCAATGGCGGAGTTCACTAAAGGCATAAGAATTTTGCGAGGTGCTACTCCCATATTAAGTAGCGTCTCCACTCTGCTCCGATTAGCGGCAAGATTTTCGTTAAAAGCCTTGAGACCTAAGTTAAGCCCAGTCATAGCATTCCCGATTACCATTCCGCTAATCGGGATGGTATATTGTGGATTAAATACACTCACCCCCACAATCGCTGTGATGAAAAATACTACCACTGAAATTCCCGAAAGTGAAAGTGAAAATCCAGCAATCAGTTTAAATTTTTGATTCAAGGATTTATTACGCTTGACAACCATATAGATTGCGAACCCAGTCATCAAAACAAGATAACCAACCGTAAACAAGGGGTGGGGATTATCGAAAATATAAGTCAGAATCAGCCCAGCAAGCACTAACTGAACAGTCATTCGTATACTAGCGATTAAAAGCAATTTAGTCTGATTGATTTTACGATTCCTCATTATAATCAAGATGATTATTAACAAGAGATAAATCAACGCAAATTGCCATATATTTAATGCTCTAATCTCATCCATTGTTAGACCCTCCACAACAATTTCACAGCATTATCACCTCATCTGCGAATTTTTGAACAATCATTTTATCGTGTGAAATGACAATCAATTGTTTAGCGTTTTTGTGGCAATAGTCTTTGATATTAGCCATAACAGTATTAGCAGTCTGTGAGTCCAGTGCACTTGTGGGTTCATCGAACATAATCACTTTATATGTCGGCAAAGATAAATTGATTGCGAGAAAAACTCGCTGACGTTCCCCTCCAGAGAACACGTTACAATTTTGAGCGTGGTCCAACCCCTCACCGCAACAAAGCGAAAGAAAAGATTGAACAGTTTTTTCGTCTGGTGGAGGGAGTTCTAAATAATTGTAATATTCGGTGAAATTTTCGCTAATCGTCATACCGTCAAACAAAAATGCCGATTGGCTTACAAGTAAAACTTCACGCCGTAATGTCAGTGATTCATATTCACTCAAGGCAGTGCCGTTGTAATAAATTTCACCAGATTCAGGCGAAATCACATCGTTTAAGAGTTTAAGCAGAGTTGACTTACCAGTACCGCTTTCACCGCATATAAAAATAGTTCCGCTACCCTGGATATCTAAATCAGGATAAAGGATTATATTTTTAAAATTTACATTTTTAAGTGTGAACAATGCCATAGGCAACCTCCGAAAACTTATTGTGCGTTTTTATCATACGGATTTTGCCCTATCAAGCGGGCGAAGCCCGCTCTCATGGGCTTTCGTGCTTTTGCACAAAAAACGCAGGCAAACTTTGTGTTTTGGCGAGGCTTTTGGGTAAAACGACGGATAAAGCTCGTACCGCACAAAAACGTGCATGAGGTTTTCGGAGATTGTCCATATGCGACCTCGCTTATCATGCTTAGAACCTATCATTTGGCATAAAATCTCGATTTTGTTTCGCGGTAAAAAACTACGCCTTTTTTCTGACCAAAATATTTTACCATACTCAAATACAAATCATGAGTAGATTTTGCGTTTGTTAATAATTCCTCAACGGCTTTAGCCGTTTCTGGATTTTCAAGTTCGCTTTCGATTGATGCAGACTGTTCTAAAACTTCTGCGGTTTTAGAATCGTGAGAAATGGGTTCTTCAACCGCAACTGTTTTAGTGGTTTTAGTAGATGTTTTTTTAGGAGGGCGCCCTCTTCTGGCTGCTGGTTTTGAATTTGGCTCTTTTTTAGAATCTTTAGAAGACACATCTGTAGATTCAACAGCTACGATTACTTCCGCATCTTTTATGAGAGTTGAAAGTTCAGTTGCGTCTATAGATTGTGGTTGTGTCAAAGTCACATCACGTGCTTGTTCAGCCATATCAACAGCAATTGCTGCCGCAATTACTGGGTTCTTAGAACGAATCGAATGAGTAGGAGGTGGTGTTGGAGATGAAGGTAGTGGAGGAGTGGATTCAGAAGGTACGCGCAGTGTAGATGTTCTAACTTTTCTCTTAGTCGGGGATGGGGCTTTAGTCGGTGGAATGATTACAATTGGTTCTGGTGCTTCAGGGGGTTTGATTTCAGAACTTGTAGAATTCATTTCTGATATTTCTTGGCTAACCGTTTCGACAACTTCGATGGCTTCCGAAACAGTTTGAACTTGTACGCTTTCTATTGCTTTAATTGCTTCAGAAACGTTTTGAACAGTCACACTTTCTACCGCTTCAATAGCTTCTGAAACAGTCTGAACCTGTACGCTCTCTACTGCTTTAATTGCATCAGAAACAGTCTGAACCGCTTCTGATTGTTGAGGGAGTTTAGGCGATACTGGCACAGGTTGAATTACTTTTGGTTTGAATTTGTTGTTGCCAGTGTTACAAAGTGCAAAAGCTGCCTTAATAGTATAGAATCTGTTGATTTTGGGGTTTACGTCAATGTTACCAGATGTCCAGAAGTCAATTACAAAATCAAAGCCTGTATCTTTGCTGACGAGATAAAATTCAACTTCGTCAGGCTTGTCGCTATATTTTTCTACAAGATAACCAAGATACGATGACATCTGAAAATCCAGCGCATTACGCCCACCACGACGAACCTTGTAATAGTTCAACTTTGCTTTGCAGAACATCAGCTTATGCATCATCTCAAACGTAATTGAATCGGCGTTGTTGCTATAAAAAATCACAACCTCATCATTTTCGCTTAAAAAATCTACACCAGTAATTCCATCTGAGTGTACGTTTTCAAAATCTATTAAAAATATTTTCATGTTTTTACCTTTTATAATGTTTTATGTGATAGCAAGAAAAGAATTTTTACTATTGTATCACATTTTTGGTATAAAATCCAAATAAACGGTGAATAATATCACCATAATCTTAAAAATCAGGAGGAAAGAACAAATGACACCAAAAGAACTTTTATATCTTGAGGATTCGCTCGGGATGGAGCAACAGCTACACGTAAAATGCACTGATTACTCAAGCAAAATCCAAAACCCAGCCCTCAAAAATATGTGTTCACAATTAGCACAACAACACAAAACCCACTTCACCAACCTAATGAATCATTTAAGCTAAACAAGAGCTCAAGGGGGAGCTTTGCTTCCCCGAAGCTCGACGACAAACAGCTAAACAAGAGCTCAAGGGGGAGCTTTGCTTCCCCGAAGCT
>WRGW01000011.1 GCA_009786985.1 Oscillospiraceae bacterium
TTTTCGTGATATAATGAAATGAAAAGGAGAAAAGATATCATAAAAAAGAAAAACAAAATCTACACAGAGGAGTTCAAACATCAAATCGTAAAACTCCATGCGAGCGGGAAAACCAGTGTCGAGCTTGAACATGAATACGGGGTGTCAAAAACCAGTGTCAATACCTGGGTGAAACGGTACTCAAATTCGGGAAAATTTAGTGTTTTGTCGAACCTCACAGAAAGCGAAAAAGAGCTTCGTCAGCTCAGAAAAGACAACAAACAATTGCGGATGGAAAGCCAAACAAGATGTCCGTGAGGGCGGCTCTGCCGACCCTTTAGAACATTGCCGTGGGCAAACGATTAAAGCAGGCGGCGGTGATATTCGCACGAAAAGAGCAATAATTTTAGAGAATGCTCACAAGTACAGTATCACCGCAATGTGTAAAATCTTGGAAGTTTCGCAGAGCACTTTTTACTATCAAAAAAAGCCCACAAAGGTAGATGTAGAGCTGGAAAACGCAGTTATCGAAGAGTTCAATAAGAGTTCGCCGATTTAGCCGAATTTAAGCTGCACTGGTTCGACTTTGTCAACTGGTACAACCACACCAGAATTCACGGTTCGCTTGGTTACCTTCGGCAAGCATAAAAAGCTTGGCAAATCCGACATTTGTTATGCCCTTGTTTGACTTACTTAACCCCAAATGAATGGCATAATTTGACTTAAACCGCATAATTGCCACACAACGCAAAGCATGGATTTTGTCAAGGACGCGTAAGCGAGGGTGGAGATTTTTTCGCTATATTTTGGATGTTTTGGCATTGTCGATGGGTTTTTAGATGTAAAATTTGCAGTTTTTAACAACAAGCGAAAAAATACTACCCGTGCCTTGACGAAATTCTGGCTTTGAGTTACACTTTGACAATGCGGTTAAGAAAAAATTGTTTTACGAAAACCTCAAACCTGTACAGAAAAGTGTTGACATATCAGATATGTGCGTATGCGGTAAAACATTTATTCCGATAACGGGAACGATATTTGATGAACACAGAATCTCAATCAGCGAGTGGATTGAATACTGCTTGAATGTATTTCGACACGTCAGTATTACAGCAAGTTCATGGAACAACAAGAACACATTTCTGACTTCAAGATACTGGTTGCAAAAGTTGTTTATGACACTTGAAGATGTGCAGAAAGACGTGGTTTTATCGGGCAAAGTCTGGCTTGATGAAACATTTTACACCGTTCGTTTCGAGGACATAATTCGCAAAGCTGACGGCAGCAAACTTCGTGGATTATCACAGAATCAAATCTGTATTGGTGTAGCAACCGACAGGAAACAATCGCTCTTTTTGATTGAGGGAACAGGCAAACCATCACAAAAGAAAACATTTGAAACTTTCAAAAATCATATTGAACACGGTTCAATTCTCATACACGACAAAGAATCGGCTCATGCAAAACTCGTCAAAGAGCTTTCTCTGAAAAGTAGAGCGTATTGCTCGAAAGAATTAAAGGGGCTGACCGACAAAGAAAATCCGATGAATCCTGTAAACCGTGTTCATCACATCTTGAAACACTTTTTGAACGCACATAGCAGTTTCGACAGGGATAATCTTCAAGGCTATTTGAACCTGTTTGCTTTTGTTACAAACCCGCCTGTTGATATGCTCGAAAAAGTCGAGTTAGTAATGAAAATTGCTTTTCAAAATCCTAAACTGCTACGTTATAGAGAGTTTTATCGCATAAACACTGATGTTTACACCGATGAATAACAACACTATGCAGTAGGGTATTTTTACCATTAACCTCGATGATTATTCATCGAGATTTTTTGTGTCAACCTGATTAAGAACAATTCTGCTCTTGAACAGCCCCGTCACCGATTGCGTGATGAGGTAAATTTTGCATTTTGATAATAAACTGCCGCTCCACAGTGGCAGTCAGGTTCGCTTGTTCTGTAATCGCTTTGATTTGCTCGGCTACCTTTATTATTATACCTATATTAAACCCAAAAATCAAGGCTTTTTTCGGTAACAGTTAGTGTTTGTAAGCTAAAACTTTAACTATGAGCATTTTGAGCATTCTCAAAATCAAAATTTTTGTCTGATTTTTGATTTTTTTGAATACTTTGGTAGGCATAAATTTTGTGATTGAATGAAAAATATGAATACATCAATTTTATTATGAAAGGTGGATTTATATATGAAATCACTTCTTAAAATAGCAATTCCGACGCTGTTAATTGCAGTTGTGGTCGGGGTTTACGCAAATCATATTAACGTAATTGACGTTCATGTACAGTACGGATTTTCTGGAGAACAAGTCGAAGCTGTTCAACGGACATTACGTCAACGTGGAATGTTTGACGGAGAAATCAGCGGATATTTTGGACCTGAGACTGAAAGAGCAGTTCGTGCTTTTCAAGAAGATAAAGGGCTAAGAGTAAACGGCATAGCGGATAGAGCGACACTACAAGCGCTCGGCGTAGAGGTATCTGCTGGCGGAATAACTGCTACTCAAGCCAACATTAACTTGTTAGCACGGATGATTTCTGCCGAAGGTCGTGGTGAACCGTATGAAGGACAAGTCGCAATAGGGGCAGTAATCATGAACCGTATTCGTCACCCTTCTTTCCCAGACACGCTTGCAGGTGTGTTATATGAAGACGGTGCGTTTACAGCATTAGTAGATGGTCAGTTTAACGAACCGATTTCGGAATCAGCGTTTTCAGCCGCACGAGACGCAATCAATGGTTGGGACCCGTCTGGTGGAGCATTGTTCTATTTCAACCCAGATAAAACTACTAATCGCTGGATGCGTACAAGACCAGTAGTGGCTCACATTGGTGCACATTTGTTTATGATTTAAGCATTTGGTTAAGTTAAGCGACTATAAAAAAGTGCTGTTTTTTGAAAACGGCACTTTTTTTACTCGTAATACCCCTGTTTCTCGTCTTCCTACGGTAGATAATCAAAATAGCAGGGAGATTTAATCTTATAGTCAAACCACTTTAAAAGAGTTCTGCAAAGCTTCTTGAAAAGAATCAAACTGAGGCAGTATTTTACGCAAATATTTTTTGAGCCAAGCCCATTTTTTCTCAATCGAATTCAAGTCAGAAGAATAAGGCGGCAAAAACAAAACCTCGCAATTATACATTTTTGCCAAATTCGGTAAGACAGATTTTTTGTGAAATGTTGCGTTGTCAAGAACAATAATTTTGCCCTCGCCGACTTCTTTCAACAAACAATTTTCAAACCAAAATTCAAATAGAATACTGTCAGTCGTTCCGCCGTATTCCATCGGAGAACCCATTTGCCACAACAAATTCCCGCAATAATATTGGTTCGTTTGAATTTTTTGGGCTCTAATGTGCCGGTTTCGTTCAGCTGAGATTTCCACCTTTGGAGGGTGGTTGTGCCTACTTTAAACACGGCGGCTGTTTCTGATTTGCTGTGTCCGTCGTTCCAATATTCTATCGCCTCGAAAGTCTCTTCGAAACATTTTATAAAATCAGTAATGTTGAAAGTTTGTCCTTTGTCATCACTCGTATATGTGTCAAGCCAACGAAAATCTGAATAGCAGTTGTTTACCGCTTCTTCAAAAATTTTATCAAGAGGAGATGACATAGATACCGCCGCCGCAAATGCTGTTTTTAATGTTGATTTATATGTTTCGAGTTTTACATTTTTAGGCGGAACAAAAGGATTGAATAAACAGGCTTCCAAGTAAATATTAAACCGCAACAAAACTCTTGTCAGTATCTCGCTCATAGCGAAATAATAAAAACACCCCCCATTCCA
>WRGW01000012.1 GCA_009786985.1 Oscillospiraceae bacterium
TGAATTCCCCCTCTGGGGGGTACTCTTGTTCTGCTTCCGTCGAGATACCCCCGACGGGGGAAGTGAATTCCCCCTCTGGGGGGTACTCTTGTTCTGCGATTATCATCTGCGGTTCTTTGTATCTGGCGGGGACTGTTTTGCGTGTGTGGGAGAGTGTGGGAGATTAGCCCTACATCCAATCTTCGTCATCATTGTAAAAATCTCGAAGTCGACTTTCACTAAAAGCAACAGATCTTGCTTGTGATAATCTTCGTTTTAATCGATTTTCGCTATTTGTGTTTCCGTTCGCAGCGGATAAATTTACCTCTCTTAAGCTGTTTATTTGACCTAAGAGTATATAATCTCTTATTTCAGAAATTGTGTTAATCCTTAAATGTTCTAAGCTAGACAAATGAGCAATTGGAGCTACACTAGAAATGTCTTTTGCGGTTATATATAGCGTACGTAAATCCCCCATGTTTTGGAGGGACATCAAGTCGCCTATTTGATTCGCCGAAATGTGTAAACTTTGCAAATTGGTCATATTTCTAAGCGGCGTAATGTTGTTAAGATAAGGATTTGGTGTAAAAGACGATTGATGTGAAATATCAAGCGTTCGTAAATTAGTTAAGTTTTCAAGCGGAGTTAAACAGGTGATTGGATTTCCAGATAAATTAAGGTGTGTTAGACTAGTAAGATTCCTGAAATGGTGAAGGTTTGAAATTCGAGATAAACGCGCATCAAGCCATTCTAAATTAGGTAGATTTAGTAAAAACGAATAGTCTCCTTCAACATTGACACTGATTAAACTTAAAGTCCTTAAATTTGTAAGCGTTCCAAGTTGGGTACGTGCACGAGAACCCAAAGTTATCCCGTCTATTCTTAAATTGTTAAAGCGGGGCAAGGTAGCCAATGCTGAAAGCTCAGTTATAACACCTCCTATATTAAATTGTAGACGTTCTAAATGCGTTAAATTTCTTAACGGCTCAAGTGAGAAAGTTGAGGTATTAAAATAATTCAAGAATTGTGGTACTTCCCATTCTTGCCACAGGGTTTGAACGCCGTGTTCCCAATATTGTTGTTGTTCAAAAAAAACTTGCACGAGCTGGTTGTGTTCTTCCCACAATCGTGATGAGATACTAAAAACCAAGCTTTCGGTGTTTGATGGAATAGCACCGGTTTCAACCATTTCAACGAGCATTTGACAGTTAAGGGGGCGCTCTAACCAAACTTCGGTGTGGTTATTGGCGAAACCCTGATTTCTATCCTGTATGCGTACAGTATAGTCTACTGGCGTATTCTGTGAATTTTCCGTTGTATCATCAGGTTCTGGAGTAGTAGTATCAACAGAAGTGGTAGTGTCAGTAGGTGGTGAATCCGTACCAGTTTCAACAATTCCTGTCGGCAAAGTAGCTGGTGTAGCGTATTCGGCTGGCTGTGATTCTGTGACAGTAGCAGGTGTAGGGGCAGTAGGGGAGGTAGTAGAAGCCTCACTGCTATTTCTTTCATCGCCAGCGTCAGCTTCGGTTGGAGTAGTGCTGGCGATTGTGCTTGTGTCGGACATAAAATCGTCGTCGTTTTCTTCATGTAACTCTTCGGGCAAAATCAGCATATTCATCATCACAACAGTCAACACAACTGCAAGTGTTGCGGTTACGATTGTTGGTGTGAACCTGTGTTGAAAGATTCTTGACACGTGTTGTAAGAACGACGGTTGGTCAGTTCCGTCAAGATTAGGGTTAGAAGTGGCAGAGCTATTTTCGTTGAATACAAGTGTAATGATTTCGGATTTGTTCTTCTGGTCTGTATTTGTCGCTTCGTTTATGTCTACGTTCTTCAGTGCATCACAAAGCTCTAGCCGTTCGTTAACACGAGCGATTTTACCTTCGCTAATCCCGCCGATTGCAAGAAACAACTTTTCTGCAGCTCTTGTTTTGCTTTCGTTAGTGTTGTGATTATTCATATTTCGATTCCTCGCTTCACTAAGTATTTTTTGAGTTTAACACGTGTTCGATGTAAATTTGTTTTGACTTTGCTTTGACTAAATCTCAGATTCAAAGCAATTTCATCAATAGAAAATCCGTGATAATATCTCATCACAAAACAAATCATGTCATCTTCTCTAATTCCAGACAAAAATTTGTCGATATGTTCGGACAAAAGCCTTGCTTCAACCGATTCCTCAACGTTTGCGTTAGACGCAATACAGCTTTCTAATTCGCTTAGTATTAAATCTGCACCGTTTTTGTTGCGGTGATTCTTCTGCTTTTGGTTACGATAACGATTTAACGCTAAGTTTCTGGTGATTGTACCGAGATACGCCGTAAAATTTTGAGGGCGTTCCGGCGGAATAGCGTTCCATGCAGCTAAACACATATCGTTGACGCACTCCGCCGCATCCTCACGATTTTTCAGTATGTTCATAGCGATTTTGTTGCAGTATGAACCAAATTTACGCTCAGTTTCAATAATCGCTTGTTGTGAACGCTTTTCGTATAATTCCAAAATCTCTGCATCGCTGATTTTAGATATAACTACATTTTCAGAATTTTCGGTTTTTCCAGATTGAACTATGGACATAGTTAATGAACCATTACGCTCAAAATGGTGTAATTTTTCTTGATTTTTTTCATACAGCTCTATATTTTCAAGACCAATCAAATCTTGCTCCCCCTTTTTTTACAGTTTGCAATCGACAGCCCCTATATCTATACCAGACACGAAAATTTTGATTTGGTTACAACTTTTTTGAAATTTTTTTGACTTTTTGATTTCATTGAAAGTTCGGGTGTAATATCCCGCCCCCTACAAACGGTTTTCACGTGCGAATCAAAAAACTTTGCCCTGTGGTGTTACTGAACATTTTACCATGTTTTAGCGACTTTGTCAAGACAAAAAAGAAGACGAGGCATAAAGCCCCGTCTTCTTTTTGTCTTTTCGACATTTAATATTCAAAGATAGTTATCTTTGAGTACCATTTTCGTAGTTTTCAATCATTTTACGAACCATTTGGCCGCCTACTGAACCTACTTGTCTTGCAGTAAGGTCGCCGTTGTATCCGCTTTGTTTCAAAGGAACGTTTACTTCGTTCGCTGCTTGCATTTTAAGTGCTTGTAAAGAATCTTTATTCTTAGCCATTTTAGTTTCCTCCAATTTTTTTTCAGACAAATGCCAGTTTTATTAAAAGTTCGGTGATATTGCTCTATTAAAGCAGTTATCTTGAGCTTTGCTCAACCGAACATTATCTGACTTGTCTGCTTATTAATTTTAATGACAAAAGCATAAAATGCTCTTGTGATAGTTATTGTAACACGAGGTTTTGTAATTATCACTGGTAATGTTATGAAATTTTTTGGGTTTCGCAAACTTTAGAACTCCTCGGAAACTAACCGCGAGTGGACTTGAAAGCTAATTTTGCCCTATTAAGCAGGCAAAGCCTGCTCTCATGGGCTTTTGCTATACAAGGCAATTTTGAAGCGAATATCTGAGGATATTTAACGAAAAATTAACGTAGTAAGGTGGAAAATTAGCTGAAAAGTCGCCGTGCGTTAATTTCCGAGGAGGTCTTTTATAAAAAACACTTTACTTTTTTGAAATTTTGTGATATACTAAGCATACTATTATTATGGTATAAGGTTAATTTTGAATTATTAAATTGCAAGAAAAGTCTTGACTTTTTGCGATTTAATACTGCCCGACTGTTTCGGTTGTCTGCCACAGTCAGACGAGAAACAGGGGCATCTTGAGCAACGAAAGTCCTAATCGGGCTTCGCAAAACGAGAGTTGCAGTGTCGGTGGCTCTGCCGACGAGCAGGC
>WRGW01000013.1 GCA_009786985.1 Oscillospiraceae bacterium
TTTCGTCAAATTCAACTTGAGTTCGTGTATTCCATTCCCACGTGTCGACAAAAGCCATAGATTGTGCCGCATCTTCCTTACCGATGTTGTTATAAATCTGATTATAATCTCTCTTAGAATTAAAAGGCGGGTCGATATAACACAAATCCACACTTTCATCTGGGATTTCGTTGCGCATTATTTCAAGATTATCGCCGTAATAGAGTTCATTCATGTTACACCGCCTTTCATTCTAACTTCCCTGCTTGCCTGTCCTCGATAACGACTGCTACACCTTTTTTTCGCATATCTTTAGATAATTTAATATTAAGTCGTTCTTCTTTTTCTAACATATCTTTAATAGTAATAATTTTTATTTTTGGAACTTCGTGCATGAAATCGTTACTGTAAGTCCCTGCCGCTACCGCCCGTTCGAGCATTGGAACTGTTGGAATTTCCAGCGTAATAAAAACTCCAAAAGCGGCATTTTTGCCTTCAACAACATCGCAAAATTCCCGAATATCTTTAACACCAACTTTGCCAGATTTCACCGAAAACAGAATATCCTTAAACTGATGTTCTCCATCTACCATCTCGTCAAACACCAATGTACCATCAAAGCCACCATCTGCCCCTTTTTGATTATTTACCATAGCCTCATTATTGGTGTAAGTAAGAATTGCCCATTTTTCAAATTCCTTACGAGGTAAATCATCTTTGCGTTCGGCCAATGCCCTTGCAGCTTCAACACTACGAGGGATTCCGCCAATCACTAACTTTTCAAGCGACAAAACATCATCACCATATGAAACTCTAAGTCGTTCTTGAATTAGCTGTACGCTGAAATAACTAATATCAATCCCAATCCATTTGCGATTTAGCTTTTCGGCAACTGCAATAGTCGTCCCGCAACCACAAAACGCATCGAGAACTACGTCACCTTCATCACTTGACATTTTTATAATTCGCTCGAGTAACTTTTCAGGTTTTTGAGTGGCATACCCCATTTTCTCTTTCATACCACCAGTGATAATCGAAATATCCCACACATCACGTGGTATACCTTGATTGATACTAAAACCTTTAGTTTCATCGTCCAAGTCAGTAACACGCGTTGTTTTTCGTGGTCTGTGAATATTACTAACAAATCCAGTTTCATCGGCGTACTTACCCCAACGTTTAAGCGTACTTTCGCTTACTGGGAAATCGCTTCTATCAGGGTGAAAATTTGAGATTTTGCCTTTGGTATAAAAGAAAATGATATCATGGTCACGCCCCAAATGAGATTTATGAACTTTGATTGTTGACTTATAACTCCAAATAATCTCATTCTTAAAATCACCACCTTGTCCGCAAAAAATCGCATCAAGTACGAGTTTTAGATAATGGCTTGCAGTCGGGTCACAGTGTAGATAAAAACTACCCGTAGGCTTCAAAACACGATGGATTTCTTTAATCCGCACCGTCATCGAAACAAGATACGAAAGCAAACTCCCTTTATTGAGAATTTGATGAAAACCACGTATTAAATCAGAAGTTTTTTTAATGAACCCTTGACCTTTGCAAATTTCCTCAAACTCTCTTTGAGTGCGTGCATTCCACACCCACGTATCAGAAAAAGCCTCAGCTTGAGCTTTGTCTTTTTCTTCTCCAATGTTGTTATAAATCAAATTATAATTCCGCTTAGAATTAAAAGGCGGGTCGATATAACACAAATCCACACTTTCGTCTGGGATTTCGTTTCGCATTATTTCGAGATTATCACCATAGTAGAGTTCATTCATGTTATATTTCCTTTTAATTATATTTCTCACAATTTAATTGTAAACTTTTCTTTCAATTTTTGGATATATTCAAGTCCTTCTTCGTTATTCATTTCATCACGTGATTTTTGCAACTTTTCCTGTTTATGCTGGAGCAAAACTTTTATATAGTCATTCAATCGTTCGTCGGTAAAAGGGATTCCTGCATTTTCGATTTTTACTTTTTCTATTTTGCCCGATTCTATAACCGAAAACTCGCTTCCAAGTGACGCTGTATCGATTGATTGTCTTTTGCTTAGCCTTAGAATGAGGGTTTCAAATAATTTTCGCTCAAATTCACCACAAAAATCAGATGGCGTAAGGCTTCTTAGTATAGTTGGGAGTTTATCTGGCGAATGAAACAGGTACGCAATAATACCCTGCTCCGCTCTGATAACAGCGATTTTAAGATTTTCAACTGACACTTTTTCAGAGATTACCACACTTTCAGATGATTCAGGTGGAGGGTTTCCATACTCATACTCATTACCCGCCTGATGTTGCAATTGCTTTGATTGCTGAAACTGTGAAGATTGCGGATTCAACGTTCCATGTTGAATGAGATTGCGTTTTTCGTTCTGCTTTTGTACATACTCTCTTGAGCGTCGCTTTTTGTTGATAAATCCCATAACACTATCAAAAGTCACACCACAATCATGCGCTAAATCAGAACCGTACGCCATTCTGTCGGCTTCGCTTTCAATTGCCGCTAAATATGCTGTACCTTTTTCGAGATACTCACTCCGCCCTTCTGATGTTTCTAAGTTGACAGCGGTTTTGATTTTAGTAAGCTCAAAGCTAATTGCTGAACCAGATTTTTCGATTAACAAAGCAAAGTTATCCGCCCCGAACTTGTTTATATATTCATCAGGGTCATTAGCCTCTTCCAACCGCAGAACCCGTGCTGACACACCTTCGTTCTTAAAAAGATTGATTGTAGCAGTAGTAGCTTTTTCACCTGCCACATCTGAATCATACGCTAACACCACTTCTTTACAATAGGTTTTGAGAAGTCGTGCTTGTTGTGGTGAAAAAGCAGTACCCCAGTTAGCGACTGTATTAGAAAAACCCGCTTGATTAAGCATAACCGCATCAATGCTACCTTCGCAAATAATCATGTAATTCTTTTTAGCGTTCTTAGCCAAGTTGATTGAAAAGATATGTTCTTTCTTCTGATAAATCGGAGTGTTCGCAGAATTGATATATTTTCCTTTGCCGACCGTGTCATCGTCATCGTTGATTTTTCGCCCAGAGAATGCTAAAATCTTCCCAAATCTATCAATCATCGGAAACATCACGCGCCCTCTGAACATATCATAAATGCTCCCACTCTCGCTTTGTTTTAATAGCGATGCTTCAATCAACTCAACATCAGAATAATTCAAGCTGTTCATATGGGTTTTGAGTTTTTTCCAAGAATTAGGTGCATATCCCAGTCCATATTTGCGTATTGTATTGTCGCTAATTCCACGCCGTCGCATGAATAAATATCCCTCATTACCTTCGTTTGATATCATATAATCTCGAAAGAATTTAGCCGCTTCAAGGTTCATAGCCTCGATTCGCTTACGTTGTCGAAGTGCTTCTTGCCCACCCTCATCATCTGGCATACTGATTCCAGAGCGTTCTGCTAAAAATCGAACTGCACTGATGTAATCTAAATTCTGGGTTAGCTGTATAAAAGTGATTATACTCCCTCCTGCCCCGCACCCAAAGCAATAGAAGCTCTGACTATCAGTATAGATATGACAAGATGCACTCTTCTCCGAATGAAAGGGACACAAGCACACAAAATCACGCCCCGCTCTTTTGAGTTCGGCGAACCCAGTAAACGCAGTGACTATATCATTAACTTGTTTAAGCTGTTCCAAAAAGCTCTCTGGTAAAGCCACAACCTTCACCTCATTCTAAGTTTAATTGCCCATCTTCTGCACTTGATGCTTTAGCAGATTTAACTACATCAATAGCAAGCGGGACATTAAGCCTCTCGCCAGCCATCATTTCTGCAATAGTCACGATT
>WRGW01000014.1 GCA_009786985.1 Oscillospiraceae bacterium
GTCTGGAGCGGGCTATCTCGACGGCAAGCAAGCTCTTCAAGTTGCCTGCTCAGTGGCAAAGCCACTGACACCGCAACTCTCGTCTTGCAAACAAGAGCTGGCAACTGATTTTGCTGTAACCGAAGTCACCGATGTAAACGGATACGCTGAACTTTGCAAAAACCTATCAAACCTCCCACCCGAACCGAATTCAAGCGACTATTTTGCTTTTTATGAACTTCTGGACGAATTTGAAAGCGAAATCAGGTTAGAGCGTGGGATTTATCTGCTCACTGCTAATATCAACAATACTCTTATAATAAAACTTGAGAGCATGGGGCTTCTCTGGCGTGATGGAGTTACTTTAATTCTGGTCGGCACACCTGAACTGGCTAAACTATCTGAGGATTCCAAATCCAGCGAACTCCTTGACTGTATTGAATATCTCAAAACCGAAACTAAAATCAATGTGTTGGAATTGACAGAGTAGTGCTAAATCACGTTTTTACGGTGTAGGAATATAACAAAATGCTAAAAAGAAAATCAAAAAAAACGCTTAAACATCTTGAATACACCCCTGTTTTCGTGAACACTCACCCAGTTAGCGAAGACAAGGGTTTTTCGTGGTTGTTGCTTTTTCGATTACTCGTAAAAATGCTGTTGACTTTTATGTCAGCAGTAGGGCTTTCAATTAGCTTAGCACAGATTTATCGCATACCAGTTTCTTTGTCGGCGGTTGCGGTAGTTTGTTTAGGTTCGGTAATCTTTTTTATGGGGGCTTTAATTATCTTTCGGCGACGAGTTTTAATCGTCCCGCTGTTTGCGTTTGTAGTAGGCACTTTGTTTCGACAGGAAGAGTTTTTTTACGCATTATCTCTCTTTAATAACCATATGCTCCATGTTCTTGACAGCAGGTTGTTGAAAACTGGTGGATTTGCGTCGTATGACTGGCATACGCTCACATCAACCGAAAATGCACGGGCGATTGCAGTTGTTTTCCTTTTATTCTGCATTTTGATTTCGATACTGTTTACCCTCGAAAGCCTAAGCCGCTCTATGGGTTTTATGCTGATTTTTATTATTTTTTCGTTATTACCAGCTTTCGGGGCGGAAATCGCAGGTTATGTATTCGGTTTTGAACTCATGCTCGCAGGGTTAATTGGAAACTATTCGGCGTGGGTAGCTCACATTTATAACAATACGTTTTTGACACCAAAATCCGCTCAGAGCAATAATCCGCCACTTAATAAGGCAAAAAGGTCAAAGTTTGCCCCAAAACTCCCGCACTATTATAAGAACAGCCGTAACGCTTTGGCGACGGCATCATTAACCCTAATCGCTGTTTTAATTGCGGCAAACGCAGTTCCGAATTCTGTGCATTTTAATTATCAAGCTATAGTTGATATGGCACAGACGATTAGTGTCGATGTTCCAATGTCGGTTCGGCAATTTTTTCGCCGACATTTTGGTGAAATCAATCATGGTGGATTCTTTCCTAATTTTGATGGTGTGGGCGATATTTCTATGGGAATTGCGATGGATACCCCTCCAACTGGTAGCACCCCGATTCTGCGTGTCACGCTTGATGATGACCGTAATAAAATCTTTTTACGTGGAGGAATCGGCGTTGATTTGTATGACGGTTATTGGTCAATCTCACAAGATAGCTCTGAGTTTAGTCGACTTATAAACCTCCTCGAAAGTGGGTTTGCACCCGAACTTGAATATCACGTTTTCCGCCAAACTCTACAAATGATGGAACATGAAGATGATTTATTTGAGTGGCGTGAACGTGATTTCAGAGAAGATGATTGGATTTGGTTTAGACCGAGCCTGATTGTTTCGGAGCAAAATGTTAAAATCGAATATCTTGCACGAACCGCTTTCTTGCTTTTGCCGACACACCCATATAATACAAACGAAATTCGTGCTAACCGCAATTATGATTGGCACTTAGACACAGTAATTCGCCCACAACTACGAGTAGATTCACACGATTTTGACGCATTGTACCTCAGGCTAAACAACCGCGAAGCGTTGGATAACGCTTATTGGAGTGCAAGAAATATGCGTTATTTATGGGTGTTCCGCCATAACGAAACAGGGGTGCTTTTTACGAATGATGAAATGAACGAATATATCAATGAATTACTCGGCTTCGATTTTAACCTTCATTTAGATACAAGTGGATGGGATGATGAAGAATGGGACGAATGGTTTAGACAATCGGACGCTGCATCACGTGAACATTCAAGATTGATGCAGGTTTTGTTTGAAGACGTTATGGTCGAAAGCGACCAAATAGCAAATTTCCCGTGGAATTTCCCGTGTGGCACAACTCCGGAAGAGTGGGCTGATGGTATTGCCGAATATCGTGAGCTGATAGAAGCGGTCTACAAAGAAATCCCTGATGTAGAACTTAGAAACATCGATGATTTTTTGTCACAAATGGGTTTTTTGACTGATGATGAAATAGACACGTTACGCGAAGAATGGGATGGCTGGGAGGAAGAACCTGAATTATGGTGGAACGATATGGGAAGTATTGTTCATGGTATGGGGTCTTTTCCTGAGCCTAACGAATCTTTCCCGTTTATTGTTCGTGAAAGTCCTCATCTTCCATTCCTAAATGCCTTGAGTAAAGTTCAAACTGTTCAAAAAATCAATGATTATTTGCGAGCAAACTATGCGTGGTCGCTTGAGGTTGACAATTCTGCTGGAGATAATACACCGCTCGGAAATTTCCTCTTCGATACCGAACAAGGTCACTGTGCGTTATATGCTACTGCTATGACCCTTGCAGTCAGGCGGCTTGGCATTCCTGCTCGATACGTTACTGGTGTTGTGACGGTTACAGGTGGTGGAACGGTTCAAGAATTAGCTGAACGCGATTTCCACGCATGGGTTGAGGTTTATTTTGCTGGCGTAGGCTGGATTCCGTTTGACCCGACTGGTGGTGCACGAGGAAATGATGGTGGTAGAACAGCATCTAATTTGCCAGATACAACCCCGCCTGAGACTACGCCAACTACTCCCCCTACCCCTCCATCTGTTCCTGAAGCTACATCGCCACCCGAAACCGCCCCTATTGAAACTCCACCTCCTCATTCCAACGCAGATGGTTCTGGCGGTGGAAATAGTATAACTATGAATCTTAGGCTAATCTTGATAATTGTAAGTACAGCCTTATTTATAGTAGTACTACTGGCGGTTTTGTTGATTTTTGCCAAACGCATCAAAAAAGCAGAGAATGATAAGTTCACACGGTGGCAATTGGCTTTTGATGGTGACGGCGAAGACGGCTGTTACAATCGCACAGCCCATGAAATAGAGCGTTTTATGTTTCGCCTGTTAAAGTCCGAAGGAATCGAGAATAATTTAGGCGAAACTCCGCTACAATTCGCAAAACGAGTTGATGAATTAAGGTTGTTTGAGGATTTTGGCGTTGCTATAGAATCTAAGGATTCTAAAGAGTCCTCAAATACTTTGAACCTAAGTAAAATCATGCCATTTTTTGAAAAGCTCGAATTTGCAGACGCTGATAATCAGGAATCTATGCTGTCACATGAAGAATACTCGGCAATTTATGAATATGTCACCAAGTTATATCAAAAAACAGTGGTCTCAAAGAAAACACATGAACGGTTTGTCAAGAAAATTGTGGTCTTGCAAAACAAGAGTATCTCCCCGTAAGCGGAGCTTTGCTTCGCTGGAGTGGGGGTATCTCGACGGTGAGCAGAGATTCTTCAAGTTGCCAAGACTCCAAGTAGATTGTTCAGATTTATACCCCCCACATATTGATTTAATATGTGGGGGGTAGACTATTTGCGGTGAATCAGAAATGTGTAATTTAAAAAATACAACAATTCCAAAAATTTTATTAAAATTTTCTCAAAAACCCCTTGACAATTGTAACAGTTGTATAGTATAATTAGTATATGTATCTATGCTTATAGTAAAATTGCCAAATAAGAGGATTCCCCGCAAAACAGGCTTTGCCCGCTTGACTGGGTACGCCACCTCTGCGGGACGCGCTCTTGTTTTGGCTTCGTCGAGCTAATCCCTGCGAGGCGGCAGAAGCCCATCAAGGGCGGGCTTTGCCCGCTCGACTGGGTACGCC
>WRGW01000015.1 GCA_009786985.1 Oscillospiraceae bacterium
TTTCGTCAAATTCAACTTGAGTTCGTGTATTCCATTCCCACGTGTCGACAAAAGCCATAGATTGTGCCGCATCTTCCTTACCGATGTTGTTATAAATTTGATTATAATCTCTCTTAGAATTAAAAGGCGGGTCGATATAACACAAATCCACACTTTCATCTGGGATTTCGTTTCGCATTATTTCGAGATTATCGCCGTAATAGAGTTCATTCATGTTATATTTCCTTTTTCGACTTCGGTTTTCATTTTACTTATAGCGAATTATTTATTTTGATATGTTGTTATAATATACCAAGTTGTAGTTGAACAACATCTTCCAAAATACGTTTACGAGCTATTTGAACGTAATCACCATTGATTTCTATTCCGATATAATGACGATTTAGTCGTTTAGATGCCAAACAGGTAGTTCCAGACCCTGCAAAAGGGTCAACAATTATTGAATTTTCTTTCGTGACAAGAGATACAAGACACTCCATGAGTTTTAACGGTTTTTGAGTTTCATGCAACCCGTGGTCGATTTTTTCATAAGGCACAGATAACACGTTAGAGTATCCAACACCCTCAGTTTCTTTGGTACAATATTTTGAAAGTGATTCTTCATTCCAAGCACCAACACTATATTCCAAAACATTATCAGCGATAGTTCCACCAGTTTTGTATGGTTTTTGAAACCATAAAATAGGCTCAAAAATCGGTCGTAAATTAGCCACACGCCACCCTTGCCATTTTTTGGATTGTTCGATATCACCACGCCTTTTGTATATTTCTGATATTCGTTGTGCTCGATGGGGAGCGGTATTTTTTTTCCATGCTAACATATCTTTGAAAGTGAAACCAGCATCTTCTAAAGCGACAATACAACGATGCGCAAAACGCCGTCCTGCAAAAACAAAACAAGAGGAACCTGGTTTCAATATTCGTAACCACTCTCCGGCCCACGAAGCACACCATTCTTGATATTCAAGTGGAATTTTTTTGTCAGCAGCACTCCAACCATTTAAGGGTTTGCCACGTCTCTTAAATACAGCACCGCCTTTGATTTGTGCAACACTTGAACCACCTAAAGCAGAATTGGTATTATTGTGTAACACATCCCATTCATCATAGCCTATTCCGTACGGTATATCGGATATAATAGCGTGTGCATATTCATCAGGAAAGCTTTTCAAAACCTCTATTGAATTTCCATGAATAATTGTGTCAATCATGGCAAAATCCTCTTTATGTAAGAGTCAATTTGCTGTATTTTTTCGTCAATTTTTGAGCTTTTAATTAACTCTTTGATAGCACGTTTGTGCGAATAGGATAAAATATCTTTACGTTTGGTTTCCCAATAGTTTTTTTCAATTTCTCCTCTATTCTTGATGTTATTTACACAAGACAAAAGGAGTGTTTCAAAATCTTTTTGATTTTTAGCGGTTCTACTTAATCGGAAAGCCTTTGCATCTGCAACAAGAGTATAACCATGAATGTTTGATTCAGCAATCACATCTGCACTATCGGCACGTTCAATTAATACTTTTGATTTAAGACCAATTTCACAAAAAGCACGTGACAATACAGAATCCGACACTTTAGAAAACAGCTTTTCTTCAGTTGAATCATGTGAAATCGATTCAGGAATTGTTCCGATTTGTGTTAATATATCTATAAATCCATCAGTGGTTTCGATAAATTTATTCAATTTTTCAGTAGCGTTATAAAATCCATCATTCGCATATTCGGATAAAAGCAAAAGTAACCTTTCAAACATATTTACTCCCTCAATTTTCCAGAAAATCACGAAGTCTCTTACTACGGCTTGGGTGACGCAATTTCCTTAAAGCCTTAGCCTCAATTTGGCGAATCCGTTCACGTGTGACATTAAATTCACGCCCGACCTCTTCAAGCGTCTGCATTCTACCATCAACCAACCCGAATCTAAGTTGCAATACACGTGCTTCTCTTTCGGTGAGAGTGTCGAGAACAGAAGAAAGTTGTTCTTTCAAGAGTGCGTGAGATGCGGCTTCAGCAGGAGCTGGTGCGTCATCATCTGGGATAAAATCACCAAGGTGAGAATCTTCTTCTTCACCAATCGGCGTTTCAAGAGAAACAGGGTCTTGAGCTATACGAATAATTTCTCGGACTTTATCAAGCGACATATTAAGTTCAACTGCGATTTCTTCTGGTGAAGGTTCATGCCCAGTTTTATGGAGTAATTGCGATGACGCTTTTTTAACCTTAGTAATCGTCTCAACCATATGCACAGGAATTCGAATCGTTCTCGCTTGGTCGGCGATAGCACGAGTAATCGCCTGACGAATCCACCAAGTTGCATAAGTCGAAAACTTAAATCCTTTAGTATAGTCAAACTTTTCAACAGCTTTGATTAGTCCTAAGTTTCCTTCTTGAATAAGGTCAAGGAACTGCATTCCTCTACCAACATATTTTTTAGCAACGCTGACTACGAGGCGTAGATTCGCTTCAGACAGCCGTTTACGAGCATAGGTATCCCCCTGCAACATTCGTGACGCTAACTCGATTTCTTCTTCGGCAGTCAAAAGCGGAACACGACCAATTTCTTTAAGATAAATTTTTACAGGGTCATCAATAGCAACACCTTCGGTTGATAACGCCATATCCAAATCTTCCTCGTTAGAAAAATCTAGTGCAACATCTACCGCAGCTTCAGCAATTTGATTATCGACAATTTCTATATTCATGCTTTCAAAATCCTCATATAATTTGTCAATTTGCTCAACATTAAACTCTGATTCTTCCAAAAAATCAGTGATTTCTTGTGTGGAGAGCTTGCCAGTTGCTTTCCCCTGTTCTAACAGGTCTTTAAGTACGCCTTTTACTGATTCATTCATTTTTTATTCTCCCTTTAACTCTCCAGCGGTTTATACTTTTGTACGCCTTTCATTCTAACTTCCCAGCTTGCCTGTCCTCGACAACTGTGACTTGTGCGCTCTTATGAATTTCTTCCGCAAGAACAGCATTGATTTTCTCTCCATCTAAAATATCCTGAACAGTCACTATTTGTAATTTATCCACAGAAGGCATCAATCCGCTATCATACATACCGACTTGAGCCGCTTCTTTAAGCATATCTTTTGTCGGCGGATTTAATGTAATAAAGACCCCAAAAGCTGAATTTTCACGTTCAATTACACCACGAAAATCCCGAATAACAGCGGAACTAACTTTGCCAGACTTCACCGAAAACAAAACCTCACGAAAAATCGTTTCACCATCGCTTTTTTCAACAATTCGTATTTTACCATCAATGCCATAATCTTTACCTTTTTTGTCATTAACCATCGCCATATTTCGGGTATATGTTAAAATAGACCAACGTTCAAACTCTTTGCGAAGACGGTCATCTTTTTTGAGAGCTAAGGCTTTTGCCGACTCTAAATCTTTAGGAATACCACCGATTTTAACATTTTGCGATACAAAATCTTCTCCATATGCTTTTACGAGCCGTCTTTCGATTAACGAAATACTGTAATAACTAATGTCAATTCCAATCCAATTACGCCCAAGTTTTTGAGCGACAGCAACAGTAGTTCCGCAACCACAGAAAGCATCGAGAACCACATCACCTTCATTGCTGGAGGCTTTGATAATCCGCTCAAGCAAGGCTTCTGGTTTTTGAGTGGGATAGCCTAATCGTTCTTTAGAATTAGGAGATATTTTATTGATATCTCCCCAAAAATTATCCACCTGTCGCCCTTTCATTTTGGATAGATACATTTTTTGTTTTAGCGATTTACCAGTTTTCGACTTAACGATTAAACCACGCTCGTACATATTCTTCATTTTTTCTTTTGAAAAACGCCAATACCCAGAAACACCAAGAAACTCATAGAATGGGTTTCCTTTTGCTGCACCACCAGGTCCATCAACTGGTGCGAAACCGTAACGCTCGTTTGTTTCAGGGTCGATATATTTATAATTACGTTTAATCGCTTCTTCAGTGTACGGAACATATTGTGGGTTCCATGTGTATAACTTACGGTTTTTTACATAGAAAAAAATCGTATCCGTAATTCTTCCAAAATGTCTTGAACCTTGTTTAGCATCGCCTTTAGCGTATGAACGTTTCCACGTAATTTCATTAACGAAATTTTTATCAAACACTGCATCAAGTAAAAGTTTGAGGTAATGGCTGGCAGTAGGGTCACAGTGTAGATAAAAGCTCCCAGTCAGTTTTAATTTTTTGCGAATTACGTTCACGCGCACCGCCATAGATACAAGATATGCCATGAGGTCACACGCACCGAGAATTTTATATAAACCAATAATTAAATCAGAGGTTTGCGAATTAAATTCACCACCATGGTTAAGACAGATTTTTTCATACTCACTTTGAGTGCGACTATCCCAAACCCAAGTGTCAACAAACATTTGTGCTTGTGCCGTATCTGTTTTAGAACTCTTGCTGTTATCATTATAAATCAGATTATAATTCCGATTAGAATTAAAAGGCGGGTCGATATAACACAAATCCACACTTTCGTCTGGGATTTCGTTTCGCATTATTTCGAGATTATCGCCATAGTAGAGCTGATTCATGTTACACC
>WRGW01000016.1 GCA_009786985.1 Oscillospiraceae bacterium
CCAGGGAAACTAAACTGTGGAAACTACTTTATTTTAATTTCGCTCTTCTTTCCATCTACAACGATACTTTCTACAAAAACTTCTGCAATTCGCTTTTTGCGGATGTTGTCGTAATCACCCCACTCAGCTATAATCAAGTCAATATCAAGCGAAGTTGCAGTTTTTGTTGTGCCGATTTCAATAGACATTATTTCGTGGTCGATTTTCGATATGCGATTATCAAGATTTTCTATTACTTCATTTATATACTTTGCGGTAGTGCTACCGTATGCGAGTTGGCTGATTAAATTATCAATTTGTTCTTTTGCTTTTTGGCGTTCGTTTTTTAGTTCATTTACCTTGGGATTATTATTTTGTATGTTTTCGGCTTTAATTCCACGCAATTCTTCTAACTTTGCAAAGATTGATTTTTCTACTTCGTTTTCAATTATATCGACACGTGGCATTTGTCGGTCTGCGGTACAAGTAGCGTTGCGTTTCCCACGGCAAAAGAAATATTTGTGATTGCAATACTTAGTTTTGCAAAGCTTTACATATGGAGTGTAGCCACATTTACATTTAATTAAACCTTGCAACCACGAGTAGTTTTTATTTACTTGGTTTGTTTTTACCGTCCCATCACCGAACCTTGCTTGTACTTCAAGCCATACTTCGGATTCGATAATACCATTGTGAGGTGCGAGTGTAACAAATTGTTTTTCAAAATTTTTGAACTTTTCGCCTTTTCGTTCGCCTGGATTTCCGTAAGCGTAACAGCCGTTTTGACCGCAGAAATCTTCCACTGGGTTATTAATCGTTGCACCTTTTGATTTCAAATAGAAATAAACGCTGTTGTCTGATTTTACATATGCAGGATTAGACAAGACCGCTGAAAGCACAGTGCTACTCCATCGAGTACCGCCACGTTTTGTTTTTATATTGTTCAGATTAAGCCAACGCACGAGTTCCCCCATACTTCCCTTGGCATTCGCAAATCGCTCATAAAGTGTGCGAACAATTTCAGCTTCATACAAATTTTCTTGATAGCAGTATGTTTTTTTGCCTTCGATTGCAAACTCAATTTTATCAAATCCAAACGGAGGGTGTCCTCCTAAGTAAAATCCTTTCGCACCACGAGCGTAATAATTGTCTGTTATTCGCTTTTGAATTGTTTCGCGCTCAAATTCAGCAAAAACCATAAGAATTTTAATAATCGTTTTTCCTATTAAACTTGTGGTATCAAAGTTTTCGTTGCAAGATACAAATTCTACGTTGTTTTTTTCAAACTTTTCCTGCATTTTCAGAAAATCAATTAAAGAACGACTAATGCGGTCGAGCTTGTACACAATAACTTTGCTGATTCGCCCATCAGATATTAGCGACATCATGCGTTTGAATTCTGGGCGTTCTGTATTTTTCCCAGAATAACCACGGTCAGAAAAAACTTCCGACCGTGATACTTCGGAAGTAGCCAACCTATGTTCGCAAGTTTCAATTTGCATTGAAATACTTAGGCTATCTTCTTTTTCAACTGATTGCCTTGTGTAAATTGCAACCATTATCTAATTCTCCTAAGAGTTTTTTTACTTTTGCTACATTCTCATTTTTACGCTCGTGGGCTGTGTAATTTCGCTCCGTTATGCAAAATTCGTAACCACTATTAACTTTTACTGTTTTATCTGTTTTCATGATTTTCACCCCCTCACATAAATCTATGCAAAACAGCTTATAAACATAACTTAAATAACTTAATCATTGGGATATTCACAGCCCCAAAACCTTGTACAGAGAGTCAAACAAGAGCAATAATCGAAGCTTTGCTTCGATTATTGCTTGCCGACATGAAGTCCGCCACGGTACGTTGCCCCGTAGCTCGTATCCTTGCGGACACACTAACGCCTTTAGTGTCGTATACTTCCTGTCCGCCTACGATTCGCCCGGGCGAGTACGTCATTACCGTAACGCACAACGGTTATTCAATTCACTCTGTACAAGGTTTTAGGGCTGTTTTTGAATTCTTTCGTGTAAATATATTTTACATTTAATCAACTTAAATATATTTTACTGTGTTTTATAGCATTATAACAGCTTTTTTTTTTTTTGTCAAGTGTTTTTTCAAAGTTTTTTACTTATTCTTGAGATTTTTTTAATAGTATGTTATAATTTTAGTGTAGGACGTGTATAAATTATGAACTATGATAAATTAAAAAAATTGCGTGAAAGTCGTGATTTACTGCAAAAAGAAGTTGCTTCTGAAATCGGTGTATCACGAGAATGTTACAGCAACTACGAAAATGGCAAAAATGAGCCTGATTATCAAATATTGAAAAAAATAGCGACTTATTTTAATGTTTCAATTGATTTTCTATTAGATGCTTCTCCGCCAGTTGGAGAGGAATTTATAGATTTGCGAGGTCTGTCCGAAGAAAGCAGGGAGATTCTGTTATCGCAAAGAAAAGCTATCGAAAAGCTCGAACAAGCTAAACTCGACAACGAAAATCTCAAGAAAACACTTAAAAAATACGCACCATATGCACCCGAATTGACTTAGGGTTGACAAGTGCGTATATTTATTTTACAATAGCTTTAGAGAAAGTCCAGACTTTCTTTTTGAAACCGAGCTGAAAAGAAAAAGTTATCATTGTTGATAACTTTCAATGAATACAGAGGTGACAACACATATGTTCTGCACCAAATGTGGCAAAGAAAATGCCGAAGATTCAAAATTTTGCAATGATTGTGGACAAAGCATAGCTGAAGCACTCGAAAATCAAGACCCACGGTTACTTAATTCAAGAGTGTTGTCTGATGAGGAAATGGACGCTCTTATAGCTCAAGAAGAGGCTAACCCCTCTCGTAAGAAAAACAAACAAGAGCGTTTAGCCAAAAAGTGTATAAAATGCAAAAACACCAATTTGATAGTCGCACCTAAAACTCCCAGTAGCATAAAAGTCAAAGGTATTGGTTGTTTGAGTGTTGCGATTTTTCTTTCAGCCTTTGGTCTGATTGGTTTACTTATTTTAGGTTCTATTTTATGGCAATTTCGCAACTTTATAATTTTTCTTGTACTTACATCATGGTATTTTTCAATTGCAAAGGCGATTTACGGACGTGCTTCCGGTGTGGCGACTTGCCAAAACTGCGGTAAATCGTGGGACGTTAATGCTTCTGGAAATCCTTTCAATAGAGGTGTTGTTACTGCAATTGTAAAATTAGTGCTTTGGTTAGCTCTGCTTCTCGGATTTGTGTATTTCGGGATGTGGCTGTCAGATGTGATTGGATGAATATATGAAAGTAAAAAAAATAGATTTAGAAAAGTCAGAAACACGTTTTTTTGGCATTACAAGATTCAAGCTATGTTCTTATGCAGAGAAAAAGATTTAATTGTTTTGCTAAATACAGAGATGGGCGAATTAACAGTAGACCCAGATTTTCACGTTAATATTGGAAAAACAAAACGCTTAGCACAATCCGCTTGGCTCCTTGTTAGCAAATCAACATAATTTATACAGAATGTTTTGGTTATATGTTGCTGTTTTGATTGGATATGCACTTGTATGGTTAATGCATTTGTTTGTTTTGTTGATTGGGGCTTGATTGCAGAGTTCAGGTTGCATTAAGCTGAAAACGTAAACCTTAGTTCAAAGCCAACATCAAACAGAATATCCCCCACTTCACACTGAAGCGAGGGATATTAACCATCTACCCTGACTGATAAACGACTTCCCCAGTTTTGATGACGTGTTCGACAAACCCGCTCGGGTCGTGGTTTTCATCAAGCAAGTGAGGTTCAATGTCGTCAAAATCATCTCCTAAATTATCATTGTAGCGAATGTCTTGCAACAAAATTCGAGAATCATACCAATTCTCATCTGCGACATTGTTGACCAACACGGCTATATCAATATCGCTCCATTCATGGGGGGTTCCGTTAACATAAGAACCAAACAAAATTACTCGTGTAGGATTGAAGACTTTTCGCACTTCGTCAGAATACTTTCGAGCTATTTCTCTAACTTTTGCTTTATCCAGCATAAAAAATCCTCCGTTTCTTTCAAGAGTTTCTCCAGTTTTTCTTTTATGAGAGTTTTTGCGATTTTAGCCCTGTATTCAGGATAGCGTCCTTCGATTTGAAGCGGTTCTAACGATTTCAAAAGGTCTTTTTGATTATCAGATTTCGGCTAATTCCAACCAATATTCAACTTTGTTATTCAATTACAAGCCACCTCCGATTCCCGAAATTCCTGACATAGTTTAATTCTATCACAGGTTTACGAAGATGTCAAGCATATTTCACCTAATCTGAAAAGAAAAACGGCAATCCAAACCCAAAATTACGCACCAAAACAACATAAGTCCGCACAACAATCATGCAAAAATCTAACTCTCCACTCAAACCAAGCCTGTTATTTCTTTTTCAGTTTAGAAAATGTTAGAGCCTGTTCAATATCTTCAGGTAACACCGCAGGGCAAGCCCTCCCCCCTCGCAAAGCTCGCTCCTATTTGGTTAATATATTATACGTAAAATCACACCCCACCCCTTGGATTTCAAAAAAAATGAGCGAAAACGCTCATTTGTGCAAATTTAGGCTTGA
>WRGW01000017.1 GCA_009786985.1 Oscillospiraceae bacterium
CCACACTTTATGCCTGACGTAGGAAAGCCAAACAAGGGCATAAAATGGGGGAATTTATTTCCCACACTTTATGCCTGACGTAGGAAAGCCAAACAAGATGTCCGTAAGGGCGGCTCGGCCGACCCTTTAGGGCATCGCCGAAGGGAACCGTTAAATTGCGAAAAAACGAAATGCGTTCGCTCTACTTTTATAATGCGAGATTATAAATATCGATAAAACCCTTGGCAGAGTAAATTCTAATTTCAATTTTTTTATGTAAAAATCTTCAAAAAGGCTTGATTTTTTTTGGTTTAGATGTTATAATAGTGGGAGTGACGTGTTTAGACACGTTTTATAGTAAAAATATCAGGAGGGAAACCCAAAAATGGCAAAATTTGTTTATCTATTTTCAGAGGGCAATGAAACCATGCGTGAATTGCTCGGCGGTAAAGGCGCAAACTTAGCGGGTATGACTAAACTTGGTCTACCAATTCCACAAGGCTTTACAGTTTCGACTGAGGCTTGCACACAATATTACACTGACGGCGAAAAAATCAATGATGCAATCCAGAAAGAAATCATGGAGAACATCACTAAAACTGAAGGTGTTACTGGCAAAAAATTCGGCGACAAAGAAAACCCACTTCTTGTATCTGTGCGTTCGGGTTCGCGTGCATCAATGCCAGGAATGATGGACACTGTTCTAAACTTAGGTCTTAACGACGAAGTTTGCGAAACTCTCGGCAAGAAATCGGGCAACCCACGCTGGGCGTATGACTGTTATAGACGTTTTATTCAAATGTACTCTGACGTTGTTATGGAAGTCGGCAAAAAGTACTTTGAAGAAGTAATCGATGAAATGAAAGAGAAAAAAGGCGTAGAGCTTGACACTGAACTCACTGTTGATGACCTTAAAGAACTCTGCACAAAGTTTAAAGCTGAGTATAAATCAAAACTCGGACAAGACTTCCCGACTGACCCTAAAGAACAACTTATGGGGGCAATTAAAGCGGTATTCCGTTCTTGGAACAATGAGCGTGCGATTTATTATCGCAGAATGAACGACATTCCGGGTTCTTGGGGGACTGCTGTAAACGTTCAAGAAATGGTATTCGGTAACTTAGGTGATACATCTGGTACTGGTGTTGCGTTTACTCGTGACCCTGCTACTGGCGAAAACAAACTCATGGGCGAATACCTGATTAACGCACAAGGGGAAGACGTTGTTGCGGGAATCCGTACACCGAATACAATTGACCAACTCAAGAACGATCTCCCTGAAGCATATAACGAGTTCGTGGCTATTTGTGATAAACTTGAAAAACATTACAAAGATATGCAGGACATGGAGTTTACCATTGAAGACAAAAAATTATACATGCTTCAAACTCGTTCTGGTAAAAGAACTGCTGCTGCAGCTCTAAAAATTGCGGTTGACCTTGTTGAAGAAGGTATGATTGACAAGAAATCTGCTCTTAAGAGCTTGACCGCTTCTCAACTAGATGCACTACTTCACCCACAATTTGACTTAGCGGCACTCAAAGCTGCAAAAGCAATCGGAAAAGGGCTTGATGCTTCACCGGGTGCTGCTTGCGGACAAATCGCACTTACAGCTGAAAAAGCTGCCGAGTGGGGCAAAGCTGGTAAAAACGTAATCCTTGTAAGGCTTGAAACTTCTCCTGAAGACATTGAGGGTATGGACTTCTCTAAAGGAATCCTTACTGCACGTGGTGGCAAAACGTCTCATGCGGCTGTTGTTGCTCGTGCGATGGGCAAATGTTGCGTATCTGGTTGTGGAGAAATCAAGTTCAAAGGTGATGATGGGTTTGAGCTTGGCGGAAAACTCTACAAAGAAGGCGATGAAATCTCTCTTAATGGTTCAACCGGTGATATTTACGCTGGTATTATCAAAACAGTTGATGCTGAAATCACTGGTGACTTTGGAAAAATCATGGAATGGGCTGATGAGTTTAGAACTCTTAAAGTTCGTACTAACGCTGACACTCCTAAAGACGCTAAAAAAGCAGTTGAGTTTGGAGCTGAAGGTATTGGTCTTTGCAGAACTGAGCATATGTTCTTTGAAAGCGACAGAATCGGTAAAGTTCGTGAAATGATTTGTGCTGAAAGCGTTGAAGAACGCGAAAAGGCACTAGCGGCACTCGAGCCTATGCAACAAGGTGACTTTGAGCAGTTATACGAAGCACTCGGTGGACACCCTGTTACAATCCGTTTCTTAGACCCTCCTTTGCATGAGTTTATTCCTCATGACGAATCGGGGCTTGCACAACTCGCAAAAGATACAGGCAAAAGCCTTGAGCAAATCAAAGAAATCGTTGCTGGCTTGCATGAATTCAACCCGATGATGGGTCACAGAGGTTGCCGTCTTGCGGTGACTTATCCTGAAATTGCTGCTATGCAAACACGTGCGGTAATCAAAGCTGCGATTGCGGTAAACAAAAAAGGCATGAATTTAATTCCAGAAATCATGATTCCGCTAATCAGTGAAAAGAAAGAGCTTGATTATGTCAAAGAAATCGTGGTTCAAACTGCTGACAAAATCATCGCTGATTCTGGTGTGTCGCTCAAATACATGGTTGGTACTATGATTGAGATTCCTCGTGCGGCATTAACCGCTGATGAGGTTGCAGAATCTGCTGAGTTCTTCTCGTTCGGAACGAATGACCTTACTCAAATGACGTTCGGATTCTCGCGTGATGACGCTGGTAACTTCTTGGAAGACTACTACAGCAAAAGCATTTATGAGTTTGACCCGTTTGCAAGAATTGATATTAACGGTGTTGGTAAACTCATGGAGACTGCTGTTAAACTTGGTAAACAAACTCGCCCTGACATCAAACTCGGAATCTGTGGCGAACATGGCGGTGACCCGTTCACTGTAGCATTCTGCCATAAAATCGGATTGAACTACGTTTCATGTTCACCGTTCCGTGTGCCGATTGCTCGCCTAGCTGCTGCTCAAGCTGCTATTAACAATGGTGAGTATATCACTAAAGGGTAAGCTAAACAAGAGTATCCCCCGCAAGGCGGGCTTTGCCCGTCTGAAGTGGGGGTATCTCGACGAAGCACTCTTCAAGCTAAACAAGAGTATCCCCCCGCAAGGCGGGCTTTGCCCGTCTGAAGTGGGGGTATCTCGACGAAGCACTCTGCAAGCCAAACAAGAGGTCCGTAAGGGGCAGCTCTGCTGACCATATAGGACATTGATGTAGGCAAGCCAAACAACAATCATAAACCAAAAAACCGTGGTCAAAAGACCACGGTTTTCTCTTTATCCGAAAAGTTGCACAATCCCTTGCCCGAAGCCTTGACAAACCCGCAAAAGTGTGGTATAGTGATACAAAAGGGGGTGAAGACATGGCTCAAATTGATACAAGGCATGAAGAAAAGAACACTTTGTTTCAGCTTCTTGTGGCACAATTGATTCCTGAAAATATTAAATTCCAGATTGCACAATCACGTGCTAAAATGGAGCCAAGCGATATAGCAGAAGTAATGGCGGAATTTGAAGAGTTTAAAAAATCATTATAATTAAGCTAAACAAGAGTATCCCCCGCAAGGCGGGCTTTGCCCGTCTGAAGTGGGGGTATCTCGACGAAGCACTCTTCAAGCCAAACAAGATGTCCGTAAGGGGCAGCTCTGCTGACCATATAGGACATTGACGTAGGCAAGCCAAACAAGATGTCCGTAAGGGGCAGCTCTGCTGACCATATAGGACATTGACGTAGGCAAGCCAAACAACAATCATAAAAAAACCGTGGTCAAAAGACCACGGTTTTCTCTTTATCCGAAAAGTTTACAAATCTGCTTAATTTTTGATGGAAATCACTTGACAAATTTTAGGGAGAATGATATAATGATTATACTACAGTAGTAACAAACTTAGGAACGTATAATTCAACATGAACTTTCACACCTGTTTAATGTTAACGAAAGAAGTAACGTAAATCCTTGCGATTCTCTGCGTCCTTGTGTTATGAGTAGTGCAATGGTTGAAAATAATGCTAATTTTACACTTCGGAACATTTGGTGTGGTGTATGCACACGTGAGTTCGACAGAAACTCCCATTAAATCACGTGGTAAGGGTAAGAAAGGAAAGAGTTTGGTTTGAAAAAATTATTAAAAACCGTAATCGGGGCATCGATATTTACAGTAGTGATGTCTGCGTGTTCCAATACGAACACAAATAAATGCGTGCCACAGGAAATTTTAATTCCTGATATTAACGCAACAACGGAATCAATTGTTGAAACTGAAGATGAGTGTAAAGAATTGATGTCTATTGCTCCTTTACGATTGTATTCGTTTGATGAATTGCGATACAAAAGTAATGTTGTTTTTTCATCGGAATCAATTCGCAATGATTATAATTTGGCTAATTTGAAAACTTTCTATGCTCCTACGTTTATGGAAAATTTCGCTGTGTTGAGTCATATTGAAATAAATTCTAATGGCTCTCATTCAACTTTTTACAATTTAGAAAATTCTGAAAGTTCTGAATTTGGTTTTTTTGATTTTACGTTTGTTTTAGATAAAGTTTTTAGCGGACGTGAAGCAAGAATTTTAATGGAAAATACAATTACTGAGTGGGAGTTAAATCCATGGGGATATACCGAGGGCGTTTATTATAAGGACTTTGACAACAATGACTCTACGTTAACAAACGGAAGACAATTTTTTTGGTTGCAAGATGGATATTTTGCATTTATGCAGCTTACCACAGATATGGTAGAGTATATGGAAAGCGTTGCACCAGAAGTATTTCATGGTGAACTTTTTGAACTTGAACAAATAGATTTGAGTTTTCATTAAAAATCTTTTGACAGTATTGGTAGTGGTAATGACACAATTGCAAGAAGGCGTTATATAATTGGCGATGTCAATGGTAGTAGTAACGGCAGAATTAGTCGTAGCGATGCAGATGTTTTAATTGAAGACCCTGATTTTTTCAATGAAGAAACCTCATCAGACGGTGACCCTATTATCTCTGCTTTTGATGTGATTTCATCATT
>WRGW01000018.1 GCA_009786985.1 Oscillospiraceae bacterium
GACACCTCCGCTCTCGTTTGGCGAGTCAAGCCCTCTTCAAGCGGACTGCTCAGTGGCAGAGCCACTGACACCTCCGCTCTCGTTTGGCGAGTCAAGCACTGTTTCCTCAAAATCTGATAACGAATCCTCTAAATTCAAGCTCAAGTCTAAAAATCAACATTCAGGAATAGCTGGGCGGAAATCTGTGCGGATTACGCCACTTCCTCCAGATTGTGTCAAGCAACCTCGGTTCCTTTTGGAGAACGAGCTTTTATGCCGATTTGATTCATACGACGCATTAAGTGGTGCTTGTAGAAGTCTTGCGTGGGAGAGCGATTCTGCCACTATCTCAGACATCTCAGACACTTTAGATTCTTCAAATTTTAAACTAAAAAGTACCCTCTATGCTGATTGTGGCGAATATCGACTGCTACTATCATGCAATCAAGATAGCCCCGAACACATCATAAATCGGATGGAACGAATTGCAACAGAATACGGCAAACTACTACCAATCCGAAGCGAGCTACTTTACACCGATGAGCATTTTAAGCGATTGATTGAAAAAAACGCAATCCACAAAATCGCTGAATTGTATTAGCTTAACCGACTAATCGCCGATTTCATATCATCTGCATTAAAAAGATACGAACCTGTTACCAGAACATCTGCTCCTACTTTTATTACGTCTGGTGCGGTTTTGTCATTGATTCCGCCATCGACTAAAATTAGAGGGGTTAGTCCTTTTTCGTTAGCCTGTTTGCGAAGCACGGCGATTTTATCCAGCGTTTCTGGAATGAATGCCTGTCCACCGTACCCCGGATTTACCGACATTAGTACAAATAAATCGGCTATACCTAAAAACGGGAACGCTGTTTCAATCGGAGTTGGTGGGTTGATTGCAATCCCCGCTTTACAGCCGATTGATTGGATGTACTCTAGTTTTTGAACAAGCTCACTCGTTTCAAATCCGCTTTCTACGTGAATTGTTATATACTCACTTCCAGCGTCAGCAAAGTTTTTTAGCATTTCATTTGGCGGTTCATTTACCATTAGGTGAGTGTCAAAAACCATATCTCCGATTAACCCTTGTTTTTTTAGGTTTTGATAGAGTGACTTTTGTACAACATCTCCAATAGTAATCGGTGGGACAAAAAAACCGTCCATCACGTCTATATGAAGCCAGTGAGCCCCTGCCTCTCTCGCATGGACAATTTCGGTCTTGAGTTCTGATAAATCGGCACTCAAGACTGACGCTGATATTTTTGGCATTGTTATTTATCTCCAATCAATCCAAATCAAAATACGCATATATAATCAGTATACCACAACAATCAAAAAAAGTCAACCCTTGACTAGGTCTAACTTTCTGTAAATTTTATAATTTTTTAGAGGGTAATTATTACTCCGTTTGCAAAGTCAAGACGGTTCAGAGGTTAAATAAATCGACTATATCGTCAAAATTTATACAACGTATGACAAATGTAATATAAGAAAATGCCTCATGACACTTGTTGTGAGGTGTTTTTTTGTGTATACTAATGATAGGCAAAACAAGAGCTGGAGGGGCGGCTCTGCTGACCCCGAAGCTCGACGGGGATAGGCAAAACAAGAGCTGGAGGGGCGGCTCTGCTGACCCCGAAGCTCGTCTTGCTCCCCCATTAAAAAGAAATAAGGAGAATAACTACTATGCTTGTAACTATGAACCAAGTTGTAAAACGATACGGCACATTCACAGCACTCGATAATCTCACTTTTGGGCTTACTAAGGGAGAAACGCTCGGTCTTTTAGGTCCTAATGGGGCTGGGAAGTCTACCACAATTAAAATCTTAACTGGGCTTACTTCGGCTACTTCTGGCGAAATCACATTATTCGGAGAACGTGCGAGTGGGCGAACCCGTAGCAACGCTTCAAAACAACGAATCGGTTTAGTCCCGCAGGATTTTGCTTTGTACGAAACTCTCTCTGCGCGTGACAACCTCGAATATTTTGGGCAACTATACGGTGTTCATGGTGGGGAGCTTAAGAAACGTGTTGACGAAACACTAAACATTTTAGGGCTTAGTGATGTTGCTACTAAAGCACCCAAAAAGTTCTCTGGCGGAATGAAGCGTAGGCTAAATATCGGCTGTGCGATTATTCACAAACCAGAGCTTTTAATCCTTGACGAGCCGACAGTAGGAATCGACCCACAATCAAGAAATCATATTCTTGCTTTTGTCGAAAAAACAGCCGCAGAAGGTACAACAGTAATTTATACTTCGCATTACATGGAAGAAGTCGAGCGGGTATGTTCACGCGTTTGTATTATGGACGCTGGCAAAACAATCGCTGACGGTACAGTAGACGAAATCGCAAAAAAATCGATTTTTGAAGATGAATTCACTGTTACTGTTAATGAACCGTCGCCAGCTATTCCAGAAAATATTCAAAAAATCGCTGGAATAATCCGCTGTTCGCCAATTGACAACAGCAATCGAACTTTTACGATTATCAGTAAGCGCGATTCGGGCAATTTAGCACGAATACTTGAAGTTTTAGCTCCTCACACAATCGTTGCAGTCACCACTAAAAAACCGAACTTAGAAGACGCTTTTCTTAGCCTTACTGGTAAGGCTTTGCGTGATGACGGTTGACGGTTTGTCACTTATCAGACACAAAAAAATTGAAAGGATTTTCTAAGTTATGAAAGCTATTAAAGATTTTCTAACAGTGTTCATAAAAAGCCACAAATTTTGCTGGAGCGATAGGTTCTCGGTTGCGGTTTTTGTGATTTTTCCGATTGTGATTATCTTTGTATTATCACAAGCCCTTGGAGGGGCATTTGAAGGCAATATGGATTTTGGGGAGGATTTCACAATTCCGATTACCGTTGTATGTGAAGCTGGTGAGGGTGAAACTTCTACCCTTGGTGAGTTCTTGCTTGGAGATGGGTTGACCGATTTCTTTAGCACCACTTTTGTTGATAACATAGAAGAGGCAGAAGAGCTTATGAAATCAGAAGAGTCAAACTTGATAGTGACGATTGAAAACGAAAACGAGTTATCACTGTTTGTACCAGAATATTCATGGTCTAATACTCGGCTTGCTTTGTCTGTGGTTGAGCAGTTTAATCAAACTAATCAAGCAATTCAAATCACCATGGGAAATAGTGATGACTTGTTGTCGGACTTAGCTTCAATCGAACAAATCATGGCAAGCGAACTAACAATCAGAGAATATGACCGTGGGGAAGATGCGGTTAGTGCACTCAACTTTTTTGCGGTGACTATGATTATTATGTTTATGCTGTTTTCGGGCGAGTACGGATTACAGCTATTTAAGCAGAGCTTGTTTAACGAAACTGGTTCACGAATGCTTACTACGCCTGTTTCTAAGACGGGTTTAATTGGCGGATTATTGCTCGGTGCTACGATTGCTTCTTTCTTGCAAGGAATGGTTGTGTTTTTGTTCACCAAATTTGTGTACGGCATAGATTGGGGTAATGAGATTTGGTTAGTTGTGCTGACGTTGTTTGGAATAGTCATGTTCGCACAAGCGTTTGCGATTTTCATTTTTGTTATTGTCAAAAAAGCGAACGCAGCAAATGTGGTTTTACAAGGTTGTTTGTTTGTGATGACTTTTGTGAGCGGCGGATTCAATGGGCAAGCGTTTGATTTTGCTTTTGTACGCTACGTCCCTAACTCATTAGCATCAACTGTTATGTTTGGAACTATGTTTAATGACGAAATCACCAACCGAATGTTTAGCGATTTAGGATTACTCTTCGCTTACTCGTTCGTACTATTTATAATCGCCGCAGTTCTTGGAAGGAGGAAGTTGTATGCTGGTTCTTAAAATGACTTTGCGGAGAATCTTCGCTAACAAACTTTGTTTACTTTTTTTAGTCCTGTTCCCAGCTGTTACGTTTATGCTGATTACATTTCAGACTAATAACGCTAGTTTCGATGAGGGTGATAGCAGGGTATTTCAAGGTATAACTATTGCAGTAGCGGATAATGATAATACTGCGATTTCGCGTGAGTTGATTCGACAGCTGGATTTGCGATATGTTGTCGAAGAAATCTCGTCAGACGAAATCAATTCAACGCTTAGTGAAAGCAACGCAACTCCGTGGGCTTTAGAAATTGAAGAGGGTTTTGGGGAAGACGTAATCACTGGAAACACCAACCTTCAGACACTTCAGAGCCGTACTATTACTATGACGGATATTGCAAGACTTGTCACAATGCAGGCGACAAATATCACACGTTCAATGATGCTACTTCCTCTGACTGGTGATGAACAAAGCGACGCACAAATCATCGAAGACTGGACAGAGGCAACACAAATGGAAATCTCACCAGTAGAAGTTCCGCTCGGGTGGGAGGGAATTGCCCAATGGCTTTCTATGTATGGGTTTGTGAGCTTGCTTACAGCCTACTTTATAGTCAGGACCTTGGCGGAAGACAAATTCAAAGGAATGCCAGACAGAATAAGTGCGTTACCGGTTTCTACACGCAGTTTTTTGACTCAAGGTACAATAGCCGCATTTTTAGCAACTGAGGTTTCGGTAATTCTTACGTTACTTGTAATCCATTACACGATTACACCACTTTCTAATCCTATTGTACTATTGATTGTAATGTCGTTATACAATCTATTCGCTGTTAGTTTGGTGTTCACTATGTCAACAATTGCGAAAACCTTGGCAGGAGTAGCTATGGCAGTATCAATGTTTGGAACATTACTTGCAATGCTCGGAGGGTTGTTCTGGCCGCTTGAACTAGTTCCAGAAATTATGCAGAGAATCGCACAATTCACACCAGGGTATTGGTTTGGAAGGGCACTCAGAACCGCGGGCGAAATCGCCGACACATCAGAGCTGACGTTCTCTAACTTCTTTATGCCGTTATTATTTATGCTTGCATTCACGGTTGTGACTATTTTGATTGGTGGGTTTAAGAAAGTCCAAAAACTTGAGATTGAATAAACAGGCTTCCAAGTAAATATTAAACCGCAACAAAACTCTTGTCAGTATCTCGCTCATAGCGAAATAATAAAAACACCCCCCATTCCA
>WRGW01000019.1 GCA_009786985.1 Oscillospiraceae bacterium
GCGAAGGATTTTCGAGGATATTTTTCGTCAGACAAGGCGAAAATTTGGCGAATATCCGTTGATATTTAAGAATTTTTCAACGCAGTATGGCGGAAAACAGACCGACAAGACAAGCCTATTCTTGATTTAATCGACTATAATAATCGAGTGATTTAAAACTCTCTCTCTCTAAATGCTGGAGTAATTGAATTTCTGGCTGTTCACCTAAATCACCGAATCCTAATTCTTTGGCTAATCGGCGTTCAAAATCCGATTTTATTTTTGCTATGGTGTATTTGTCGCGCATAAGGTCGTACAGTGCCATCAATAGGTAACGTAAAATCTTACCACTTTCTTGTTCTGGCGTTGCAGTGAATTTCACTAATTCAGCGAAATAAGAAGCGAGCGAAAGTTTTTCTAATTCTTTTGAAAGTTCATGAAAAGTGAGCTTGATTTTTGCAGAATTAAGAGTGTATTTTAGATTACGTTCATTTTTGTTAAAACAGAAAGTACAGTAAGAAAACAACGCAGTCGCTGTACTAAGTGGGCTGTTTAGTTTCTTTACACCTTTAGCAGTGACTTCGATTACACCTAATTCGCTTGTGAGAACGTCAATAAAACATGACGAATCTCCAAACTCACGCCGTGATATTACTAGACCGTCAACTGTGATTAGCATAATATTACCCCACCAACAAAGTCTTCGAGTAGCTTTGCCACGAGGAGTTAAGATTTTTTGGGTGGGGTGATACAACCACTAAAAACTTAAAGTTTGTTGACAATCAAATCACCCATTTCTTTACAGCCTACGACTTTGCACTTTTCAGCCTCAGATTTACCGACAATATCAGCAGTGCGATAACCTTGGTCTAAGACAGCATTTACTGAGTTTTCAATATCATCAGATTCGTTAGGCATATTCAAAGACAGCCTTAACATCATCGCCGCTGAAAGAATCGTTGCTAAAGGATTGGCAATATCACGCCCTGCAATATCTGGAGCCGAACCGTGGCACGGTTCATACAACCCAAATCCACCATTAGCCATGCTTGCCGACGGAAGCATTCCGAGTGAACCAGTCAGCATACTCGCTTCATCAGAGAGAATATCACCGAATAGGTTTTCGGTAACAATCACATCAAACTGTGCTGGATTATGGATTAACTGCATAGCTGCGTTATCAACAAGCATATCTGAAAGCTCAACGTTCGGATACTCGTCCATACGAATTTTTGCAACAACTTCACGCCACAATCGTGACGAATCGAGAACGTTTGCTTTGTCAACGCTAATGACTTTGTTATGACGTTTTTTAGCTAAATCAAATGCAACTTTTGCAACACGTTCGACTTCAAAATCACGATAAGTCATCGAATCGTTTGCTACTTTATTGCCGTTTTCGTCAGTGAATGTGTTTCGCTCACCAAAATATGCACCACCGATTAACTCACGAACGATTACCATATCAATTTCGGTGACATTTTTTAGCGGGCAAGCATTTGCAAGTGCTGAAAACAGTTTCACTGGACGGAGATTGGCGAAAAGACCGAGTTCTTTTCTAATTCCCAGTAGTCCAGCTTCAGGGCGCATATGACCAGGTCCGAAGTCCCATTTAGGACCACCGACAGCTCCAAGTAGAACGGCATCGCTATTTTTACAAGCGGTGATTGTTTCAGGAGGAAGTGGCATTCCAACCTCATCAATCGCAACCCCGCCGAGTAAAACGTGGTTATACTCAAACGTGTGACCGTATTTGTTAGCAATTTTGTCTAAAACTTTAAGTGTTTCGGTAACGATTTCAGGTCCGATTCCATCACCTTTGATTACCGCAATTTTTTTTGCCGTCACGGTCGGATTTGATTTCCTGGTCTCTGTAGGTGAAACTTTGGAATTACACGTATTAGAAGAATGTACACTGAATTCAGTAAGTTTTGACATTACACACGCTCCTTCAAATAAGACATAAGTCCACCAGCATTTATTATTCCTTGAATAAACTCTGGAAAAGGTCGTGCTTTATATTGCTCATCACGGCTAATATTTTGAATTACGCCACTTTTAAAATCAATCGAAAGCTCATCGCCTTTTTGGATTTTGTCAACAGCCTCTGGACATTCAAAAATAGGTAGACCTATATTGATTGAGTTGCGATAAAAAATTCTCGCAAAAGTTTTAGCGATTACGCAAGATACTCCGCTTGCTTTAATCGAAATTGGGGCGTGTTCACGCGAACTCCCGCATCCGAAATTTTCGCCACCAACGATTATATCACCACGACGAACGTTTTTGGCAAAATCACTATCAATATCTTCCATACAATGTGCTGCCAATTCTTTAATATCAGTTGTATTCAAATAACGCGCTGGAATAATTACATCAGTATCAACGTTATCACCATATTTGTGGGTTCTTCCTTGTACACTTATCATAATTTATATAAAATTCCTCTCTATTTAACACACTATTAAGCTATGAAAGTTTTTATAGTCGGTTGAATTGAAAATAGGCTTGTATTTTCGGTCTGTTTTCCGCCATACTGCGTTTAAATATCTACGGATATTCGCACAAAGCCCTATCAAGCAGGCTTTGCCTGCTTGATAGGGCAAAACCGCCTTGTCTGACGAAAAACATCCTCGTAAATTCTTCGCCCATTTTCAATTCAACCGATTATACGTCTACCGCAGGACTAAACAAGTAAACTGTGCATCTATATTGTAATTTTTCCGCACAACGCACTATGAGCCGCTACTGCGGTGCTTGCTAAATAAACCTCACTCTTAGGATGACCCATTCGCCCTACAAAGTTTCGATTGGTTGTAGCTACACAGCGTTCACCCTCTGCTAAAATTCCTGAATGCCCACCAAGACATGGTCCACAAGTCGGCGTATTAAATACACAACCAGCTTCCACAAAAATTTCAGCGTATCCTAAGCGAATACATTCAAGAAAGATTTTTTGCGTCGACGGGAACACGATACAACGAACCCCCTTTGCAACTTTTTTGCCTTTTAGAATCTTTGCGGCAATTTCCATATCCGAAAGCCAGCCATTAGTACAACTCCCGATTACAACTTGGTCGATTTTTACGCCTTCGCCGCCGTTCATAGTTTCGATTTCGTCTACAGTCTTAGTATTACTTGGCAGATGTGGGAAAGCCACAGTTGGTTTGATTTGTGACAAATCTATATCATAAGTTTTGATATATTTTGCATCAGGGTCTGGTGTATAAACTTGGTATTCTCTTTTATCACCAATCGTGGTTTTTAGATAGTCAAGCGTGATTTCATCAATCTCAAAAATTCCATTTTTGCCACCAGCTTCGATTGCCATGTTAGTTATGGTAAGCCTATCGAAAATGCTGAGCGATTTTAGACCTTCGCCACCAAATTCCATCGATTGATATAAAGCACCATCAACGCCGATTTTCCCGATTATATGCAAAATCACGTCTTTCCCAGACACGTTTTTGTTAAGCACCCCCGTCAAGTTAAACCGAATACTTTCAGGGACTTTGAACCACGCTTCCCCAGTTGCCATTCCGCCTGCGATGTCGGTTGAACCCATACCAGTCGAAAAAGCACCGAGTGCTCCGTAAGTACAGGTGTGTGAATCTGCTCCAATAATCAAATCTCCTGGTGCGACTATGCCTTTTTCGGGGAGGAGTGCGTGTTCAATCCCAACTTCACCAGTGTCGTAAAAGTGGGTGATGTTATGTTTGTCCGCAAACTCACGGCATTGTTTACATTGTTGTGCGGCTTTGATGTCTTTATTGGGTGTGAAATGGTCCATAACAAGAGCGATTTTATTTTTATCGAAAACGCTGTCAAATCCTGCTTTCTCGAACTCGTTAATTGCAACTGGACCTGTAATGTCGTTACTCAAAACGATGTCGAGTTTTGCCATAATCAGTTGACCTGGTACTACGCTGTCAAGCCCAGCTTTTTTTGCAAGGATTTTTTGTGAAATCGTCATTGACATTAATTTTAATTCTCCTTTTTTGGCTCGTTGTCGAGAACCCCCCGTAAACGAAGCAAAGCTCCGCTTACGGGGGGATACTCTTGCTATCGACTCGTCAAGCAAAAAAGACAGGCAAAGCCCGCCTTTTTCTGCTTTTGATTAGCTAAGCTGGTGAACGGACTTGAACCCCTAACCTGCTGATTACAAATCAGCTGCTCTACCAATTGAGCTACACCAGCAGAATCACATATAATAGTATATGAAATTCACTACAAACGATTATACCACATGAAAATCGATTTGTCAAGCCTTTTTTAAAAAAATTTTGCTTTTTTTAAAAAATTATTAAACATCCCCTAAAAATAACGATATTGAGTAAATTATTTTAGTAGTGTATTGAATATTTTACACTGTGCGAAGTTTTACAAAAATCCCCCCACTCTTGTTGCAAACCAAGAGCAGAATAAAGACGGAGCTGTGCTTCGGCTTTATTTTGCTTGACGTGTTCAGATTTTTATGGTATAATAGCCAACCAAGAGCAGAATAAAGACGGAGCTGTGCTTCGGCTTTATTTTGCTTGACGTGTTCAGATTTTTATGGTATAATATAAGCTATATTAAACCGCAAAACCTCTTATAAAGAGTTTTGTTGCGGTGCTATACTCAAAACAGGAGAGCCAAAATAATGATTTCATCTTCAATCGTATCAAATGTAAAAATCTATGACCTTGAGGAGTCAATCAAAGCCTCAAAATACCCGATGTCTGTTGCTACTGAGAGCTGTTCTGACGTTATGACTGACACCGTCAAGAAATTAGCACAGTGTGCAAAAGGTACAGGGCACGACCAGTTCTTGACTGGAATTCGTGTCAATTTTGATGTGACTTTTACTGTAAAGTGCTGGGTTGAAGCCGAACGTTATCGCTTTCTTGAGTTTGTTTCAAGCCAGTCAACTATGCATCGTATAGCCAAATTTGAACTTTCTGAGCAGTATAACGAATATGTAGACAAACGAATCATTGCGATTATGGAAGAATTAAAAGAACGCTATAATCAAACTGGTAATCAAGATGATTATTTGAAACTTCTGTACTCGAATCCATGCGGATTTAAACTGACTGCACGGCTTACAACTAACTATCGTTGTCTGAAGACGGTCTATTCGCAACGTAAAGAACATAGGTTACCTGAATGGCGTGAGTTCTGTAAATGGATTGAAACTCTGCCTTATGCTAATGAGCTGATTATCGGGGCAAGCTAAACAAGAGTATCCCCCGCAAAACGGGCTTTGCCCGTTTGGAGTGGGGTATCTCGACGGCGAGACTTCAAGTTGCCTGCTCAGTGGCAGAGCC
>WRGW01000020.1 GCA_009786985.1 Oscillospiraceae bacterium
TAATACCATTATTTGAATCAGTAGCCCCGATAAAAGGACGCTTGCCCCGACTCATATCAGCTTTCGTCAGCCTCTTTCCCGCCTTAATAACAAAAATACTATTGAGTGGAAAAGGGAGCCAATCCTTGTCTTTAAGGTTAAGCATCTCCATCACCTTCCTCAAAGAGATATTCTCGACCACTCGTTACCATGCCAAACTCAAATGTTAGGTAGTCAGCTATAGACTTCATGAAGTCCTGTTCACTTGGTATTTCGTCATTGTAGTAATAGAACGAGTGAATCCATTCATCAGTGTCTTTGATTTTGGTTTGCACCATAAACTTACTCGGCACATCAACTATTTCACCACGCCAACAAGAAAGCATATAACTTTTTCTATCTTTTGCTCTTTCGGTTTCGACCAAACCAAGATGTTTTTTGACTTCGAAGCCATCATCTTCAAAATTGATAAATTTAACAAGTTTATCTTGCGGATGTTTTTTACCAGCTCTAAAAACAGCGATACATGGAACAGTACCTACACGATAGAAAGTGTTTTTATTTAAGCTCAAAACACCTTCGAGAGTGTGGTTTTTAAGCAGCTCTTTTTTTATGGCTTTATCCTCTTTTGTTTTCCCAATCATAGTAGAGATAGGCACTATAACCGCAACGCGCCCACCCTTAGTTACACTATTTAGTAAGTGCCTTATAAAGCAAAGTTCTGATAGGTGAGCCGTACCTTTATCTTTAGCTTGCGAATAAGGGGGGTTCATAAAACCCACAGTAATACCATTTAATTGAGATTTAGAAGGGTCTTGTGCGAAAAAATCACCACACAAAAGATTACTCTTGCCATCACCACGTAAAATCATATTTGTAGTAGCAATAGCAAACATATCATCACGGTCTTCAACGCCATAAATTTGTTTTTCTTTTATGCGGTCTTTTCCGGCATCGCTACTTGCTTGCATAAGCATACGAGTCATTCCTGCGACAAGAAAACCACCTGTGCCACAACAAGGGTCAAAAATCACATCATCGACTTTCAAATCTACGAGGTCACAGAAAAGCTCTGTAATATGGCTAGGTGTTAAAACTACACCTAAAGATTGACCATCACCACCAGAATATGAAACAAACTCGCCATAAAAACGACCTAAATAATCTTCTACTGACAGCGAAATAACCGCCTTAAAAATATGCTCGTTTATGTACTCAGCATAAAATTTAAGTGGCGTTTTTTTTAGCACATCATGAACGGTGTTTAGCTTAGGTCTATTTTTTATCAAGGCGAATTGGTCAAGTACACGTTCCTTATTTACCTCTGGCTTAACTTTTGCTCGTTTCAAATTATTTTCGAGCCTTGTATAAAGTTTTGCCCCATCTGTAGCTCCTTCTAAATCATCACCCGTTAAGTCTTGGAGCTTAAAACCGTGTTCCTGCTCTCTTAGTGCAAGCAAAATTGCAGAAACAACAAGTGGCTTTTCGTCTTCGCCAAGACTACCATAATTACGCAAGTGTTCGTGAAGGTTTTTTGCCTTTTTAAGAATATCTTGTAGTTCGATATCGGAAGGCGGTATTTCGCCAAGTACAGCTCTTTTGTAATACTCATCAATATTTTGAGTTGAAAAATTTTCAAAAGTTTCTACTTCAGGTAGCTCTGTGTAACCATCAACATTAACAAAAAGAGGTTGCAACGTATGGTGTTTACTATCTCCAGCATTTCCAAATGCAAATACTTTTTTGAACGAGGTGTTTGCAAGAATTTTTTTAGCAAAAAACAATGCACCATTGACGGCATATTTTTCTGTTGCGACTACCGAAAGTGAAATTTCGTCATTCTCTTTTAAGCAAAGAAAACTCCTATCGGGCTTATCTTCAAAAACGAGAACATAATCCTTTACAACTGCAACAAATTCAGGAAACCCAACTTTGCCCGTCTGTCTTTTGGAGGCGGTTTTTAGTGCATCATTGATTTCGGGTACTGTGCTACCCTGTGCGGTAGCTTCAATGCCGACCTCTTTCAGTAGTCCGTGTATATATAAATCAAAATCAGCTTCTTTTTTAGCCATTATGATTACCTCCCGCAGATTTTTACTTCACTTTTTACGTTGTTATTACTCCGCAACGAAAGTCTTAACACTCACGGCAAAGCCGCACGTGACTTTCGTTGCTCAAAATGCACTTCTAATTATATCATGTTTTAATTCTTGTGTTGCAAGACGAGAGTTGCGGTGTCGGTGGCGAAGCCACCTCGTAGGGACGCGCTCTTGTTTACTAATCTCTATGAATCAAATTACCGTATTCATCTACAAGTCCAGCTAAACGGAGATTAGCTTCATGCTCAGTAAGCGTTTCGGCAAAGAATTTTTGACCAGTTTCAATATCAGCACAGAAAAAGAAGTAAGAAGTTCGTGGAGCATCTAAAACAGCCAACATAGCATTCATACCAGGGTTGTTAATCGGTCCTGGAGGAAGCCCAGAAGTATTATACGTGTCGAAAGATTCAATCATCGATTCAAGCAAAACCCTGTTATCATTATTTAGATACGGTTCGATGTTTAAGCGGGCGTATCTTTCAGTAACGTCAGAATCCAGTGTCTGGAAACTGTCTGGGTTGCGCAATCTGTTTATGAATACTGAAGCTACCCGCCTCATATCTTCAGGGCTTGCCGCTTCCCACTGAACCATCGATGCTAATGTCACAAATTCATTCAGCCCAAAGTCACCTTGTTCAAACCCCGGGAAAGTATCGCCTAAATCTGCGATACCTCGATAGATTTCACGTGTCATTTGTGAGTTAAACTGGAAGAACAACGTTCTCGCTACAACTTCGGCATAAATGGTAGTATCCATATCTGGATTTTCGTATAGACCGTTTACTACAAAAAACTCATACGTTTCAGGGAACAAAAAACCTTCCATCTGATTTAATTTAAGCGAATTGTCTTCAAGGCGTAACTCAAAGTCAAATCGGTTCATTCTGTTGCGATAAAAGTACATAAAATCTTCAGCACGACAGACTAAATGATATTCGAGAAGTTCGCCAATTTCGCGTGCAGTAAGCCCTTCTGGAATTGTCACCATAACCGTTTCAGTACTCTGCGGTCGATTCTGGAGTGTGCTTATAATTTGATTGTAAGACATAGTTGAAGAAAATCTAAACAATCCATCAAGAAAACCACCATCATTATCACTAAGTCGTGCATAATGAATAAATAATGAAGGCATCGAAATGATTTCATAGTCGCCTAGTATTTCTGCGATTTCTTCTGTAGTTGCGTCAGTTGGTATAGTGATTGTTGCTGTAAATTCTACCACGTTAATTCCAGTGAAGTCCAAAAAAGCTCTCACTATAAATTGTGCTAAGAACGCCGAAACTGTTATAATAAAAGCAACTAGCAAAACGCTCCCAAAAATATGAGAAAAAGTTCTAACGTGTTCTTTACGACGTTTAATTCGCTTTTTAAGGGCAGCTTTCTTTTTCTCCGACATAGCCTTGAGTTTAGGAGGCTCTTTTACACCAGAATCCACAGAGTAGTTAGCATTCGTTTCAGGCAAAATCATTTGAGGGAGTGTGTCAGCATTGTTTATGTCCGCACTATCACTCATCGAGTTAAGTTGACGTGTAGCAAAGTCCTCAAAATGCTTGCGATGATTTGCAGTCTGCGAATGCGAAGAAGAATCCGATGAGGTTTGAGAAAACGGAGAACGCTCTTTGCTAAAACTATGTGCATCAATAACCACATCAAGCTGTCGAGTAGCATCATTTATACTCGGTGCATTAGAAAAATTATCACCCATCGCATTTTCAGAAGCAAAGAAAGGTGCATTACTACCAGAATCCAGATTGGAATATTCAGAAGCAGTAGGTTTCGGAAACCCTGGTATAGTTGACGATAAATCGCTATTTCTTTCATGCTCAAACACACCAGTATTGCTACTAGCGTTTTTTGCTTTTGTTTCTGATTTGTCCAGCCTTGCAGTAACGTCCGACTCGAACTTGGGTTTAGGTGGTTTGCGAATTGGTTTTTTGTTATTCATATCCATAAATAATAGAGACCTTCAATTTAATCTGTAATTACTATATCCACATATTCATCGTGTGATTCAATCGGGAGATTATTGTTTATAAACTCTGAATAGCATAGCCCAATTTTTGACAAATTAGCATTAGCACGCAGAAATCTATCATAATATCCGCCACCATATCCTAATCGACGGCTGTTCTCTTTGCTCTCAAAAGCGAGAGCAGGTACTATACAACAAATCTTACCCTTACTATTTTGAGGGTTACAATCCACAGCCTCACTACAATCTAAATCAAAATCTTTGGTTAAGCAAAAAAATTCCATCATTTCAAAAGAATCACAATCTGAAACAAAAATCACTGGAACAGCGACTGAGATACTATTCTTATGGCAAAATTTGATAATAGGAGCAGTATCTACTTCTATTTCAGTAGACATATAAGTCAAGACTAAATCCGCCTCCGTAAACTCTGGCAAAGCGTTTAATTTAGTGAAAATTTTCTTATCTTTTGAACGTTTCAGTTCTGGGTTGTTGCACAATTTACGACGTTTAACGAGCAATTCTTTTCTTAGTTCATGCTTGAATTGTGCTATCATCAGCGATAACACATTCTTGTATAGATTTCATCAGCTTTTTCCTTACCTACTAATTGTTCGGCAATCGCAAACGCAAATTCCTTTGAAGTTCCAGCACCTTGTGCAGTCGTGAAGTTATTGTCTATAACAACTGGTTTGTCCACGAACTCACCACAACTAATACCTGATTGTAATCCTGGATAACAGGTGTATTTAGAACCAGTCAGCACACCTGTTTCACCGAGAATTTCAGGTGCACCACAAATCGCAGCGATTAGTACACCCTCTGTTTCGCAACAAATCCGAACAAAGTTCATCGCCTTTTCGTTTTTTAGAATATTAGTTCGCCCAGGCCCACCTGGTAAAATAAGCATTCTCTTTTTATGATTGGTTTCAAAAGCATTCGCAGTGTCTAATTCAGAAAGTGTCATATCAACTTTGATTGTAATCCCATTTGAACCTGTAACATATTCGCCCGAAACGCCAATTGTCTTTACTTCAATACCACAACGGCGTAAAACATCAATAGGTTCAACCGCCTCAAGCTCTTCAAACCCTTCAGCTAATAGTACATATACCATTAGACCTCCTCCATTCACGCCAGACTTTCATATCATTACTTTATAATTATATCATAGATTTTACGATTCGTCAAGCAAAACAAAGCCGAAGCAAAGCTCCGTCTTTATTCTGCTCTTGTTTGGCTATTATATCATAGATTTT
>WRGW01000021.1 GCA_009786985.1 Oscillospiraceae bacterium
CAGTCCGCTTGAAGAGGGTTTGACTCGCCAAACGAGAGCGGAGGTGTCAGTGGCTCTGCCACTGAGCAGTCCGCTTGAAGAGGGTTTGACTCGCCAAGCTTCGGGGAAGCAAAGCTCCCCCTACCAGCTTTTGTTTTGCTCTCAAACAAGCTCGAGATATAAAGCATACAACCACCGTCAGGGCGTGGAAAAGCCTCAACGAATAAACGTTCGCCTGTAAAATCGAGACCAGCGTTTTCGTCTAACTTAGCTAAATTCAACACGTGGGAAAGCAGGCGTTTGGTATCAGGATTTGTGCCCGACAGGCTTTCATACTTTATATCCATGTCAAACATATCATAACGGGTTAATGTTAGCTTTAACGTATACTGTGACAAAACATCAATTTGCATTATTATAAAAACTCCTCACTTGTCAATTGATAGATATATATAATAGGGAAGTGTTATTTATGAATCAAAACCCTTACGAGAATCATAAAAACCTAAAAAACATAGAAAATATAAACAAAACGCCCGAAAATTCTACAGTTTCTGTAACTGATGTTGCTGGTCTTGTAGATGAGGGTGGAGTTCGTGTTGCGTCTGACCCTGTAGGGGATTTAAGCGTAACAACCGCTCTCTCTACTGATGTGGGCACTGTTGCAGGAGATGTGGAGACTAAAACGGCTCTGGCTGAAAAAAAATCTGCTGAACAGGCGGCTACTGCTTCAACGGTGAAAAAAGGTTCGGTATTATCACGCATTTATCTTGAACAGCTACTTTGCCTAATCTTGATTGGTGGAGTGGCTTATTGGAGTGCGGGTCCTCGTATAATCGTGATGGCGTTGTTCTCGATTTTAGGTGCGGTTGTTATGGATATGGTCGGCTGCACACTCACCAAAAAAACTTATAATCCACGTGATTTATCGACATTGACCGCAGGGCTGTGTATAGCTTTGCTTACACCTGCTGGAATTAGTTATATGGTTGTGTTATTTGGTGCTTCTCTCACGATTGCGATTAAACACGTTTTCGGCGGGAAAGACAACTACATATTTAACCCAACTGCTACGGCGTTTGCATTCCTCCTGTTATGTTACCCTGGTCAGATGTTATTATTCTCACGCCCGTTAGAACAATTACCGATTTGGGGTGAAATTGACCCAACTGTTCTCGTTAGATTGACACCGTTAGACAATGTCAGCTCATTTGAAATACTTATGGGCAATATTGCAGGGGCAACTGGGGCTGTACACATATTAGTGTTATTAGTCGCAGGGGCGTGCCTTTTGTTCAGAAAATCGATTTCTGGCACAGTCACCATAACTGCATTATTAGCGACTCTTTTGTTCGCAGGAACGCTCGGGAGCTTTCATGGAACGCTAACAACACTTGTATCTGGTTCGTTTTTATTCGTGCTACTGTTTTTGTTGAATGACCCTCAAACACTCCCTAAATCTTTCTTAGGAAAAGTCTATTACGGGCTTATATTTGCGTGTGGAGTAGCACTATTTCGCCATTATGGCAGAGTTGAGGGGTACCCCGTATTCGCACTAATCATCGTTAATACGATGAGTGAACGCTCAGACGTTTTGGCTACACAATCGCTCATAATGCTACGCCGTGCAAGCATTCGTGCTAAGAACCGCCTTAATTCGTATGAACGTATTCAAGAAAAAGCTGTTAGCGAGATTAACGCACCGCTATTATCAACAACTTACCGTGCCAACGCAATTTCTAACCCTCTCACGCTTGAATCAACAACTGGCATTTCTAACACAAACCCGAATTTAAATAGCATTATGGGTGAAATTTTTGATGGAAAAATCAACTATAATATGCCGCCGTTAGACAACGAAATTATCAAAATAAATCGCCGTAAGTTAGGGTTGATTGCACAGTTAATCGAAAAATTCTCGACTTTAGCGGAATCACAGTCATCAGCAAATTCTGATGATGAAATCGAAGTGTCCGAAATCAAAACACATTTTTTGGAGAACTTGCGTGCGGGTATTCGTGATTTAGAAAAAGTGTTTTCTGGTGGGGGTAGAGGCAAAAATCGCCAAAACCTCGATGAATCACAAGCATCAGAATCTGGCGAAAAAACAACCGAAAGCTCTGACGGTTCTGAAAATGACAAGCCTAAAGAACTCACCCCGCTTGAATTATCGCTGTTAATCGACGATAATGACGTAATCGAAGTTGAGGACAGTTCTGCAATTGAAACTAAAACCAGCCGTAAAAAGAAACGTGGTAAAAAAGCCGAAAAATTAAAAGTTGCAGAATCGCAATCGGCTGAATCCGCAAATTCTGAAAACCCTGAAAATCCTGAAAATCCTGAAAAATCGGATAATTCAAAACAGTCTGGAGGTGTAGATAATAATGGAAAGAACCGAAAACAATAACAACTCAAACAGACTGTCGGACGGGCTAATCCGCCAAAACATTGTGTTGATGAGCGGAATTGCAATTGCACCAGTCGCTGTAGTAGCAACCAACTTTATGAATGCGTTGGCGCTAACCTCTGGCTTTACAGTGATTGCGTTTTTGAGCGTTTTTGCCTGCTACTTCATTCCACGAAAGTTGTCGTACACTATTCGTGTAATCATTTATGCGTTGATTGCGGGTGCATCTGTAATTCCAGCTTATCTGATGGTCGGTTATTTTTATGGCGGCGAAATGCTCGAAACGCTTGGAGTGTATCTACCAATCCTCGCTGTAAATCCGCTGATTTTGACTAAAACCGAAACACGCTTCCGATTACGAAAACCACATTTAATGTTACTGGAGTTATCGGGATACGTCACTGGATTTAATGTGATATGTATGGGAGTAGGGATTATACGAGATATCCTAACCAATCGGCAAATCGGGTCTTTACCGGTAGATTTAGGGTTTGAAATACCAGCCGTGAACGCAACGTTCGGTGGCTTAATAATGGTCGGGATTTTAGGTGGGATTTTTCGATGGCAGTATAATCAAGCTAAGCTCCGAAAAATCGCTAAGCTCGAAAAAGAAATTGAAATGCAGAAGTTACTTGAAAATCTGTAATATTACTCCGCAATGAAACTATTACGTTTTCGCAAAACAGTCCTAATGAAAGGTTAAAAAATGATGGAATTTATAAGTACTTTTATTTCAGCGTCGCTAATCGCATTGTTTCTACAAAATGCGATTTATGAGAGGGCACTTGGAATCAACATCTTGTTATACGCATCTCGTAAAAAGAAAGATGTAATTGGCTTTGCATTGGGGCTTACTTATATCACAACGATTTCATCAGCACTCGTTTGGGTCTCTGATAGATTTTTTTGGGATTTTGAATATTATAATCTTATAATACCGGTATTATATATTCTGATTGTCAGCATAATATATGTAGTGAGCCTTTTGGTTGTGTGGCGTTATTTCCCGAAACTGTACTGGCAAATCAAAAAATTTGTGCATTTGACGGTATTTAACTGCTCGGTACTTGGGGCATTATTTCTAAACCGCCAGATTGGAGAGAGTTTTTTTAGCTATATCGGTTATGGGATGGGTACTGCACTTGGATTCTTTCTCGCTGGTTCACTCCTTTACATCGCTTATGAACGCTTGAACTCTGAACTTGTTCCTAAGGCTTTTCGTGGAATGCCGATTATGCTTATTTATGTAGGCGTAATATCGATGGCGTTACACGCATTTGTCGGATATGCTTAACTTTTTATAGAGAGAGGCGGGCTTTGCCCGTCTGGAGTGGGGGTATCTCGCCAAGCTTCGCCGACGAGCTAATCCCTACGAGGTGGCAGAGACACCTCTGTGGGATGCGCTCTTGTTTAACGAAAGGATTAAAAATTATGAATAGGGGAATGGGGCGAAAAATCAAACGTAGCAAAAGTTTGTATAAGTCTAAGAAGAGTGGGCTTCGCAAAACGCTTGAGATTTTGATTACTTTAGCGATTGTGGTCGGTCTGGGTTTTGTTGGATATATCGTTGCTGACACAATCGGGAATTTACAATGTTCTGATTGTGAGGAACATCCGTTTTCGTGTATATGCGAACCGCCAACCCCTGCCCCCGACCCTCGACCAGATGACCAGAACGATAACCCTTCCGATGGAACCGAACACCCTAATAACGACCCAGACGGCACTGAAATTTCGGGCGATTCTGATAATTCTGATAACGGGCAAGATTTGATTTATGGCTCAGTCGTTTACGCACCAGCCAACGTACTTTCTAATACTGCCGCTTTGTCGACTTTTATTAACACTGCAAGCTCAAACGGTTTTGACGCAATCGTAATCGAGATGAAAGACGAAATTGGGAGAGTTTTGTATCAAAGCGGAATCGAAATTGGCGAACCACCAACTCTGCTTTCAAATAACCGTGAGATTGTTACTGGAACACTCTCGGCAGAGTCAATCGCAACCGCAATCTCTGATAGTGGGCTTAGACCAATTGCTCGAATAAACACCTTACGTGACCATACTGCCCCTCAAAGAATAAACGACGTAACGTATGCAGGCTGGATTGATGGGGCACCTGGTACGGGTCGTCCGTGGGCGAACCCTTTTCGAGAAGGCACGCGTGAGTATATCTCAAAAATCGTTAGCGAATTGCATGACGCTGGTTTTGAGCAGGTGATTCTCGCTAACACAATCTTTCCGTCGCGTTCGTTCTCGGGGCTGGATATTAGTATTCTACCATCATACGTTACTAATCTTGACACAAGGTATACTGGGCTTGTAGGTTTTGTGAACGCTGTCGCTGACGCTAACCCAGATACTGCGATTTTGCTCGAAATGACCGTTACTTGTATGGAAGGCGACCTGCCAATCGGAACGGCTGAAATTTTAAAGGGAGATGGGTTTTCAGAAAACATTGTCGGCATAGCCCCGGTGTTCGCCAGAGAAAATTTTGCGATTGAATTGGCAGGGTTATCCAGCACAGAAGTTTCAGGTGTAGTAGAAAATCTGTTGCCGATTATAGAACGCCACGCAGGCGAACTGGCGATGATTCCTTTGCTTGATGCGTCTGACATTTCTGACAATGACCGTGATACTATTATTGAGGCGTTTATACAAAATTCGCACGGAGATTTTATGTTGCGAAATTGAGAACCAGTGTTCATTCCTAAAGGCTGGTCGGCACGATTTGAAATATTCAGTGTCGATAACTACTAAATAATAGTCGTTATTTAGTTAAAAACCCACAAAATCCGCATAAGTAGATTATAATAACACAAAACATTTTCACATAAGGTTGACATTAGTTTAATTTTGTGATACAATAGCAAAGCAAGAGTATGCCCCCGCAAAGACGGCTTTGCCGTCTTGGAGTGGGGCTATCTCGACGACAGTTGCGAGACTTCAAGCCACCTGCCGACTGGCAGAGC
>WRGW01000022.1 GCA_009786985.1 Oscillospiraceae bacterium
AACGGGTGATTCTTCATGGTCAGATTAAGGCGAAATCGAAAACTCAGAGGGTTGATTTCTGTTTTTGTGGCGGTGGTTATGGTAGTGCAGATGGTTGATCCAGTGTATTCATTTAATCGTAATATAAGGCTTATGCATAATTCACGTCATAACATCAATACCGCAACACACAAAACTGCGGTGGCGATGCTTGCTAAATCCACCGCAGTTCTCAGTAATACTTTTGGAGTTAGATTTAATTATACAGGGGCAACTGCAAATTCGGGCCTAAACGGATATAATTGCCCTAATTCAGGAGTAAATGCAATTTGTAACACACGTTGTGGTGCGGATTCAAATTGTCACAGTGTACATCATAAAAGTGCTGGGCGTTTGGTCGGAGTTGGTTCATCGCCCGCTAACACTCATACAGTTAGGTTTGTGGAACATCGTACATGTGGTTTACCTGGTGGGAGACACGCAGAAGTTGCAGGTGTTGCTCAACGTCGCGGACGTGAGTCTCTTGTTACAATGCGCCCGATCCCCAACCAGCCTTTAGTGTTGATTATGTTACACGAGCTTTCTCACAATCTTGACGCTCCTGATTGTAACAATAATGGTTGTGTTATGGGACCAGTAATGACGGCAAATTGGTGTAATTCTTGTGCACGCACGATAAGGACTTTTATAGGATAGATTATTTAACCAATTTAGTTGCTATGAGGAGAGACTAACGATATGAAAAAAACAACTCGAAAAATTTTGACAATAACTATAGTGTTATCGTTGCTTGTGGTGACTGCTTGTCAAAGTATTTATGATTATTTAGAGTGTCAAAGCTCTGAAAATACTATTCATGATTCTGAAAACAATGCAGAACACATAGACGCATTCGATGAAACCGACGAATATGAACTTATGTTCAATGTTATTACAGCATTGTCTATTGTCGACCCAATTAACGGCGATTTCAAAGATGCGATTATCAGAGGAGTAAATCACGCACGCTTAAATGAACTTTCGCAACCATGTGAATGTTGCGGAACTGGCACAGAACTCATTCAATACGAATCACATTGTAACGATGAACTGATTTTATTTTCGGGGTTTGCAGAGGAATTAAGGCTCTGCGAAATGGAGAGATTTTACTTTCCCACAATAACCGAAATTGAAGGTTTTGAATTGTGTGGAATAACAGTTTGGACGAAAGCAATCGCTTTTCACTACAGACCACCAGAGAGCGATAATTCTTTTATAGGGGTCGGGAACGATATTACAATCATGATTGATAGGCTTTGTGATTTTGTAGAACCCCCACAAGTCACTTTTGCTAATAGAGTTGAATGGTCAGACGATTATTACTCTGCACCTATTTGGATATTAACCGATGATGGTATGCTTTATTCTGATGTTATGCAGAGAAACCTCGTTGCGTATTCTGATGATATGTTAGTTCAAATATCAATTCCTCAAACTATAGGTGACTATGAATTTTTGCGTAATTTAATGATTGAAATTGTCGAATCTGCAAAACTAATCACAATTTGATGATTGACAACATCAACCAAAATAATCCCCCCATTCCAGACCTAAATCTGGAGTGGGGGATTTTTGTGTATATTGCACAAAAAAAAAAAAAAAATAGCCTCGATTTTTTATGCACTGTGCCGAAGTTTACAAATTTGCTTAATTTTTGATGAAAATCACTTGACAAAATTTAGGGAGAGTGATATAATGATGGTATAGTAAAATCCGAAACGTGTATTTAGAAAGGTAAATGGGTGATTAAATATGGTCAGATTAAGGCGAAGTCGAAAACTTAGAGGGTTGATTTCTGTTTTTGTGACGGTTGTTGCGATTATTGGAGTAATAACAACTGGTGGTTATGTCGAAAACGAGGCATTAGCAATAATCGAAAACGAGCCTCCGCTTGATATGATTTTCATTGAAGATTTGTTTGAAGACGAGGACTTCATTGCTGAGCTAGACGAAATGCTGATTGAAGAATTCGGCGAAGAGTTCTTAGAAAACATAGACCAAGCACGTGAAAATGATACGGCATTGATGGAACTGTTTGCGGAAACTACATTTCAAGAATTAGCAATTGAAATCGATGAATTAGAAGAAACTCTTGAAGAATTAGCAGATATGGTAGAGGAATTTGCAAACGATGATTTCATGGAATCGTCTGAAAATGTTTACCCTGATTTTGTTGGCGGAATCTATTACGATGATGACGGCAATATGGTTTTGCAAATCGTGGAAGATTTTGCATTAGAAAACGAAGAGCAATTTCAACAGGTCGAGGAATTTTTGGCAGAGACTGATGATATAATTGTAGAATTTGTGGAGTTTTCGCAAAATGAGTTGACTGCAACTATGGACGCTCTTAATGCTATGTTTTTAGCAGAAGACAGTCCTGAGGCGTTTAATAATGTTTCGGCGTTCGGTGCAGATTGCATTAACAACAGTATTGAGGTGCATTTAAAGGACTACAGCGAAGCGGAAATTATTCATTTCAGAGAAACGATTCTTGATTCGCTGGTACTTGTTTTTATTGAGGTGTATGACGAATTACACACAGAAACATCAGTTGCTCCGAGGATTACTTTAAATCCAGGTTCCTCAAATCGTATGTGGGGTGGCTCTGTAGGATATAGAGCACGACGTAACGGGAGAGACGGATTCGTGACACATGGTCACGGTGGCATAAGAAGGAATCAAAATTTTGTGGTTAATGGATTTACTTATGGAACCGTGGTTGAACAACAGTTTTCGGGACAAATCGATGCTTCGTTTGTGGAAACGAACATCCGTGTTAATTTGACTGCTTCTCCAGTTTCAACAACGACTGCTCAGACACAGTTTAGAACTGGGGATAACGTGACTTTGTTAGGACAAACAAGCTTAATAACTCATGGCACAATTAGAAACACAAATTACACCTGGGTCTGTACTGCGAGAATTACAGGAACAGTTCGAGCAAACTATAGTTCCGCTGCGGGAGACAGCGGTGGAGTTGTTTTATGGCATAATGCTAACACTGTTCGCGTCGCTGGAATCCATATTGGGAGAACTACCAATATTTTAGGCATTCGAAATGGAGCAGCATTTTGTCGTGCTGACAGAATTAATGCTGCATTTGGTTTAACAATGTTTTAGTAAAAACAAACCCAATGACATACGATGACGAAACATCATCGTATGTCATTTTTAACAAATAAAACGAACAAAATTAAATAAGGAGTTTTGTATGAAAAACAGGCTAAAATATTTATTGGTGCTTTTTGCGGTTTCTGTTGTTGTTTTCAGTAAAATCGGAGGGAGTGTGTTTGCGATGAGTTTGGAAGAAATACAACGCTCTGCAATGGAGTATTTTGATAAAGAGCGTATGCAAAATCAAACACAATCACAATTAAAGCATGACCAATTAATGACTTTGTTGTTCACTGCCGAAGAACTTGAATTGTCCGATTTTGAAAGAGTTTACCCGGATTTTATCGGAGGAATCTATTATAATGAAAACGACGATTTAGTAGTGCAAATTGTTGAAGGCATCGTGCCTTATGATAGCGTAAGCAAGTTCTTGTCTGAAAACGAGACAATAATAGTCGAAAATGTTGCGTTTTCTAAAAACGAGTTGAACACAACTATAGAATATCTAAACAAATTATTTCTCTGTGATAACAGTCCTGAGGCGTTTGATAATGTTTTAGGTTTTGGAATTAATACTATTGATAATTGTATCGATATCGAAATGTTTATTTATAACACAAATGAAATAACGCATTTTAGAGAAAACATTCTTGATTCTCCCGTTTTTTCTTTTATACAAGGTTCCTCTCTTGTCGCAGAAAGTGGGCGAGTGGATTTGCTTTCGCCTAATGGAGCGAGCGATGGTGAATATGAAACCATAATTCGTAATATCATTTGGGTTTTTCTTATTCCTTTTCTGCTTGTTTCGTTAGTTGTGCTGGTCATTGCCTTTGTGATAATTCGTTGGCAGCGTAAGAGAAATTGACAAATGAAGAATCACAAAATTACAATTTTGATTCTATCGCTTGCTTTCTTGTTACCAATAGTCGGGTGTAGTTCAAACTCACCCGATTATCGACTTCCATATGTTCCGTTAGACCATGAAATGCGGGATATTTCTTCGTGGGATTTAGTCAAAGAAATTCAAGCTGGGTGGAATCTTGGGAATACTTTTGATTCTAGTCACATGAGTGGACTAGATGCTGAAACATTTTGGGGAAATCCACGAACAACTTTTCCGATGATTCAAGCAGTGGCAAACGCAGGTTTTGACGCTGTACGAATCCCTATTACATGGCAGTGGCATTTGGGCGAATCGCCGTATTACTTAATTTGCGAAGAATGGTTAGACAGAGTAGAAGAGATTGTAGGATATGTTCTTGCTACAGGGATGTTTTGCATTATCAATCTTCATCACGAAGATTGGATTATTGCAACGCCTGAACATGAACAACAAACTACCCAAAAACTTGTTGCGGTTTGGGAACAACTTAGTTATAGATTTCGTGATTACAACGAAAAACTTATTTTTGAAGGAATAAATGAGCCACGAGCAATTGGTTGTATGTGGGAATGGGACGGTGGCTCGTCAGAAGATAGGCAAGTAGTTAATCGCCTTAATCTTGCGTTTATCGATACCGTTCGTGCATCGGGTGGTAGAAATACATTAAGGCATTTGATGATTCCATCATATGCTGCAAGTGCCGAAGAAGTGGCTATGCTCTACCTTTCTAAAGCATTTCCACAAGAAGATGATAATCGGATTATTGCATCAATTCATGCTTATACACCATATCAATTTTCCCTTATTTCGGGGATACAAGGGGTTGCAGATTGGAAACCTCACGAACATGGTGGTTTTATTGATTTGATGTTTGACGGATTGCAGAAACATTTTCTCGATAAAGGCATTCCAGTGATACTCGGAGAAACAGGTGCAAGAGATAGAGATGGAAATCTTCATGACCGTGTTGCTTGGACAAGGTATTATTTCGGAAATGCAAGAAAACTTGGGGTTCCTGCTTTTTGGTGGGATAACGGAAGTGTATTACATCAGAATGAAATCGCTCAAGATTTTTTCGGTATTTTAGATAGAAAGCAGGCTGAATTTGTGTTCCCTGAAATCGTAGATGCGATTATGAATAGATGAACCCCCATTCCAGACCTAAATCTGGAATGGGGGGGTTGTACATATTGCACAAAAAAAAAAATAGCCTCGATTTTTTATGCACTGTGCCGAAGTTTACAAATCTGCTTGATTTTTGATGGAAATCACTTGACAAATCTTGGAGAGGGTGCTATAATGAGTAGTATAGTATAAATTAAGCACGAATAGTAGAAAGGTAACGGGTGATTCTTCATGGTCAGATTAAGGCGAAATCGAAAACTCAGAGGGTTGATTTCTGTTTTTGTGGCGGTGGTTATGGTAGTGC
>WRGW01000023.1 GCA_009786985.1 Oscillospiraceae bacterium
TTGAAAAATTCTTAAATATCAACGGATATTCGCCAAATTTTCGCCTTGTCTGACGAAAAATATCCTCGAAAATCCTTCGCCCATTCTCGATTTAACCGACTATACAAAAACATCATTTCTTTTTAGTACTCAAATCGTTTTTGACTGGTGTAAGAATACTACTCGAATTCCCACCGCCACACGGGCAACATTGTTTCAATGCGGTTTCGGAAAAAGAACGCAGAGTTGTTGTTATTGCACTAAATGTCAGCGTGAATGCCAAAACCACTGAACAAATTAAGCACTTGCATGAACACCTTGAATGGTTGAAAAATTCCATAAAAACCTCCCTAATTAAAAATGTTCGGTAACACCGCAGGGCAAGCCGCCCTGCACCCCTCTCGCTTCGCTCGCGAGAACCGAACGCAGAGCGTCGGGGTATTCACCCAAACTTCAATAAAGGCAAGCCTGTTAGATTTTCAAACAGGCTTGCCTTTATTATTGGAAGTTTTTTTTGATTTAATCGACCATATTGCTCCGCAATAGTTTCATTTCTCAAAAAGTACCTGTTTCTCGTCCGCTGATAGCAGACAATCGAAACAGTTGTACAATAATTTAAGCCTTACAAAACGCTTGGCGTTTTGTAAGGCTTAATATCATGGCTTAGTATTAAAAAAAATATCATAAATCGAACGGATTGCTTTGTTAAAATCATCTTCGACTATACCGATAATGACGTTTAGCTCAGATGAACCTTGGTCAATTATTCGTGCGTTGATTCCATTGTGAGCGAGTGCCGCAAAAATTCGAGCAGCGGTTCCACGTTTTTCTCTCATTCCACGCCCAACGACTGCGAGCATTGCTAATCCCGACTCTACCACGATATGATTAATTCCTGCGACCTGTCTGATTTGTTCGGGCAAGCTTTCGTGTTTGTCAAGCTCTGACGACTCAAGGACTATACAAAGTGTATCGATTCCAGTTGGAATATGTTCAAAATTTACATCAAGCTCTTCAAATAAAGTTAAAATTCGTCGCAAAAAGCCGATTTCGTTATTCATACCATCTTTATCAATTGAAATGACGCTAAAATCCTTTTTACCAGCGATTCCAGTAATGATTGGAGTGTCACTAGTTTCTTCAAAATCGAGTGAATTATGAACAATCAACGTACCACGTTCAAAGGGTGCGTTGGTATTACGGATATTGATTGGGATATTCGCTTCTCTTACTGGGAAAATCGCATCTTCATGGAGTACTGTTGCCCCCATATACGAAAGCTCCCTAAGTTCTCGATAAGTAATAACTCGTATGATTTCAGGGTTATCGACTATACGAGGGTCAGCCGCTAGAAATCCTGAAACATCAGTCCAATTTTCGTATAGATTAGCATTTACAGAACGTGCGACAATCGAGCCAGTAAAATCACTGCCACCCCTCGAAAAAGTTTTGATTTTCCCACTAGGAGAAGCCCCATAAAATCCTGGAATTACAGCGTATGGCTTTTTAGACAACATCGTTGCCAAAGCAGCATTAGTAAGTTCGGCATCAAAAACCCGCCCCACGTTAGACTTTGCACTCTTAAATTTTATGACCTTAGCAGCATCGATAAATTCAAAATCAAGATATTTTGCTAAAATGATTCCGTTTAAGTATTCACCACGACTTGCCGCATAATCGCTACCAGCCTTTTGCTTGAAATTTTCGCAAATCTGTTCATATTCATTGTCGAGGGAAAGCACAGAAGCCAACCCTAAATCAGCAATTATACCATCAAATCGTTTTTTGATTGGTTCAAATTCAACAGTAGCATCTTTGTTATGCAAAGCAACAGCGTCATAACAAGCATATAGCATATCAGTGACCTTAGTATCATCGTTACAACGTTTTCCAGGTGCTGATGGAACGATATATCGGCGGCGTTCATCACTTTTGATGATGTCACAAACCTTCTTAAACTGCTCTGCACTCGCAAGAGATGAGCCACCAAATTTCACCACATATTTTTCTGAAGTATTCATAAAAATCTCCTAAATCGTATATATCAAGGCAACTGCTCGGTAGTATTCCCACCGAGCAGTTTTGTTTTAAGATTATTTTTCAGCCAGCAATCACTGTTGTGCTGCGGCTTCCATTCGGTCACGTGCACGCTCATTTATTTCCCTAATTCGAGCTTCAATCGGACCACGGTGAGCTTCGCGCTGACCTGGGAAAGGTTCGCCTTCTATAATTACTGGTCGTGTGAGCATTTGTACATATGATTCAGATACAGCACACGCAACGTCAATACCTATGCCATTTTTGAAATCCCATACAAGAGTAAAGTCTGCTGGGTCACGCAACTCTTCAAGTGTATCGAGGTGGTGGTCAGTCCAGCCGAAATTTTCTTTGTCACGAGCACGTGTTTGACGGCTCATCTCATCATCTTGGTGGGCTAAAAGCATACTATAAGTCCATGCCAAGAATCCATCACGGTTAGTCGAGCCATGAACGAACATCAAAGCGTCTTGTTTACCGCGGATATAGTCATTATCTGCTTGAGGGTCACGCGGGAAAGGTACCATACGCAATTCATCATCAGCCCAGTTATCGGTACGTGCAAATCTCGAAAACTGCTCTTGATATTTCCACGGTCCATCGTTAAAGAACAATACGTTACCATCTCTAAAATCTCTGTAAGGGAGGGCAAAGTCGTTCAAAATATGATAAGGGTAACGGAAATCATTTGTTGCGAGATTCCGCACGAAATCCATTGCGCGTTCTACACGTGGGTCATCAAGGTTGTTTCTCAAAAGCCCATCTTCAATTGTTAAAATGCCAGTACCAGTTGACAAAATCGCCGCCTCATCAGTGTAAAACCCAGTGATTCCCCAACGACTGTTAGTTTCAGAGAAATCACTCACCATATCGAGTAGAGCGTCCCATGTCCAGTCACCACGTTGCCACATTGCAAATGGGTCTTCAAGCCCTGCTCCTTCAGCGATACTGTGGCGGTAGAATAAGATTGCGGTTGAATTGGTGAGTTCAGTAATCGCAGTATAATTACGCCCACCCCATTCAAAAAGCTCCATAATATCACGTGTGTTGTCCCACTCTGGTCTTGAAAAATCGATGATGTTATCAACTGGTTGAAAGTGTTCCGTGTGTGAACCCCATGGCCAGTAACGCTCTTCAAATTGGAACAAATCTGGTGAGTCACCGCCGTTGATTAAAGTTCCAAGCCTTGAGTATCTATTCTCATACGCAACACTGATTCTTTCAATCGGAGCGTCAGCACCTGCGGGTGTCCCGAATCGTGCTTTGAACGTTTCCATTGTAGGTGAATAAGGGTCAATCGGGAACCACGATAACCATTGAATTACATCGGTAACCTCAAAATCATCACCGAACACTTCATCGAAAATCGAATCTTCAGCCAACTCAGCCGCACGGTCAATTACACCTTGATATGCCGCCATATCACCAGCAGAAGGTCCGCCATTAGTACCGTTATCAGAACCACCGCCATCATTAGTACCCTCGTTGTTGGTTCCTTCACCACCGCCACTAGATTCGCCACCGCCACACGCAGTCAAGAACAGAGACGTTGCCATCAATATAGCAATTATGCCTCTAATTCTTTTCTTTGTTTTGATTTCAATTTTGCCCCCCATAGAACTTTCCCCCTTTTAATTTAGTATTATATTAAATTATAAAATATTATAGAAATGTATGTAAAATCATCTCAATCTCAAATTATGAATACATTGTCATCTACCTTGTGCTATTATAACATATTATCCATCAAAAAGTCAATGTGCAAATTTCACAAAAAAAACGGTGTGATTTTATGCAAAATGACGAAATTTTGATTAGTACATAAATTATTTTTAAAAAATCACATTTCCCTATTGACATTAAGGAGCATTTAGTGTATAATGCGAATAAAACATAGTATTCTTATATGAATACTAAAAATGTTATAAAGTGAGAGGAATATATTATGTCAAACTATAAATTTGAGACCCTGCAAATTCACGCAGGGCAGGAATCACCAGACCCTACTACTGACGCACGTGCCGTGCCGATTTACGCAACAACTTCATATGTGTTTAGAGACTGTGCGCAGGCGGCAGGTCGTTTCGGTCTGACTGAAAGCGGAAATATCTATACACGGTTAATGAACCCAACTTCTGATGTTTTTGAACAGCGAATGGCGGCGCTTGAAGGTGGTGTGGCGGCACTTGCTACCTCATCAGGTTCGGCGGCGGTGACTTATGCGATTCAGAACATCGCAACAGCTGGTCATAACATAGTGTCAGATAAGCGAATTTACGGAGGGACTTATAATCTATTCGCCCACACTCTACCAGATTTTGGAGTTACTACGACTTTTGTTGACGGAAGCGAACCTAAAAATTTTGAAAAAGCGATTGACGAGAATACGCGTGCTATATTCATAGAAACACTTGGCAACCCGAATTCGACAATTGTTGATATGGAAGCTATTGCAGAAATTGCTCACAAACACGGAATCCCTCTGATTGTCGATAACACGTTTGCGACACCATATCTACTCCGCCCGATTGAGCATGGTGCTGATGTTGTGGTACATTCCGCAACTAAATTCATAGGCGGACACGGTACAGTAATCGGCGGAATAATTATAGATGGCGGTAAGTTTGACTGGGCAGCTAACGACAAGTTCCCGGGGTTATCTAAACCGAACCCTAGCTATCACGGCGTAGTTCTTACAGAAGCGGTCGGGAATTTAGCGTACATCGTAAAAATCAGAGTTGGGCTTATGCGTGATACTGGTTCTACTATTAGCCCGTTTCACTCGTTCTTGTACCTACAAGGATTAGAAACTATGTCACTTAGAGTAGAACGACACGTTTCAAATACTCTCAAAGTGGTGGAATATTTAGCAAATCACCCAGAGGTTGAAGCTGTAAATCACCCAGTATTACAAAGCCACCCTGACTATGCTTTGTATCAAAAGTATTTTGCAAATAATGCGTGCAAAGGTGGCGGTTCGATTTTTACGTTTGAACTTAAAGGCGACGCTACTCGTGCGAAGGCGTTCATAGATAAGCTGAACTTGTTTTCTCTCCTCGCTAACGTGGCAGATAGCAAATCGCTTGTAATCCACCCAGCGAGTACAACGCATTCCCAACTAAACGAAAGCGAATTAGCCGAACAAGACATCAAACCAAACACCATCAGGCTTTCAATCGGAACTGAACACATTGATGATATAATCGCCGATTTAAAACAAGCGTTTGAGGTCTAAGCCATGGGTGAGAACAATCAAAATACAAGCAATTCTAACGATGACTTTGTCTTCGGTGCTGAAGAAGAACCTGATGACGACCTCGACGACCTAAACGCCGTATTCGCTGGTAGAGGTGCATTCGGAAACCCTGAGCATTATGACGAAGATGACGAAAGCAACAATGATGATTTTTACTTGGTTCGTGATAAAATCGGTTGTGATGACTGTGTTTTCGGGCTTTGTGACTGTGGATATGATTTCGATTAGCAAAACAAGAGTATCCCCCGCAAAACGGGCTTTGCCCGTTTGGAGTGGGGTATCTCGACAGCGAGACTTCAAGTTGCCTGCTCAGTGGCAGAG
>WRGW01000024.1 GCA_009786985.1 Oscillospiraceae bacterium
AGAATATGCACAAATTGCTCCTTTTTCGAGCGTTAGTCGCTGGCAATGCGGCGATGTTGATGGCGATGGCAGAATCACGATTAATGACGCTTTGCAAATCGACCGATATTTACAGAGGCTTTCCAGCACGATTGCGGATAATAACAGTTCTCTACGTGCGGCGTTGGTTTGTCAAACTACCGGAAGCCCAAGTGCCGTTCACAGAGACCGTATTTTGAATCACATAGTCGGAATTTCAACGCCCCTACGAACTTGTTCTTGTTCACCAAATGCGGGTTCTGGAAGTACGTGGGTTGTTCGATTTAGTATAAGTAGCAGTGTTCAGGCAAGTTCACGCCCGCTTTCGAGGGTGGTCACACGTGGCGCAAGGCTTGATTCGCAAGGCTCGATAGACACACCAACAAGGTCCAATCATGAGTTTAGAAATTGGTATACTGACAATTCGTGGAATACCCGAGTTACGTCTTCTACCTCTGTTACTGGTAATTTGAACCTGGTTGCTCGTTGGGGGCAACGCAGAGAAATTCGGTTTAGCCGTGGCGGCGGAACAGGTACGTCGCCTGCTACAATCTCGAATTTTCTATCTGCTGGCAGCGTTACGATGCCTCCGCAAAACAACATATGGCGTGCAAGGTATGTATTTAGCGGATGGGAAGCACCTTCTGGGAACATATTCCAACCAGGGCGTTCAGTAAATATCGCAATGGGCACAAGTGCTCTAACTTTTACTGCTGTTTGGGAAAGTGGAATCACGATTACTTTTAATGGAAATGGGCATACAAGCGGTTCTGTTCCTGCACGTAGAGCGCATACACTTCCTGCGAGTATAACAATCCCAGATCAAGGTACTTTGAGGAGAACTGGACATGAATTCGTAGGCTGGCGTTCTTCGTCTTCGGGCAACATTCTCCAGCCAGGTCAGACTGGAACTTGGAATAATACTCGTGAAGCTACACTTACGGCTGTTTGGGTGCCGAGTAATTTATATCCACCAGTCACTCGTAACGTACGAATACGATTTGATTCGCACACAACTCGAAGTGCGGCTAATTTGAGGAATGATTTTAGTATTGCAACCTCTGAATTTATGACGAGGTTTGGAATTGATTTTCGTTTAGTGGATACACCACGGAGGGATACATTTTTGGATATAGCAACTAATGGTTGAGATTTTGATGATAGAGGTAATGTGGTGTGGAACAGCTGCACTCACCCAGGAAATGTTTGTATTTGTTCTAGTGGATTTTCTTTCAGGACTGGCGATTTGAGATGGAATAATAATTGGTCTTTAACTCATGCGATTGGAGTCACTGGTAGGCGGTTTTGTGACCCCGTTCGACCGACTGGGGCTGTTGGCGGGAGAGGTTCATGGCCAGGCTGGAATTCTACTTTAACCACAGCTATGGGTAATGATTGGATTCCCATTATTATTCAACACGAACTTACTCACAATTTAGGTGCAGCTCAAGCAGGGGGTTCAGACCCAGCACATTGTGGGAGTGATGATTGTATTTTGGGGAGAGGCGAATTAAATCGATGGTGTACTCCATGTGAAAATATTATCACAAGAAACAGGAGGATAAATTTACCATGAAAAAAATCAAGTTTATTGCTGTTTTGTTGGCATTAGTGGTGTGGCTTGTGGCTTGTAGCGAACACGTCAATGACAGTGTAATAAATGTAGCACATCAAGAATGGACTGCCGAACCAAACGAAAGTTTTGAAGACTTTCTTTTGATAGCGACTACTGGAATTATTAGGAATACCACAACCCCAATTTCGAGGCGGTTTAATGACGTGGGCTTTTTTACACTCGGTCATCCACTTAATCTTGAAAAAATGACTAAATTTTACGTACCAAATGTAAGAATTGAGGGTTATGAACTTGCTTCGGTGACCATTGAACCTGGTCGTATCCGGTACGTTTACAGAAGTAGTCAGAGATATGAGCATGACATTACAATAAGAATACGCCGAATAGAGTGTACTGCTACACCTTTGCCACATTGGACTCTTGAAGAATTGAAATCATATCTTGCTAACACCTTTCAAACCAATGCTGAAATCAGAGGAAACTTTCTTTATATTCCAAGGTGGAATGCCGTCCAAGCAAAATTAAACAACATAAGTTTTGATGTTGCTTTTGGAACACCTGCAGACCACAACATAACCGACTTTGACACCTTACGCAACATCGCACAACAAGTAAAAGACACGGCAGTTCTCGTTACAGTGGATTACGAAAATCGAACCATTGTACAAACCGAAGCGTTCAAAAACCTCATCTCAACCCCAACAATTCAAACCGCTCTCAACATCCTCCGCTACCTTGTAGACCTCCCGAGTGAGGCTACAATCCCTACTCATGATTTTAATCAAAATGGCGAGCTTGATATAGATGATGCACTTCAGGTATTGAGGTACCTCGTAGACTTACCAAGTGCTTTGGATTAGAAATTCTACCTTTGTATAAAACTACCCCCCATTCCAGACTCAACTCTGGAATGGGGGGCTATTTGCTTGTCTTATTTTACGAAATCTTTCGATTATAAATTTGTGTTGCAATCAAGAAAGAGACGACTGTTATTGCAACACACCACACAATTGCGAGCGTCAAGGTGCGAGTTTCGACTGGCAGACCAAGCATCGTCCCTCTCAAACTATCTATAATTGGGGTCATTGGTTGATGTTCGGCGAAACCACGAAGCCATGACGGAAGAGCTTCGAGTGGGGTAAATCCAGAGCTTACATATGGCAAGATAAACAAGAGGAAAATCCCACCTGATGCTGATTCTGGTGATTTGCTGACAACTCCAGCTATTACAGAAATCCACGTAATCATAAGCATATACAAAACTATAATTCCAGAAATGACAAGCCAATCAACAAACCCTGCTGTAGGGCGAAATCCGAGAATAAAAGCTACTCCGATTACTATTGTGGTTGAAATTATGTTACGAACGAGTGATGCCATAACGTGTCCAGTAAGCACTGATGATTTAGAAATTTGCATACTACGAAATCGGTCGTTCATACCTTTTCGCATATCGTTGTTGACGTTGATTGCTACTGCTGCCACCGCTTGACCAGCAGTTTGCAGAATAATCCCAGGTACGATAAAATCGATGTAGCTATAATCACCTACATCTGCAATTCCGCCAAAAATAAGTACAAACAAAGCCATCACCATAGCTGGAACCATAATTGTTATAGCGAGACCGTCGGGATTTCTGAGTGAAACCAGTAAGCAACGTTTAGTCATCGTCCATGAATTAGATAGTGTTCTCATTTACGCATCCTCCTTTTCGGTTGCATCTGCTCCGATGATTTTCAAGAAAATCTCTTCGAGCGATGGGCGAACTTCGACGTATTCTTTTTTGGCTGGCGGGAAGAGTTTTTGTAAATCTTCAAGCGTTCCTTCGGCAATGATTTTGCCTTCGTGTAAAATTGCGATTTTGTCTGCCAAGTATTCGGCTTCTTCTAAATATTGCGTGGTGAGTAAGATAGTAACGCCCTTATCTGATAAATCTTTTACCATATTCCACATTGATATTCGGTTTTGTGGGTCAAGCCCTGTTGTCGGTTCGTCGAGAAACAGAACTTCGGGTGTTCCCATAAGGCTCATCGCTATATCAAGTCGGCGACGCATTCCACCAGAGTAGGTTTTGGCTTGTCGATTGGCTGCATCTTCTAAATCGAACTGTTTTAGCAACTCATTTGCTTTTACATTGGTGTTAGGGAGACGTTGTAACTGCCCGATTAATCGTAGATTTTCTATCCCACTCAATTCTTCGTCTACTGCTGCGAATTGCCCTGTAAGGCTGATTTTTGCTCTGACTTTTTCTGCATCCGCTTTTTTTGAAACGTCATAACCGCAAATGCTCGCTTTACCAGAATCGGCTTTTAGTAAAGTTGACAGAATACGAATCGCAGTAGTTTTGCCAGCACCGTTACTTCCGAGTAGTGCGAAAATGCTCCCTTTTTCTACATCCAAGTTTACTCCGCGTAATACGTGGTTAGACCCTGCTTTGGTGATGAAACTTTTGTGCAAATTCTGCACGTTTATGATTTTTTTCATGATTATAATCATTCCCTTCAATGTTCGATAATATCGCGGGCAAAGTTCGCGTGAACTGCCCTAATTACTTCCCGAACTTTTAATAAATCAGACGTACGTAATATCAACGCCGCCGAAATTTACGCTCCCTACTATCGTTAGTGTTGGCAGAGTAGGGTCTGGTGTGTTTTTGCCACATTCGTCAACTGCTCCAGCGATTACATTTACGTCGATTTTGACATTCCAATTTTTTGGGATAAACAGGTCGACTCCGCCAAAATTGCAGGTTAAATTTAAGATTGCACCATCTGGATGTAGTGTAGAATCGCCGAAATATACTTCTACCCCTCCGAAATCGCAATTGACCGTTGCGTGCCTAAACTCTTTTTCAGAGAAATATTTGGTACACCCGCCGAATTTTACTTGACAATCCATATTTTCGTCGGCTTCGTTGACGTTTGTTTCAAAACCACCATATTTATTGCCATACTTGTTTGAAAGTTTTTGCTTAGAAAGCAGGATTTGAAAACCAACCGTGAGTAATACCGCAGCTATAATCAAAGGCCATGGGGTGACTGCTGTAATTCCGAGTTCTTCGGCGAAGATGATTCCAATTACAGCCAGGGGGAGGAATATAAAATCAAATTTTTTGTAATAGATTCCGCATACCACAGTTGGCACGAGTGCAATCAAAGTGATGAGTTGCCAAATAGTTAAGAAACCATGCAACGCATTTGCTATTACCAGAACTGCCGCAGCTATGGAGAATCCTCCCCACATAATAGTAGATTTATTTTTCATAGTGTAATACCTCTCTCTCTAATGGGATGTAACCCCATACCTCGCACCCTGCGGATAGAATCCCCGTGTTTGGAGATGTTGAACAGACCCTAAAAATTTGTTGTTAATGCCAATTTCATGGTTTTGTAATATCTACGCGAAACGTAAATTTGTTTATGGCTTTGATGGAATTTCACCAAACTTGACGATGTCAAGTTTTTGTTGATTGAAAGTATGTGTGTAACGTTTACAATTGTTGATTTAGAAACCCGCACGAATTGGGTAGGGAGCTTCTTTTCAAGTTCGTATAATCGTTCATCTGTTCTGTAAGCGTCGTTGTAAGTATGGGCATGAACTATGTCGTTGTCAGTCTCAAAAAACAAAACATTATTTACCGGGAAATAAAACTCTTCTTTTTCATCACCATTTCCTTTATAAAAGAGGATTTTTGGCGAACGACTACGCTCTAACCTATGTGAGATTACTTTTTGCAAACCAGATATTTCTTCGTTAAGCTCTTTACATCTGATAATGATTTCTCCCTCTTGGTCGCAATCGCCGTCGTCAGACTCTATGATTTCTATTCTGATTTTCATCTCTTGTTTGCCTCCCTCCTTTTTTTTGTTTTCGTTTGATGTTCTTAGTATAGCACACCATGGCTCAAAAGAAAAGCCCTTTTTGGCAAGTGGTTATGATTTCGGGGTTAAGCGGTTGTTTTTGCGGAGAATAGAATTTAAGGGTTGAAATTTCGGGTGTAATATCCCGCTCCGTGGGATCTCTCGATGGAAGCGATAGGGGGCAGGCTATGCCTGACCGACTGGGCTTAAGCACGAAAATATCAGCAACACAATCAAACGACAAGCAATTATTCAACAGTCCCACATAATAATAGTATAAAGTCAACAACCCAATATAAACAAACTTATTTCATATATTCACATGTTATCACCCACGCTTCCACGTGTTCCAAAATCAGGGTTAAAAGTGTGT
>WRGW01000025.1 GCA_009786985.1 Oscillospiraceae bacterium
TCTTTTGCGGTTCATAATTATCAACTCCTATGTGTTTTTGATAATTATAACATATTATTTATATATTGTCAATGGTTTTAGAGTTAGATTAGTATTAGTTGCAACTGCTTTTATTCAAGTATAACATAAATTTTTGTTTATTGCAAGATGATTTTGTAAATTATAAGACATTTATATTTTCTCAACATCGTGATACAATAATTAGGGGTGATTATTGTGAATATTGACTTTAACATAATCGGCAAACGCATAGCCACACGTAGGGTATCGCTAAATATGACACAGGATGCTTTGGCTGAAAAAGCCAATATGAGCCGTGTTCAAATTGCCAAAATTGAAAAATCAACGCCGAAAAAATGCGGAATTGGCACACTTGTAAGCATAGCACGAGCTTTAGATGTAACGCCCAATTATTTACTTTTGGGAGCATTTAATACGTTGGAGCAAGAACAAGAATATGTTGAACAGATACGGGACAACATACTTCGTTGTAGTCCGAAACAACGAAAGCATTTGTTAAAATATATAGAGTGGCTCTCGGAGCAAGATGACTATTAATCTAAAAATCTGAAAAATTTTTAAGAATAATTGTATTACTCCGACGTATTCAAAAATTTTTGATATAATTAAGGCGTTCCCGCACAATTCACAAAATATGTTGGCGGGAACACCTTAATTATTATTCAACCCACGAAGAATTTTAACAACCTCACCGAGATTTTCAGTGGTAAGTCGTTCTTTGCCTTCGGGGGTGATGTATTCGTTAATAAGCGTAAACATCTCATTTTCAGATGTTGCGACTTTAATATTAGGAGATACATCCAATTTTAATGTAGGGTTGCCCGAAAAGAAAATCACGCTATCAATCCACACGTTAATACCATTTGAGCGTAAGATGTTTTTAAGAATTTCTCGCTGGCGTTTAACCTGCTTGAACGGGTTTTTCATCTCCGTTTCGGTGATTTTGCCTTTGCGATAAAATTTACGATGAATAAAAAAATCATCATCACCAGAACCCATTACTGCCCCTGAATGGTTCTTAACCTCTACTGAAATAATTCCACGTTCGCTAACAACCAACAAATCAATTTCTGAACGGTTGTTCTTGTACCGAATCGGCAAGTTCATGAAAACGTGTTGGTTGCCTTTTAGCTTTTTTGCGATTTTGAGCAAAGCCCGCTCCCCGCGTTCTCCAGAAATTAAGATGTTGTATTTGCGCACCAAAATCGTATAACCAGTAAATGACAAGAAAATCACCGATATAAATAAAATTGCGTGCATTAAAGCGAGGCTATAAGCCTCAAAATCTTCACCGGGGAGGGCGAGGGTGTTTTGAACGTGTAGCACGTAAACCATAAAAAGAATAGCTGGCACTACCCCGAGCAGAACTTGCAAAGCAAATAAAATCGACAACATTGAAAAGTGTTTGGTATCGTGATTTTTGTTTTTATATAATTTCATATTATTTATTATATCATAAATTTTAAGATTCGTCAAGCCAAACAAAGCCGAAGCACGGCTCCAAATTCGCCGTGCGTTAATTTTCGAGGAGGTCTGATGAATCTAAACATAGTATTAGCACAACCACAAATCCCGCAGAATACTGGAAACGTCGCCCGAACTTGTGCGGCGACTGGTGCAAATCTACATCTAATCAAACCGCTAGGATTTGAACTCGATGACAGCAAAATGAAACGTGCTGGTCTTGACTATTGGGGAAAACTAAACGTCACCCTATATGAAAATTTTGATGATTTTTTCAGTCGCACTCGTAACACTGGGCAGTATTGGTTTTTTGAAACTAAATCTGCTAAAAATTATTGCGATATCGAATATGCAGATAATGCTTATCTTATTTTCGGACGGGAAGACACGGGCATTCCAGACGAGATTTTACGTGCAAACTATGACAACGCAGTCAGAATCCCTATGTTAGCGGGATTACGAAGCCTTAATATGGCAAACAGCGTCGCAGTCGGTGTATATGAAGTTTTGCGACAATGGAACTTTCCTGAATTGCAGAGTTTTGGTAAAATTTAAAGTGTAGCGTTTTAAATACACCCAATAATACTATACACTTTACACAAAAGAACCCGCTAAAACAGCCATGCTTTTTGACACCATTGGCAACTTTACATAAAAAAATCCATGAATTTTTGGCTATTTAGCCTATTTATTTTTTGACAAAAGTCTGATATAATGGTATTATGACTGATTATGCAAGGGTGAAATCTTTTCTTCTCTAATCATGGGTGAACTGGTGAGCTTTAGATTGAGAGGCGTGGATTGTTTTTTCCTTAGCGTTTTATGTAAGAACAATATAAACAATTAAAATCTGTTAATTAAAGAAAGGATTGGTGAAAATGGCAAGTTTAGCTCTGAAAGGGATTTACAAACGTTACCCTGGTGGCGTTGTTGCAGTATCCGACTTTACAATGAACATCAAAGACAAGGAGTTTATAATCCTTGTAGGTCCGTCTGGTTGCGGAAAATCTACTACCCTTCGTATGATTGCGGGGCTTGAAGAGATTTCTGAAGGTGAGCTTTTTATAGGCGACCGTCTTGTAAATGACGTTGCCCCTAAAGATAGAGATATTGCGATGGTTTTCCAAAACTACGCACTTTATCCGCATATGAGTGTTTTTGAAAACATGGCATTTGGCTTAAAACTAAGAAAAGTTCCAAAAGACCAAATAAAAAAATTAGTTGACGAGGCTGCAAAAATCCTCGACATTGCACACCTGCTTGACCGTAAACCTAAAGCGTTATCGGGTGGTCAGCGCCAGCGTGTGGCATTAGGGCGTGCGATTGTGCGTGACCCTCAGGTGTTCTTACTTGACGAGCCTCTATCTAACCTCGATGCAAAGCTGAGAGCACAGATGAGAACTGAGCTTTCTAAGCTCCACAAAAAACTCGGAACTACTTTTATCTACGTAACGCATGACCAGGTTGAGGCGATGACCATGGGTGACAGAATCGTTGTTATGAAAGACGGTTACATCCAACAAATTGACAATCCGCTTAATCTTTATGGCAACCCGGTAAACAAATTCGTAGCAGGTTTTATCGGTTCACCACAAATGAACTTTATTGAAGCCAAACTTTTGATGTTGAACAACAAATACACGATTGAGTTCGGCTCTGAAGACACTAAAACTACACGTGGTCGTAAATTTTACATCGAAATTCCTCCGCACAAAATCGATGACGAATCATTAAGATATTATGTAGATAAGGACGTAACCCTCGGAATCCGTCCTGAAAACGTGCATGACGAAGAAATGTACCTCTCAAACGCACGCACAGGCGTAATTGAGGCAACGGTTGACGTTACCGAAATGATGGGTGCAGAAACCTACTTGTATCTCTCGTGCGAGGGATATCCGATGACTGTTCGTGTATCATCACGCTCACAAGCACGCCCGCAAGACGTGGTGACACTCGCAATTGACCCGAATGCAATTCACTTGTTTGACGTTGATGACGAGCATTCAATCCTACTTGTATGATTTTAACTCTAATCCCCCCATTCCAGATACAAATCTGGAGTGGGGGTACTTTTTATACAATATGACTAAAAAATTTGCACAAAATACAAAAAAGAATTGAAATATTTTAAGTTTTGTGCTATACTATAATCAGTTAAGTCGAAAACGCTTCGCATTTTCAACCCCAGCGTTCACTGCAGAGTCGCCTTAGGCGACCCTAACTTACATTTCATAGCGGTTTCCCGCGCCGTTGGCATGGCGACAAGCAACGCTTGCCGAATAAAATGCGGAGCATTTTACTTTTTAACTAGCTATATAAGTCAGACTTATTAACGAAGGGTTTTATTATAATATGAAAACTATAAAAATCAGAAAAACAATACTAATCGCTATATTCTTAACACTTGCAATTTCCTTAACCGCTTGCGATATTTTTGAACGTGATAATGATGGTGGCTCTGAATCTTCGGAATCCGAAATTACAATAGGTATAAACGAGGGTACATCAAATACTGAAGATAACGAGAATTCGGAGAATACGGAAAATAACGAAATCGACTTAGAACAACGATTTGAGGAACTAAACCAACTCATTCAAACTCCAATAGAAGATGTTGTTTTTGAGGATACCAAGTCTTATTCTGCTTTAAACATTCTTAAAAGCGAAACATTTTCGCTCCGTGCAGACCCTGGTTTTCCAATGCAAATGGCACGTGATGGTGATAACTTAAACGTTGTTGTACTGGCAACGTATAGGCGACTAATACGCGATGGTAGATTCTATACGTTTAACCATGGTGAGCGTGTTGCTGTTTATTTTGACGCTACTGATGAGCATTATACCGAAGCTATAGGATTACTTGAAGGGTTTGATACTTTGATTGATTTAGAGGGTTATACACTTATAGAACGTGGGCTTGAGAATTTTAGATACCATGGCGAATTGTTTTACGAAACGTTTCAAAATGAGGACGGTAAAACAAAACAGCTCTTCTTTAATCATCAAGACGAGATGCTTGGTGCAGTCTTAGAAATTGGCGAGCGCGAAAGAAATATCATCTACCATATTCAAAGCGAAGTACCAGACAGCACGTGGGAACTCCCTCAAGGGTTTGAAGTTCGTGCAGGTGGAAGGTTAAATTAATCACGCAGGGGGCTACTATAGATTCTTTGCAGTGTTGCACTAACTCTTATTAAAAGGATTTTAATTTAAATGAAGAAAAAGATTGCTTTAATACTAATTACAGCTATGTTGTTAGGTGTAAATGTGACTGGTTGTTCAAGAGAAATTGATGGTGATAACGGCGAAGAACGTGAAACTCGAGCCGCAGTCACACGTGACCCTAATGACCGCCCAATCCCGATTTTAGATGAGGATGAACAGGTTGTCATTTCTTTTAATGCTGCTGGTTTGACTGATGAAATGCTCGCCACAAAAATATCGACTGGAGAAATCCCTTCTAACACAACACATCTTTCACTTAGGAACAATAGCCTTACAGATATTTCGCCACTCGCAGAGTTTGCTGATTTGATTGAACTAAGTTTAAGCGGAAATCAAATTTCGGTTCTACCCCCTCTTAGTGGAATGGAGAGTTTGGCATCTTTGAATTTGCTCAGTAATCAAATTACCGATATTTCACCACTCACTGAATTGCCGTCAATTATGGTGCTACATCTACAGAATAATCAGATTGATGATATTTCGCCACTCACTGAAATCGACACACTCACAGTTGTAAACGTGTTTAATAACCCGATTGATAATACACAACTTGAAGAAGTTCGAGCGACTTTGACTAATACTACTATTTCAACTGGTTAAGGTATAGTGGATTATAGACCTTTTTGTATAATCGCGTTATAAGTGTTAGCACTTAAGACGAGGAAAGTCCGGGCATCATAGAGCGGGGTAGCTGCTAACGGCAGCCGTAGGCGACTATAGGGCAAGTGCAACAGAAATAGACAACCACTCTTCAGAGAGTGGTTCAGGTGGAAAGGTGAGGTAAAAGCTCACCAGAATAATCGAGAGATTATTGCTATGTAAACCCTACCCGATGCAACGCCAGTGCTGATAAAATCTTTGCTCGAGATAGCACGACAAGAGCGGCAAGTTCTATCTTCACGATAGACAGAGCGTGATGGCGACATTACGCCAAGATAAATGATTATACACGACAGAACCCGGCTTATAGAAAAGGTCGCGCCCCCTGATAGGGGGCGTTTTTGTATTTTAATGGGGGTAAACCCCCACCCCCCCTCGGTCTGCGGTGGCAAAGCCACCTTGCCCTACTAAAGAACAAATAGGGGTAAGCTCTAAGAAGAGCAGGCTCTGTCTGCTTGACAGAG
>WRGW01000026.1 GCA_009786985.1 Oscillospiraceae bacterium
AAAACGGGCTTTGTAAAGCGAGAGTTGCAGTGTCGTTGGCTCTGCCAACGAGCAGGCAACTCGAAGTCTTGCCCGTTTGGAGTGGGGTATCTCGCCGAAGCAAACTCTCGCTTTGCTAAACAAGAAAATTTAACGAAATATGGCGTAAATTTTGTCAAAGAAGCGCCGTGTGTTAATTTCCGAGGAGGTCTAATGAAAAAGCTTCAGAACAACAACAGAAAAAAGTCAGACGATAGGTTTAGGAAACTACAGCGACGTAGCTGGATTATTAGCATAGTGTCGTTATTATTGATGATTTTTTTAGGATTCATTCTACCAATGTTTGGTGGCAATGGAACGTGAGACCGAAACAAGGAGGACATAATTTTGTTCAGACAGATTCGTGAAGATATAGATGCGGTGATGGAACGTGACCCCGCAGTTCGGAGTAGGCTCGAAGTGTTCTTTTTATACCCGAGTTTTAAGGCAATCAGAGCGTATCGCAAAGCACGCCGATGGCATAAAAAAGGCGAACTTTTAGTTCAGAAGAGTGAGGCGCATGGAAAAACTATTCCAAGGCGAGCGGTGTTTCTTCTATTTGTCGCACGTTGGATTTCGCAGAAAGCCGCTCACCGAACCGGCATAGAAATTCACCCTGGGGCAACAATAGGTAAAAAGCTATTTATTGACCACGGTAGCGGGGTCGTAATCGGTGAAACCACTGAAATTGGTGACAATTGTACAATCTATCAAGGTGTAACACTTGGCGGTACTGGGAAAGATATCGGTAAACGCCACCCAACACTCGGCAATAATGTTATGGTCGGTTCGGGGGCGAAAGTTTTAGGTCCGTTTACTGTTGGTGACAACTCAAAAATCGCTGCTAACGCCGTGGTTTTGAAAGAAGTTATGCCCAATACAACTGTGGCAGGTGTTCCTGCACGAGTTGTTAATAAAAAAGATGCGAATTCAGTCAAAATTCAGAAACACGATTTAGACCAAGTCAACATACCAGACCCGATTCAACATGAATTAGATGAGCTTAGACGAGAAATTTGCGAGTTGCGTGAAGCACTAAAAAAGCCAAACAAGAGCTAGAGAGGCGGCTCTGCCTACCTCCAAATAAGGGCTAAAACGAGGAGAATCTAAATCCATGAAAATCTACAACACACTCACACGTCAAAAAGAAGAATTTGTTCCAGTAAAAGCGGGCGAAGTCGGGATTTATGCTTGTGGACCTACTGTCTATAACCTTGTGCATTTAGGAAATGCACGTGCTCTCTGCGTTTTTGATGTTATGCGAAAGTTCTTGAAATATATGGATTATAAGGTCAAGTTTGTTCAAAACTTTACTGATGTTGATGATAGGATTATCCGTCTCGCCAATGAAAAAGGGGTTACTCCGCTCGAGTATTCTGAATCGATGATTGCTGAATATTTTACTGACGCACGCGGGCTGAACGTGCTTGATGCTGATGTTCACCCTAAAGTTACCGAAAATATCGATAGTATCATCGCAATAGTTCAAACGCTTTTAGATAAAGGTTTTGCGTATGAATCAAAAGGTGACATTTATTTCTCTGCTGAAAAGTTTGAGAAGTATGGAAAACTATCACGCAACACACTCGATGATTTAAAAGAAGGTGCAAGCGAACGCCTAAATGCACAAGACACTGAAGAGGCAAAAAAACAAAGCCCTCTTGACTTTGCGTTATGGAAAGCCTCAAAACCAGAAGAAGGATGCTGCTGGGACGCAATTTTTGATGGCAAAACCTGTCCTGGAAGACCAGGGTGGCATATCGAATGTTCGGCGATGTCACGTGAATTTATTGGTGACACAATCGATATTCACGGCGGAGGGGCTGACCTGATTTTTCCTCACCACGAGAACGAAATCGCACAGAGTGAAGCGGCTACTGGGTGTACGTTAGCAAACTTTTGGGTTCATAACGGGATGCTTAATGTCGATAACGCAAAAATGTCTAAATCAAAAAACAACTTTTTTTTAGTACGTCAAGCGGCAGAAAAATACGGGTATGAACCGCTAAGATTTATGTTGTTATCAGCACATTATCGAAGCCAGATGAATTACACCGCCGATGTTTTAGAGAGTGCTGCAAAATCAATCGAACGGTTACGCAATTGTCGAAGTGCGTGCGACAGTGCTCAAACTGTGGGTGGAAAATTGTCGGATTCAGCAAAAGAAATAGTGACTAATCGCCGTAACCAGTTTGTAAAAGCTATGCAGGACGATTTTAACACAGCTGACGCAATTTCGGCTTTGTTTGAACTGGTGAGAGATATAAATACAGCGATTTTACAAGACGGTGTTTCGGATAAAGATGTAAATGAATATAAAAAGCTGTTCGATGAAATAAACGATGTATTGGGTCTGATTTATGAGAAAGCTGACGATATTCCAGCTGAAGTGACCGAGTTAGTCGAAAAACGAACGCTCGCCAAAAAAGCAAAAGACTATGCTTTAGCCGACAGCATTCGTGATGAGGTTTTAGCTCTTGGATATGTGATTGAAGAAACACGTCAGGGTGTTAATGTTAAGAAAAAAGTATGATGGTAAATATTTTCAAAAAATCTAAAATGGTGGGTATAATCCCTGTTGTAGTAATTACTATAGTGATTGGAATTGGTGTGTTCATGATAAATGCATTTAATCACTCCGTAGCGGAAACCCATTATCCGTTTGATTGGTTAGACCAATGTACCGAACACCCTGATTTTCCAATAAACGCCCTTGGTTATACCTATGGGAGTTCAGCGTGGGGCGGTTTTCCAGACCTTGTAAGAGTGGAGGCAACCAACAGGCGTATTGGTTATGTTTTTGAGAGCGATGGTCTTACTCAAATCGGGGAGTGGCGTGTGTGGTAGTTTTTTAATTCAATTTTGAAATTATCAATACTTAAACTCACTACCGCCGACAAACTCTCGCAAGAGCGAATCACGTGGAACGTGTTCTAATTCAACGCTGTCGAGTTCTTCTAAGATTAAAAGCAAGTCTTCATATTTACTAAATCCGTCATAGCTGGATTTGGCTTGTTGTAAATCTTTTAACAAGAAGTCTTTATAAGCTGCCAGTTCATACGGCATGAAAGTGTCAACTTGATGTTCGGCGTAACATTTGTAGGGGAGAATATACTTAGTTTCGCCACGTTCCACATCCTCAAAATATTTGAGTGTCCAGACAGTTTCCCGCCCTCTAAACAAACTATCTCGAATGAGCCGCCGCATAAGCCTGATTTTCGATGGGTGGAGTAGTTTGCCACCAGTGCTTTTTATACGTGTTCGGATACTTACATACACTCCAGACGAATGCTCCGACACCTGCCCGGTGACATCGGGATTTAGTGCATGAATGCCTTCAAGAATCACCATTTCGCCTTTTTGTCTTTTGAATTGTGCCCCTTTAAGTTGTTTTTGATTAACAAAATCGAATATTGGTAGAGTAAATTCTTCTTGGTTCCACATTTTTTCTAAGTGTTCAGAAAGTTGTTCCATTTCAAGGCGACGTGGGGCTTCAAAGTCAATACTGCCATCAGCTTCATACACTGTTCGAGGGTCATCAGCGGGGATAAAATAATTGTCCATCGATAGGGCGTAAGTATTAACACCGAGTTCGTTTAAGCGTTTGCGGATTCTAAAAGCAGTAGTGGTCTTGCCTGAACCAGATGGCCCAGACAAGAGTATAATCGGTTTTTCGGCTTTTTCACTAGCCAGAGTTTCGATGACACTTTCAAGCTGGCGTGTGTAACGGTTCTCAGAGTCGGCGATAAAATTTTGACAACAGCCGTCTTCATGACGGCTGTTTATACTGGTTGTGGATAATACTCTCACTATAAGACCTCCTGTTTTCCTGATTTAACAATAATCATTTCGACTGAGCCGTTGTAGTGTGCGGAAATCTGATAGTCTACTAAGGAAAATCCAGTCATTTCAAGTAGTTTAAAAAAGCTGCCTTGAGAAAAGTAATTTTTATGTCAAGCCCGAGTACGTTGTAACCCAGTTCTTTAGCGACTAAACTACACTCACTTCCGCCGATTCCGATTTCTAAAAAGTTAGAGCCGTTAGGGGTCATTCGACCAAGTTCTGTAATCAATTTTGACCAATACGCAAACTGATGCGTTCATTTAGACTTCACCAGATTCTTTCGCTTTTTTTTCGGATTCTTTAGCCATTTTGCGACTTGATGGTGCAACAAAATTTCTGATAAATGAACGTGTAGGAGAAATATTGCCCGATGTTTCACGAAACTTTTCTTGTTCGATTAAAAACAGTTCTACCAGAGTTGGGTCGAATTGTGTTCCGCTTCCATCACGAATTATGTCAACAGCCTCCTCATGCGTGAACGCTTTTTTGTATGGGCGTTCGGACACCAGTGCGTCATACACATCAACAATCGACATTAAACGACCCTCAAGCGGGATTTCAGTACCTTTTAGTCCATGAGGATAACCAGAACCGTCCCACTTTTCGTGGTGAGTCATCGCCATAGTCTTTGTAAATTCGAGGAATTTATGTTCAGTCGTTCGACCTTGAATGTGTTCTATAATTTTTCCGCCGACTAAGGTATGTTGTTTGATTTCCTCATACTCTTCCGTAGTCAGTTTACCAGGTTTATTTAGGATATTTTCGTTAATCGAGATTTTGCCGACATCATGCAACTGTGCCGATTGTACGACTATGTCCACATCCCAGTCTTTAATTTCTTCTTCGTAAATTTGTGCTTCTCTAAGCCCGTCAAACAGGATTTTTAAGTACAGTTGGGTTCTTTCAATATGCCCGCCAGTTACGTCGTCACGTGCTTCGACAAGTTCGGCAACTGTTTCTAAAACTGCATTTTGGAGTTCGATAATAGTTTTAGTCTTTTCTTTGATAATCTCTTCGAGGTTTTCGTTATAGGTAGAAAGTTGTTTTTTTTGATTTTCGAGCTGTTCTTTTTGGTCACGCAGTAGTAAATGCACCTCGATGCGTTTTAAGAGCAGTGGTGGAGAAAACGGTTTTGTAATATAATCAATCGCACCTAAACTGAGCCCTTTAAGCTCGCTCGATGTATCGTTTTTAGCGGTTAAGAAGATTACCGGAATAGGTTCAAATTTCGGGTCAGCTTTTAGTTTTTCAATTGTTACATAGCCATCAATATCTGGCATAGCAACGTCAAGCAAAATTAAATCGGGGTAGACTTTTTCAATCAGGACAAATAGCTTTTCGGCAGATGGAACGGTGAATACATCATACTCGTTCGACAAAACATTCCGCCCTATCATTAGATTAGAAACCTGGTCATCAACAAAAATGATTTTTTTACGCCCAGTGTTTGTCATATTATCCACCCCCCATTAAGTATCATTTCATTATAACCCGAATTTGTAAAAATGTCAAGCGAAATTTTATTACTTTTTTTTGAATTTTTTTGAAAAAAGTATTGACAAGCAAATTTTATTGTGATATAATAGTGATTGTTGTGTTATTTGTATTATGGTAGCACACAATAATCTATGTAAAAGCAAGGGCTTTTAGTAGTCCAAGGTGGGTTTGTTGAGATAGTCCACTATAGCGAAGCAAAACTTCGTCGTTGAGCACCCCATTTATAAAAAGGATTCACTAGCTCAGGCGGTAGAGCATCTGCCTTTTAAGCAGAGGGTCCAGGGTTCGAGTCCCTGGTGAATCATTTCAAATAAAAGCCGAACCAGTTAATATGGTTCGGCTTTTAATATTAGACCACCTCGGAAACTAACGTACGGCGGCTTTTCGGCTAATTTTCCGCCTTACTACGTTAATTTTTCGTTAAATATCCTCAGATATTCGCCTCAAAATTGCCTTGTATGGCAAAAGCCCATGAGAGCAGGCTTTGCCTGCTTAATAGGGCAA
>WRGW01000027.1 GCA_009786985.1 Oscillospiraceae bacterium
CTTTGCCACCGCAGTCCGAGGGGGTTTGGGGGATACTCTTGTTTTGCTTTGGTAGGACAAGGTGGCTTTGCCACCGCAGTCCGAGGGGGTTTGGGGGTTTACCCCCATTGGAAAGAAAACGAAAGGAATGGTGATTTATGCAGACTACTAATATGGGGCTAAGGCTTCCTGATGATAATGATTTTTATGATGTTAATGATTTTAATGCTAATTTTTCTACACTTGAAAGAGAGGTTACATCTAGTGCTATAGCCTCTGGCAATCACGCTAACGCACGTAATAATCCTCACGCTGTTACAGCAGCACAGGTTGGGGCGGCTAACGCTACTCACAATCATGATGCTTCTAATATTAACACTGGAACGCTTTCTGTAGCACGAGGAGGAACTGGGAGAACCGCTATTACTGGTTCTAACTCTCTTAGGAATGATATGGGTCTTGGAACTGGAACGGCGGCTTATGAACCTATACGAACCACTGCCACTCAAGCCGAGGCAGAGGCTGGAACTGCTACGACTGTTCGGGGGTGGACGGCACAGAGGGTAAGACAGGCAGTCAATGCTGTTATGCCTACTACAGTTACCCAGGCAGATGCCGAGGCTGGAACTTCTACTACCGTTCGAGGGTGGACGGCACAGAGAGTTCGACAGGCAGTCAATGCTGTTACCACTGCGATTAGCACAGCTTTGAATAATCACACGGGTTCAAGAAGTAATCCGCACGCTGTTACGGCAGCACAAGTTGGAGGGACGGCGAATCTCACCACTGCCACTCAAGCCGAAGCCGAAGCTGGAACTGCTACGACTGTTCGGGGTTGGACGGCACAGAGGATAAGGCAGGCAGTTAATGCTGTTATGCCGACTATCGTTACTCAGGCAGATGCCGAGGCTGGAATTTCTACTACCGTTCGAGGGTGGACGGCACAGAGAGTTCGACAGGCAGTCAATGCTGTTATGCCTATGGGAATTTCTAACACTTCCGGACATCAGAGTCAAAAATTTTTGACAATTCAAGGGTGGAATAGGCACGATGGAGCATTTGCGATTATAAGAATAGTAAATCAACATACAGACGTTACTCCTAATTCGGCAATAACGCTCAATATTAACGGAACAGGAGCTGCGATTATTCAGACCGTTCCCTCTCCACATCAAAGGTTTTTGGTTGCTCCAACTCTTAATTCATGGGGAGCAAATGTTACTTTTGCAGTGCAGTGGTCAGAACAAACAGGGTGTTATCATTTGCTGATGGCGAATAGTTTTCCGTCGTTTGTCGTCACTGCTGGAATACAGGCTATTTCTGATGATGAAAATAGCTCACAATCGACGGTAGAATCAGAAATCACCAAAATGCAAGACGGTGCGTATAATGAGAAAGGAGAAGCATAGAAAATGAACGATATTACTAACATTGTCACGTCGGTTGGCTTTCCGATTGCTATGTGTTTGTGGTTTATGTTTCGGACCGAAAAAGTTATGAAAGAAGTCACCAAAAGTATGAATGATTTGTGTAAAAAAATTAGTAAATTGGAGGAGTAGTAGTATTATTATGTCAAACTTAAACATCATTAACGATTTAATTCCAGCGGGTCGCAGAAATCGCCCCGCTAAAGCTAACCCTATGAAATTTATTACAATCCACGAAACGGGTAATACTTCGCGTGGGGCGAATGCAAAGGCTCACGCTAGTTATCTTCGTGGAGATGCGGCGGCTGGCATTCCGATTAGCTGGCATTATACGGTTGATGACGGCGAAATTCGTCAGCATTTGCCTGAAAACGAGACGGCGTTCCATGCGGGTGACGGTGCTAACGGGGTTGGCAACTCACAATCAATCGGAATTGAAATCTGTGTTAATTCTGATGGCGATTTCGCTAAAGCCGTGAATCAGACAATCGCCCTTGTAGCAGACATTTGTTATCGCCGTAACATCGCACCTGAAAACATCGCTCAACACAACCGCTGGAACGGCAAAAATTGTCCGCAAAATCTACGAGCGGGGCGACCGTTTTCTTGGAATGAATTTGTTAATCGGATTAGGGCTGTTCTTGAAACACTAAAAGCTGCGAACTCTAAACCAGTGTCGCCTAATTCGCCGACTGTTTCCGCTAATCCGCCAGCTTCAGGCAAGACTACTTTCAGAGTCGTCGCTGGAAGTTTCGCTAATCGTGCCAATGCCGAAGCTCAGGTTCGTAGGCTAAAATCGAGTGGATTTGATAGCTTTATTGTAGAGCATAAAATTTGAGCTGTTAGAGTCGATTATTCAACAGCCTCATAAAATAAAAAAGAAAACCGCCTTTGACATCCAGTCAAAGGCGGTTTTTTGGGTTATATAATTGACCTTTCCGTTGCCGTCAAGCCATACAACTCAAACACAACCTCGTCTAACTCACTATCAAGCCGAACAATCTCCCGTGAAAGCTCGACAAGCTCGCCAGCCTTTTCATTGAACAGTGGCATAAATTCAATTTCCTGTGTCGGCGAAAACTTAACGCCTTGCTTTTTTAGTTCGTCAATAAAGCCTTTGAAATCTAACTTATAAAACACTGATAGCTTATCGCTGATTTTCTTTGGCGAATACGTTACAGATAGATAATCCGTAAACTGTTTTGCCTGAGCGAATCTCTCTTGATTTTTTTCAAGGAGCTTGTCCACCAGTGAAATTACTTGCGACTGGTCATCGGCTACTACTATAGGAAGTCGCTCAACATAAATGACTTTAACTTGTGATAATGGTTTATTAACCATATGAAAATTACTATGTTGAAAAATCCATTTCAACAAGCGTGAGTTAATTAGTCCCAAAACGTATTTCAAAGAAATGTCATTTTGCTCGTTTAATGGGAGTATACAATGAGTTGTAGGTGCAGCAATTCTACCATTTGGGTCATATGTGGCTATAGGGTAGTCACCTGTTTGTCGAATTAAAATTTTTGCACTTTGGAATAATTCAATACTACGTGGTTCAGCAAGCCATTTTCCGTATTTGATATATTTGCCATCCCATAAATCTGTGTATTTACGAATTGTACTGCCACGTATGAGGGGAAGCCATTCCTCATTATATTTTTCATACCCACAAAACGGCTTCGTTGTAATAATTTCACTTGTTTGGGGAGGTGTGCCTTTACCCACTTGGTAAAGTTTAACGCCGAACGAAACAGTAAAATAATCCGACAACGGTTTAGAAATGCCTTTTATTTTCTCCATGAGAGACTTTTCTTCTGCGGTTTCTCTGTAATTGAAGATATAGCCTTGTTTTTCTCTCAAGTTTTTTTGTAAGAAAGTTGTATGCGTTCCATTAATCGAAAAATCGGAAGTTAAATCGGTTTTGCGTGGAATAAGCCTGACTTCCAACACCTCATTATCATTGGGCTGTTCTTTTTTAAACACTGATATAGTAGGTTCAACAACCGCCGCCGAGAATACATTGAACAATTCAACTATATCAAGCAGAGTGTAATTCTCAAAAAGGAATTTTCGTAGCTTACTTGCACCTTTTTCAAGAACAAAGTAGGTGTTTGGCGTGATATATCCCATATACCCACCTTGCTTAGTCAAGTTCAATCCAATCTCCATAAAAGTCTTGTATGTGTCGAAATTATACTCTGTTGTAATGTAATTCGCCGCGATATAGTCTTTTTCTGATTGAGACAAATTAGCCCCATACGGCGGATTGCCAATCACAACATCAAATCCGCCCGCTTTCATAACAGACGGAAATTCAGCACACCAATCAAAGGCAGAATCTCCCGCAACTTCACAAGAATTAATTATAGAGTTTCCGCACTTAATGTTCTCATCAAGTGTAGTGAGTTTTCGGTCTGCTCGTGCAGTCTTGAGCCATAAAGACAGCTTTGTAATTTCAACACTCTCGACATTTAAGTCAACTCCATAAAGATTGTTTTGCAGAATTTCCACATCCCAATCAAGCAACAGCATATCCATTCCGCCAGTGACTTCGGCGTACATTTTTACTGCATATTCGCCCTCTTCACGCAGAAAATCGAACGCCTGATTTAAGAACGCACCGCTACCGCAAGACGGGTCAAGCACTTTAATTGATTTTAAGACCTCTATATAACTAAGCCAAAACGTCTTATCTTCTTGACTGCCTAACTTCTGCTTGATTTTCTCTTTTTCGTCATTCAGCCAACGTGCAATTGTTTTCTTTACGATAAAAGCTGTTACATAATACGGGGTATAGAAAATGCCGTCAGTTTTTCTTTTGCTGGTTTTAAGAATAACAGATGTTCCCGCCAACTCTGCCTTAAATCGCTCTAAGTCGGAAATGCTTTGCTCGAAAATGTTCCCCAAAATGTTCACATTGAGGTCAGACCCAAAATCATATTCTGATAGTTTTGTGAAATTTTCAAGCACTTTATCGGGAACAACAAGTTCGTCTAAAACATCATCTTCTTTAAACAATCCTCCATTATACCCATTTATTTTCATAGGCGGATAGCCTTTGTCGATTGAACGGAACAATCCTTTCAGTTCATTCCACAAACGATTTTCCACGATAATAAATGAACTTTGCGGAGAATCAATAACTTTTCTAAATATATCTTTAGGTAATAACCCTCTGTTTTCGCAAAAGCAAATAAATATAAAGCGGTCAATAACTTTTTGTGCTTTAGAAAACAGAACGACCTCGTCAAAACCAGTGTTGTTTTCTTTCATCGATACGAACAAATTATAACGAAGGCTCTTATAATCATTATAAAAGCTGTTAGATATTTCGATTTTTTTCTGTTCGTTATCATCGTATATTTTGTCAACCAAAGATTTCGCAGTGTCAGGTTCTCCTATGAGGTTGTCCTTGCACAACAAAAAATAGAACCGCTTAAATTCCTCTTTGTTGTCCATACCTGCAATTAAAAACTTCTCATACTCAAGAGAGCTTGTGCTTCTATAAAGCCGAATTTCCTTAAAATTTGAAACAATAACCCATCTACAACCTGTGCCATTTTTATGAGCATATGCAAAAGCCTGTTCAACCGGAGATTGATGGTTTTTTCTGTTTTGTTTTTTGTCAAGGTCAGTATTAGCATCTTTTAATTCGATTACCGCACGGACATTTTCCTTGTTATCAGCTACAAAAAATCCAAGTATTCCGTCTGATTCAGTGCTGTCTAAAATTGTTGTTGCTTCTTGAACTAAAGTGAATCCGCCACTCTCATCGCTCTCGACAACGGACGAATAGCCCAAGACTTTTTCAATAATCGAATCGAAAAATTTTCCTTGAGCAGAGCCTTCTTTAGTTTTGTTCAAGTCGCGGCTATCAATAGTTTTCTTCCACTTAAAAATTTCTTTGAGTTTATTGTCATAGTCGGGAATCTGTTCGCTTTTGAAAGCTGACAGATAGCGATTAAGTATCTCGCGACTGAATATTATAGGCGTATTGTTCATGGTGTGCTACCTTTACGTTCACTATGTTAATTTTAGAAGCTGTATTCATAGCATATCATAGCATAAAATTAACCAAAAGTCAAGCCTTTAATAGTGAAGGCTAAAAATTTCAAAAAAATCAAAAAAGTTTTAGAAAAACGCTTGACAAAGTGATTTTTGTATGATATAATGACTACAGTTGTGTAATCACTTGCTTGATTTTATGACAAAATCGGACAAGTGTGTTGCAATTCCAAAAAGGGCGGCATAGCTCAGTTGGCTAGAGCACTCGGTTCATACCCGGGGTGTCGTTGGTTCAAATCCGACTGCCGCTATTCGGTGGTTGACAATTGGCGAAACACTCGACAGGGGTAATTGACTAACCAACTGACTGTCAACTGTCAAAGCTAAATAAGATGTCCGCAAGGGTGGCTCTGCCAACCCTGTAGGACATTGACAAAATCAAAGCTAAATAAGATGTCCGCAAGGGTGGCTCTG
>WRGW01000028.1 GCA_009786985.1 Oscillospiraceae bacterium
CAATTTAAAACCATCTGCTCTTTTTCGTTGGGCGAAAGATTATCATTATGAGAATGAGGTCGCTTGAGATTGTAAAAACCGTCAATGTACTCAAAAGCCCCGTTCGCCGTATTCGCAAAATCAAGACGGATAAGCCAATCAAAGAAACATTTACCGATGAGGACTTGGAACTGCTCCGTGATGCTTGCGTAGAAATCCGTGACTTATCGATGGTGGACTTGCTCGCCTCAACAGGAATCCGTGTTGGCGAACTGGTACGGCTTAACCGAGAGGACATCAACTTCCACGAGAGGGAGTGCGTGGTTCTCGGCAAAGGCAATAGTGAGCGGGTGGCATACTTCGATGCTCGGACGAAAATACATTTATTGAATTATCTCGACAGCCGAAAAGATAGCAACCCCGCACTTTTTGTGTCGTTGTCCGCACCACACGAGCGACTGATGATTGACAACGTAAATCATACTCGCTAAATTGGTGGGTATGAATAAATATGCTTGACTTCTTCAAATATTTTCTCGAAACGGGTTGAAAACCCGATGAAAATTTGATATAATGAGGACAATGTAAATTATGGAGGGCTTTGATAAATGAATCAAAACCGGTTAAATATTCCCGAGCCGATTATAAATAGAAAAGAAGCTGCTTTACTTGATGTGTTGACGGAACGCTATAACAAGTTGATTGAGCCGAGTAAAGTTGCATGTATAGCGAAGACGGCAGGAACTAAGGTTGTTGAAATCGTCCCCGAAAAAGTCAAAACTCTTGGTAGTGATATTTCATCGTCTATAACTTTGGGAAAAATATATAAACAAGCTATGGAACTTGTCTGGACGGGTTTTAAAGTTGTTGAGGAGCAAGCCGCAAAATTCTCTGTAAGCGAGAATTTGATTATCAAAAAGGTCGATAAGGTAACACCAGACAATACGATTTTAGAATTTGACGATATTTGTTTTGCGAGAAGTTATAATATATCAAAGTTGGTATCTTCATATAAGACACAAGATATTTTCTTAGCTTTTGGAGAGGGCGGTGCAACCGGTGTGTTTGGATTTTGGGGACTGCCATTCAATTTGGTTTTGAGTACATTTTTATTTTTCCGTGCTGTTCAATCAATCGCTATGTATTATGGGTTTGATGTAAAGAATAATGTTGATGAACTGATTATTTCGAGCGAAGTATTTACAAGAGCATTAAGTCCCGCACAAAACGATGTCAATAATGAGCTTACCGCTGTAATAAGTAAAGTTATGTTGATGAGCCAAGCGGCTGTTGTTAAACAGACTGCCCAAAAGACTTGGACTGATATGGCTACCAAAGGCGGTGTTCCGTTATTGATAACACAGATGAGAGCGTTGGCACATAAAGCCGCAGAGAAGGCTCTTGCAAATGCCGGAGCCAAAGAATTGGAACATAGTTTGTTTAAAGAGGTGTTTGAACAAATCGGAAGAAAGCTTACATTGAAAACAGTTCAACGAGCTGTCCCTGTTGTTTCGGCGGCAATCTGTGCTTTTACTAATGCGGCACAAATACGAAAGGTTTTGGATTATGCAGATATTTTTTATCAGAAAAGATTTATTTTAGAAAAAGTAAACCGTGTAACAACCATTATTGATTGTAACGGAATTATTGATGTTGATGAACCATTATGCTCTGCGGAGGTGTAGTGTAGGCTTGCAACCCTATCTGCTATAGAGGGCTAAAATCAATAATTTGTTGCTTGGTTATGTTATGCCAAATCAGTAACAAACCTTGTTGTCCGCCAACCGTTTTAGTAATAATTCCGTCAAGTTCATAATTAGTCCAACCCTTACGGATAAAATCGGCTCTTTCCTCAACGAGCGTACCGCCGTACAGGACGAAAACCGTATACTCGCCAGCGAATTATACTCCGCTTACTCCACATGGGCAAAGGACAACGGCTATCGGCAAATGAATAACAAGATTTTCGCTTGAACTTCTGAACCAACTTTGGGGCGACCAGTAGCATCATATCCAAGATTTTCAATCTCAAGCAACAGCGTTTTTGCATCATTGGCTAAACGCTCAAAATGAACGCAAAAGTGAGCTTGGTCTGTTCGGAGTAGAGGAAAATCTGCTGAGCTTTTTTAGAGAGATTTAAACGGTGAGTCGCTCCGTTGCGTCGAAAAATTATATTTTTTTCATATTCAGCATTGATACAAAGTGCGGATTTACTTTGATTGGTGCTAATTGCATGACTCACTCCTTGTTTGTTAATTCTTTCATACTCATAGCACCAGTAGGGCATATTTCTACACATTTCCCACATGAATTACAATCGGTATCTTTAAGATTACGCCCAAGTGCTGGCTTAACACTCGTATCGAATCCACGTCCGTAAAAGCCGAGGACGCTTAACTGTTCGACTTCTTCGCAAACTCGAACGCATAATCCGCAAAGAACACATTTTTCAGGATTTCGTGCAATTTTATCATGGTCTTCAACAGGGATATGATGCTTATTGATGAACCCTTCATATTTCTTAGCACCGCTGACTGCTCCGTAAAGATTTGCGTACCAAATCAAGCGACAATCCCGCCCGCGATAAGCGTCACATCCGCATTTCAAGCAACGACTTGCTTCTTTCTTAGCATCTTCTTCACCGAATAGAGTATAGACTTCCCTCCAGTCTTTAGCACGCACAGAAGGATTACGGTAAACGATTTTGGAACGTGACTGTTTTGGAACATTCGCAAAATCTTCGGCGATTTTAGTATCTTGAACCAACTCTAAACTTTTTTCAGGTGTTCCGCCTTTTAACAAAGTATCAACTACTTTTGCACATCGCCCAGCCTCACCAATTGCAGTGACTGCAATATCCGCTCCATTATTAGTTGCATCGCCAATTGCGTAAACTCTGTCAACGTTAGTTTGAAAAGTGAGCGTATTCGCAACAATTGTTCCCCACTTAGTCTTTTTGATTGCTGCGAATTCGTCAGCTTCACCAACTCCGAATTTAGGTTTCTGTCCGATTGCTGAAATTACCATATCAACCGAAATACTTTCTTCCTTATCAGTTTCGATTGGTTTACGCCTACCAGACTCATCTGAGTCGCCGAGTTCCATTATACGCAACCTCATAGATTGGACTTTTTCGTTACCGACTATTTCAATCGGATTAGTCAGAAATTTAAACTCAACACCCTCCTCCATTGCTTCCGAAATTTCGATGTCTTGTGCAGGCATTTCATCACGAGTACGCCTATAGACACAGTAGACTTTTTTTGCCCCCATACGTACGGCAGTTCTGCAAGCATCCATAGCGGTATTTCCGCCACCGACTATACTTACCACCTTACCGCTAAGCTCAAACGCTGACGGTTCGCAAAGAAAATCAATTCCAGCGATTACGCCACTAAGCTCCTCGCCTTTACAACGCAAACCTGTGCTATTCCATGCACCGATTGCGATTATTGTAACATCATTATGTGTGCAAACATCATCAAGTGCGACTTTAACTCCAGTCTTAAAAACAACACCAGTATTTTCAATTAAATCAATTTCTTTTTGCAAAACAGCTTTGGGTAATCTGTACTCTGGGATTCCGTAACGGAGCATTCCGCCGAGCTTTGGCATAGCTTCATAAATCGTAACAGCGTGTCCTTGCAAACGTAGATAATACGCCGCTGAAAGACCCGCAGGTCCTCCACCAATGATTCCTACAGATTTACCAGTTGCAGTTTGTGGTTTAAACACAGGTTGTAGATTTTGATTTAGAGACTCATCCCCTACAAATTGCTTCAATGCGGCAATTTGAACTGGTTCTTCTACCAATTCGCGACGGCAAGCATCCTCACACGGTCGAGGACATACACGCCCGATTGATGCAGGGAACGGGATTTTTTCTCGTACAGTATTAACTGCCGCTTCATAATCACCATCAGAAATTGCATTTACATACGAACGACAATCTGTTTCAGCAGGACAAGCAGAAGTACACGGAGCTTTACAATCCCCTTTATGGTCAGATAGCAATAACTCTAAGACAAAACGGCGATTTTTAGCAATACGCTCACTCTCGGTAACAACCTCCATTCCATCGCTTATGAGTGTTGAACAGGCTCTAATCAACCGATGATTCCCTGCGATTTCCACTGTGCAAATTCCACACGAACCATACATCTTTAATCGCTCGTCATGACATAAAGACGGAATTTCTATACCATTTTCACTCGCAACTTGTAAAATACTTTTTCCAGATTCAGCCGAAAATTCTTGTCCGTTGATTTTAATTTTGAATACTTTTGCACTCATTACGTTCATTTAAAGACCACCGCTCCTAACTTGCAGGCTTCAGCACACAATCCACATTTTGTGCATTTTTCTTTATCGATTATATGGTGCTGTTTTAGCTCACCAGAAATCGCATCACTCGGGCATTTACGTTTACAGAGTGTACACCCACTACATTTGTCCTCAACAATCGAAAAAGTGAGCAACTCACGGCATTGAACGGCTGTGCATCTACGTTCGCCGCTCTGATTTTGACCAAGGTGGTCTTCATATTCATTCCTAAAATATTTCAAAGTTGTGAGGACAGGGTTAGGTGCTGTCTGCCCCAACGCACAAAGTGAACCAACTTTGATGTTTTCACCGAGTTCTTCCAAAAGTTTGATGTCGCCTTCCCTGCCCTGCCCCTCACAAATACGCTCGAGGATTTCAAGCATTCGTTTATTGCCAACTCTGCAATGTGTACATTTGCCACAACTTTCTTTGCAAGTAAAGTCAAGAAAATATCTTGCCATATCGACCATACAAGTTGTATCATCCATAACAACCATTCCGCCAGAACCCATAATTGCACCAGTTTCTGACAGAGCGGCGTAATCTATTTCAGTATCAATTAAGCTGTTAGGGATACATCCACCAGATGGTCCACCCAACTGAACGGCTTTGAGTTCTTTTCCATCAAGAAGCCCACCGCCCGCTGAATAAACTACATCACGAACCGTTCGCCCCATAGGGATTTCTACAAGTCCACCTTTGGCGATTTTTCCGGTAAGTGCAAAAACTTTTGTGCCTTTTGATTTGACTTCGGGATTTCCGAGTTCTGCAAACGCTTCGCCACCGTTCGCTATAATCCACGGAACGTTTGAGAAAGTTTCGACGTTATTGATATTACTCGGCTGTTGCCAATATCCTTTTTGAGCTGGAAACGGTGGTTTTAGTCGAGGCATCCCTCGTTCGCCCTCAAGAGAAGCGATTAGTGCCGTTTCCTCTCCGCAAACGAAAGCACCAGCACCAGCTTTAATCCGAATATCAAAGTTAGAACCAGTCAAGCTTTGTTTACCTAATAACCCTCTTTCACGTGCTTGTTTGAGTGCTATTTGAAGCCTTTCAATCGCAAGCGGATATTCTGCACGAACGTAGACTATACCATCAGTAGCACCAATAGCTTTTGCACCAATAATCATACCTTCAATAAGCGAATGTGGGTCTCCTTCGATAATCGCTCTATCCATAAAAGCCCCTGGGTCACCTTCATCGGCGTTACAGATAATGTATTTATTTCCACTTTCTGACACACTCTCACGAGCAGCATTCCACTTAAACCAAGTCGGGAATCCTGCACCACCACGCCCAGCAAGTCCAGAGGTTTTAATAACTTCTATGATTTCTTCAGACGACAAAGAAAGTGCTTTATATCCGCCGTTTGCGATATATTCATCAATATTTTCAGGATTTAGCATACCACAATTACGCAAAGCAATCCGTTTTTCGATTGTATTTTCAGGAATATAAGCTGAGCCGTTACCAGCAATAATTTCATCGATACCATCGGCAGTAACTCCAGTGTAAACTTCGTTATTTAATGTAATAATCGGTTCTAAATAGCACATTCCGTTACAACCCACAATTGTTGGAGAATACCCTTTAGACTTCAATGCTTCATAAACTTCATCAGCACCCGCAGCGATTCCACACGAACCCATACCTATTGTAATTTTCAAAATGTCACCCCCAACAACACATCATCGTCAAGCAACCAAAGTATGGGCAAAGCCCATACTTTTAGTGGCTC
>WRGW01000029.1 GCA_009786985.1 Oscillospiraceae bacterium
ATAGGGTTTACTCATTTTAGGACACTCCTTTTTTCTGTATACTTTTTAGTATACCATATTTTATTTGAAATGTCTACTTTTTTAAGCACTATTCAGTCTTGTTTGTAGTGAATTGGCGGGAGGGGCTTTCGAGTGAGTTGGTGGTACGGTTTCGTGGGGTGCTTTATGATGTTACTCGGGTTGATTGCTTTGAGGGGTATAAAGGGGAGGTTGGGGTGTATTGTAGGGGGCGGGGGTGAGTGCGAATGTCATCCTCATTCTATGCCATCCGCAATATCACCAAAATTTGAAATTGAGTTTTTATGGGTGTACTCATGTTCGTAAAAATTAAAATATTTATTGTTATATACCTCTGGCAAAAAACAATAGCCGTCCTTACAATTACGAAAGAAATGCACTAATCCCAAAGGCGCTATACTCGAATGATGTCTATATTTTAATGAGCATATGAGATAATCAATGTTTGTGCTGTCTTTCAATAAATCGACAAACTCCTTTATCCTTAAAGGCTCAAGAGAAAACAAATTGGAAGGTGGCATATATTCAATTCTAAATGGTGGCTCATGAACAACACTGCCTGTTGAAACATAATAATTTCCCATAGGTGTGGCATCTTCAATGTAAAAGCAAATCTTCACATCCTTTGCCTGTGGCACACAGGAAAGAAGGTTCTTTTTATAATCGGCAATGCGGTTATAGTGTTGGTTGAATCCATTTAATAGATTCGTTTGATAGTTTTGGATGCTCATGGGTGTAGTCACATCACGCGATAATTCAATTGTACCTCTTTTTCCAGTTTTCCGAATTTCATTGTATTCCATGTCTATATCGGATTGTGCAAATATTTCATCGCGTCTGCCTTCGCTACCTTTACCCTTTTTTGTTTTATATGAATCGAATTGAAAATGCTCAATTCCTATAACTGTATCGCCATGCAGAAAATAAGCATCAGGACTCTCGAACGGAAAGAAATAATCAAACGTAGCTTCCCTGCCAGAAAATGCTGCATTTTCTTCTCTTTTATTCATTTTTTTAATATCTTCAACCAATAGTTTGAAAAAACCATCATCCTCACCATATATCAGTTTGAAAAAGGCGTGGTCTATTTCGAGTCGCAGTTTACGCAAAGCATCCAAGTGTTTAAATTCATCTTTGTGGAATTTGGTATTTTTCATAAATCGGATATCCTTATACATCGTTGGTGTCATCGGAAACAGAATCTAAACTTGCTTCCTCAAAAGGCAGGTTCAATTCTAAGCGATAATAGTGATTAATATCTTGTAGTAACTCATTTACGGTATCGCCACTTAGTTCTGATAACCACGCTTTTAACTCATTAATCGTTATTATTTCCTCGATAGCGTGTGCATATCTTTCTTTGATAATACGCATACCGCCAGATTTGACTTCAATGTACTCATCAAGCGATTTGTGTATTTCTGATTTTATTTTCAATGTTTTAATAACAAACGTAATCGGGAAGTGCATGACTTTGTCGATATCGAGCAAATACTTATCGTAATTGTTTACTTCTGTCACTTGAAAAAAACGACCAAGCGGTCTCATCACAAAGTCGATTCCACCATCATTAGCGTTTGTTCTGCCTGTTTTGTAAAGCTGTAAATAATGCTCTTCTAATTCGTTAAGCGAATATCCAAAATAAACTTTTATGTTCTTGTAATGGCTTTTCAAAATTGAAAAAGAAATGATTTAAAAAATTCTTGCCTCTGATTGTTCATCAAGCATTTGGTTGATTTTAGCCTTTTTACTGTCGTTTGAACACAACGACAACAGTTCCTCGATGTCTGAAATCAATTTGTCATCCTTTGAGACAAGAAGGTTTATATACTTTTCAATTATTTTTTTTGCAATTTTAGCAACATCAATTCCATTAATATATAGATAATTAATATGCAACATATATTTACCGTCATTATCAATTATGAGATTGCCATCATACTTTTCATCCGACTTAAATTTGTTCTTAAACTCACCATTTAATCTCGAATTAAGAGCATGGTTTTGCAACCCCTTCCCGCCATAAAGACCACGATAAAATACGAAAAGTTTCGTGAATTCATATCCCTCAAACTCCTTGTACGCACTCGCCTTATTGTAATAATCGTCCATATAGAAATGCAAAATCGAGTAAATTGCGTATATGTTGCCAAAACTTCTCCGTGTCTTGGAATCGCCGAAAATTGCCCCTGTTTTTAAATCCAAGTATCTAAGTAAAAGACTATCAGCAAAAAACGCATCAACTTCCTCAGCATTGAAATCAGGCAGTTCTTCAATCAGTATTTCACGTACAAATTCTTTCATTTATCCCCCTACGGCATTTGTAAGCAAAGACAACTGCTCATCGCTTATTGCATGGTCGCTTTTAGACTTGTTACTTGTTTTGCGAGATTTATCACAATAAAGCAATTCACCATTGTAATGGTTGCACACACCTGTCCTTCTTAATCCGATTTTATAATAATCGGGATTTATGTCGATTCCTACTGCGACACGTTCCAAACGAACAGCGACCGCGGAAGTGGTAAAAGAGCCGCTAAATGGGTCTAAAACAATATCACCTACATTACTTGAAGCTAATATGATGCGTTCAAGCAAAGCCTCAGGCTTTTGTGTAGGGTGGTTTTCATATTCATCCATCTTGTAACGAACACGACTAAAATCCCACACATTGCCGGGAACCTTCATAGTACTGTAAGGTTGAGGCGGGGTCTTGCGATAATCAATGAGTTTACGCTTGGCTCCCGTTTTAGCTTCTACTAAGATGTCTTGGTGGTTAAATGTATATTTTGAATTTTGACTATGTGTAATCATGAGTATTGGTTCAAAAAGTGAGCCAAATTTTGACTTTGGCTGCACTCCCGATGAATCATAAATCCATACAATTCTGTTGATAACATAATATCTATCGTCAACATATCTATCCAATGCAGGCATATATTGCGTTGACGACATAAAGTACATAGTTCCTGTGGGTTTAAGAACACGCATACACTCATCTATCCAAAGGATAGCCCATTGTTGATACTCTTCAACATTGGTGAACACATCCTTTGTAACACCGAAATCTTTACCAATGCCATACGGGGGGTCGGCAAAAATCAAGTCAACAGAATCCGTCTTAAGGTGATTAAGAACCTCTAAACTGTCGCCAAGTATAACAGTAGAATTTGAATTTTTCTGTTTCTCAAATGAAAAACCGCTTTTATATATATTCAAGAAACTTCTCCCTTCGTAAAAACACAACTTGTACATATATTATTATTATATCATACTCTCATTTGAAAAACAAGCCTTTTCTAAAATTTTCTCATATAAAGCGGTATCGTTCAGTAATTGCCGAATTTCCTTGGCTGTTATGATTGTGTTGTCGTCGAACGGAATAGCAAAGGCGGTGGCAAACATGACTAATCGCCTTGAAGTCAAACGCGGACAAGTCTACACGGCGGACTTGAGCCCAGTCAAAGGCTCAGATCAGGGCGGGATTCGTCCCGTGGTCGTAATCCAGAATGAGCGAGGCAACAAGCACTCGCCGACCACGATTATCGCTCCGATTACGACTGCACCTCACAAAGGCGGATTGCCAACTCACGTGGAGCTTCACAGCTACTTCTTGAAGCACGGCTCAAAGGCTTTGTTGGAGCAAATCCGAGTGATTGACAAAAGTCGCCTCATGCGGTATCAAGGAATGCTGTACCTGCATGAAATGGATAAAATCGACAAGGCACTCATCGTGAGTGTCGGACTGGAGGGCTACTATGGTGAATAAAGCAACTCAACAGACCTATCACGAAGTCAAGCACGGGCGGACAGTTTACCGTGTCACGAGCGAGTTCGTCGGCAAAGTCGAACTCGCCAAAGTTCTCGAAGACCTGACCGTTAGGAAAGCCGTTCAGGAAGCGACTTCGCTACTGACGGCTTGAAAAAATATTTTTATGATGGCTTGCATTTTCGGCGAAAACGCGCTATAATGAAGAGGTAAAATCTTTTCGCCGAGTCTGTGTAGCCGGGGTTTGGGGTGTCCCCATTCCAAAGAAATGGAGTTAGAAATGGCTATTACAACGGAACGCAGAGTAGGCGCATATGCTCGGCTTAGTCTTGAAGACAGTCGGGCTGGCGAGTCGGTGAGCATCGAAAATCAAATTTAAACGGCATAAGGAGACTACAAACTTTTAATTATCGAGGCTTTTCAGCCCCTCGTCAATAAACCTATAATGAATGTCAATTTGCTGATACCGTGTTGCTCGTTTTCCACCTTCATTTTCGTGAATCACAATCCGCTCAATCAGTTCATTCACCATTGTTGCACTTAAATCTTCCGCACCCTTGTACTTCATCATGACTTCAAAAAAGCGGCGGTAATTCGTTTCTACGTCAGCTTTTTCTGCAAGTGTCGCTTTTATTTTGCCGATGCGGGAAACAACTTCTGCACTCTCGGATTCGTATTTTTCCGACATATCGTAAAGTCGCTCTGATGACAGATTGCCCAATACCGTTTCTTCAAAAAGCCATTCAATCAGACTGTCGAGTTCGCTCTTGCGGCGGGTAAGTTTCGCAAGAAGTGCATCTTCGCTTTTGTTGTTTTGCAACTCCGAGTTCGACAACGACTCACGAATAAAATCCTCCATGCGTTGCTCGTTCAACGCAACCACAGTAATGTTTTTTTGAATTGCTTTAAGCACCAACTCGCACAGAAACTTGTAATTGATGTAATGCATGGTGCATTTTTTCGTCTTACTGAAATTCCTGTGATGGTAGCACGAAAGATACGCAATCCCGCTTGCGTTGTTTTTTGCAAGTGTAAAATTCGAGCCACAGTCAAAGCATTTCGCAATACCGACAAAAACATTTTCGTTTTGTGTACTGCTCTTGCGTTTCTTTACACCAACCCTTTTTTGAACTAATTCAAAGAGGTCTGTTTTAATCAACGCCTCGTGCCTATCGGGAATAATTATCCAATCAGACTCATCTGTCAGAACCGTTTTCTTGGACTTAAATGACGGTTTAATTTGCCTACCGTACACCATACACCCAATGTAAACTTTGTCTTTCAGCATTTTGTGAACATTACTTCTTGACCACTCAATGCCAGTGTATGTGCCGTTTTTTGTCTCTAAAGGTGTTGGAATTTTTTCCAAAGTCAACTCTTTGGCAATCAAATAAGGACTTATACCGTCAGCCGACATCTTAAAAATACGTTCAACAATTGGTGCGGTTTCAGGGTCAATTACATAGTGATGTTTGTCGAGCGGGTCGACCATGTAACCGAACGGCGGTTTCCCGCTTGTACGCTTGCCTTGCTGTTGCAGAACGACTTTCGCAGAATGTATCTTCTTGGAAATATCGGCAACGCATAAATAGGGACGTTAGCTTTTATCCCAGATTTGCCGCATAACCAAGCCACATTTAAAGTTTAAAGGTCATTAAGTAATATATTCGTCTGTTGACTTGTTTTCGAGGATTTTCAGCAAATTATCATTATATATGATTCATTCAATCAAAAATTCGCTATTAACATCATGCCCTGCATAATTTTCACGAACTACCGAATCAATATGATTCGCATAACAGTATCGGCAACCGTTCATGCACGAATTGTATGCCCCGATGTCAACGCCGACCGCACAATTGCAGCCCTCTCGCTGATTTTTGTCCTTCGGGAGCGACTTCCCATTTTTCAAGAGCATTGTCGAATCGACACAAGCAATCGGTTGCACTCCGAGTTGGTACAATTCTGCCGACTCGCAACAGGCACAGAGCGTGATTCCGTGGTCTTTAGCGATTCGCAACAATGATTCCACTAATCGAATTTTATCACCAACCGAAACCTCTACATTCCCGATTTTGTGCAAACTTTTAGCGACCGACTTGTATGCAATCACAAAGCTAATCACGCACTTTTGTGTACTTCCTGCAAACAACTCACACAGCCGAGTGAACGCTCCGATATGGTACTCGAGGTCATAGCGTGGAGTAATCACAATCGGGTCATACCGCCATATTACCCGCTCTGAGCCGATTTGCTTTGCTAACTCTATGAACGCAGGGATTATGACTTTGGCTTTGAACTTCGGTGCAACGGCACTTCGTGCCTGCACCTGCGTGTCGGCGGGAAACCCGCCGACTTTGCAGTCCGCAA
>WRGW01000030.1 GCA_009786985.1 Oscillospiraceae bacterium
CGCGCTCTCGTCTTGCAAAACAAGAGTATGCCCCCGCAAAGACGGCTTTGCCGTCTTGGAGTGGGGCTATCTCGACGAAAGTTGCGAGACTTCAAGCGGACTGCTCAGTGGCAAAGCCACTGACACCTCCGCTCTCGTCTTGCTTTCAAGCGGACTGCCACATTTGTATCAGAAAGGAATGGTTATAAAAATGAAAGAATCAATTAAAATAGGTGCAGGAATTATATTAACAGCGATTTTATTATTCGCACCAATTTCACAGATTTCACCGAACACTTCTGCCAATGATGGAGGGGACGAGCCTGAAACTTCCGCTCCAACTGAAATTACTACCGAACCGACTACGACTACTCCGACTGCGACAACTACTCCGCCGACTACGACTACACAAAGAACTACGACTACTCCACCGACTACGACTACTCCGCGAACAACACGTCAACCACCACAGATTGCGACTACTCCACCAACTACTATACCAGTTGTGACGACTACACCCCCACTTATTACAATGCCAGAACCAGATATTACAACCCCTGGGATTACTATACCAGAACAAACCACTGAAGCAACAACTGAAACAACAACAGATGTCACAACAACGGCTGACAATACTGGCGATGATGGAATAATAACCCCTCCGACTGTGAATATCACTACACCAGTATTTGATTATGACGATTATCCTTATGATGAGGATAATGGTGATAATGGTGATGATGAGAGTGAAAACACTCAAGACGAATATGATGACGAATCAGCTGGTGCAGGTACTACTGGTAGTAGTGGCAGTGGCGGAATCGGTGGGATTATAGCCGCTTCGATTTTTGTTCTATGTGGTGGAGGGGCTGCCCCATTTGTGGTTAAAGAACTCAAGCTCCGTAAAATTTATACCTATTAGAGCCTGTTCAGGCTCTAAGGTCTCCACTCATGCGGTGTTCCGTGGAGACCTAGGACAAACTGCTCGTGGCCTAATGGATAGGGCACCAGACTCCGACTCTGGGGATTGTGGGTTCGACCCCCGCCGAGCAGAAGCAAAACAAGAGTATCCCCCCGCAAGGCGGGCTTTGCCCGTCTGGAGTGGGGGTATCTCGACGGCGAGACTTGCAAAACAAGAGTACCCCCAGAGGGGGAATTCACTTCCCCCTCTGGGGTATCTCGACGAAAGTTGCGAGACTTCAAGCGGACTGCTCGACGACGAAGTCGCCGACACCTCCGCTCTCGTCTTGCAAAACAAGAGTATCCCCCCGCAAGGCGGGCTTTGCCCGTCTGGAGTGGGGGTATCTCGACGATAGTTGCAAGACGAGGGGGGTTGGGGGTTTACCCCCATTTAAAAAACGGAGGAAAATAAAAATATGAATAAACTATGGTACGATAACGCAGTAATTTATCAAATCTATCCGATTGGATATTGTGGTGTTTCAAGGCGTAACACTTTTGCCGAAACACCACAAGAAGGCACAGGGCGGATTCTGCGTGTAATTGAACATATTCCTGAAATCAAACGGCTTGGATTTAATGCGGTTATGTTTAACCCTTTATTTCAATCTACCGCACATGGATACGATACTATTGATTATACTACGGTAGACACACGGCTTGGAACTAATGCTGATTTCAAAAAAGTCTGCGATGCTTTACATGAAAACGGGTTAAAAATTATTCTTGACGGTGTGTTTAACCATGTTGGGCGTGATTTCCCACAATTTAAGCAAATTACTGCTCAAAACTTTACTCATAATGAATATAAGGACTGGTTTCATTTACGTGATGGAAACTCTCACTTTAACGATGGGTTTTATTATGAGGGGTGGGAAGGTCATTACGATTTAGTAAAGCTAAATCTATACAACCCGATTGTGAAAGATTTCTTAAAAAACGTAATCTCTACTTGGGTGAAAGATTATGACATAGATGGGTTACGGCTGGATGTTGCTTATTCGCTTGAACATAATTTTTTGAAAGAACTGCGTACACACTGTAAAGGGCTAAAATCAGATTTTTGGTTGTTAGGCGAAACTCTTCATGGCGATTATAACACATGGATGAACCCTGAAATGCTTGATTCAACCACTAATTATGAGTGTTATAAAGGGCTGTATTCCAGCTTTAATGACCTTAATATGTTTGAAATAGCACACTCATTAGGGCGACAGTTTAACTCTGAACATTGGTGTATGTATTCAGGTAAAAAGCTGGCTTGTTTTATCGACAATCACGATGTTTCAAGAATAGCAACACGCCTCACTAACCCTTCGCACCTAAAACCTTTATACACCCTATTATTCACCATGCCAGGTGTACCGATTGTCTATTGTGGAAGTGAGTATGGACAAGAAGGTGATAAACATCATGGTGATGACACGCTACGCCCTGAGTTTGACATAACAAAATACGACACTAAATCTGAATTGCCGACCTTGATTTCAAAACTAACACAAGTTCATGCTAATACTGAGGCTATTCATTTAGGCGACTATAGACAGCTATTCTTAACTAACCGACAATTTGCGTTCGCACGCAGTAAAGACGGTAAGGTAGCAATCACACTATTAAACGCGGACTCTAACCCGTTTTCTTTTGATATTAGCATTAAAGGCACTTTTGTAGATGCGATTTCTGGAAGTGAAGTCAACACAAATGCACCAATTACACTGGCTGGATTTGGGTCAATGGTGCTTGTTAATTAAGAGTATATTGTTAAACATAGAGGTTGTACATGATTATAAAATTAACACAGGAACATATTGATTATTTAAAAGAGCGAAAAGTATTTGTCTGCAATAATGCAGGATTTTACCTTATAAGTCGGTGAACAATTCTGTATCGAAAATGAGCATCTGTATATCAACCCTAATCCAAAACTAAAAAAAGTTTTAGACCGTGAACCGCATAAAAAATATTTAGTTGACTATATTCACCCTAATAGATTATATGGTGTTGAATTATACTCACGAGCGGTTATTCTATAAGACTGTTGAATAATTACTTGACGTATCTTAAAATTTATGATATAATAACAAAACAAGAGCAAAAATAAAGACGGAGCTGTGCTTCGAGTTGCAAAGCCCGTTTTGTGAGGAATCCTCTTGTTTAGCAAGACGAGAGCGCGTCCCGCAGAGGCGGCTCTGCCGTCTCGTAGGGATTAGCTTGAAAGCAAGACGAGAGTTGCGGTGTCAGTGGCTCTGCCACTGAGCAGGCAACTTGAAGAACTTTGCTCGCCGTCGAGTTCCCCCACTCCAAACGGGCAAGACTTCGAGTTGCAAAGCCCGTTTTGTGAGGAATCCTCTTGTTTTGATTTTGTTGACATATTAGAATTTTTAATAAAAATTAGAAAGTAATAAACGAGAATGAATTCTTTTAATGAAATTTTTGAAATGGTCAAAAATAATATTACAATCACCGAAATAGCAAAAAAAACGTGGATTGACCCTATTGAACCGATTGCATTAAATGGGAACATTGCTATTTTAAAAGTCGGTGCACCATTTATCAAACAAGTGTTAGAAGACAATTATGGTAAGATGTTCAAAAAAAACTTCAAAGAAATACTTGGATTTGATGTTGAACTTGATATTATTTGTGAAAACAAATCTTTACCTATTCAAAAGGTAATTGTGAACCCAATCCCAGAATTGCAAGACGATATTACTATGGTTGAAAAATTAGTCCAGTCTGAACTTGGTAGCAATTATAAGCACACTTTTGATACTTTTATTGAAGGTGAAAGCAATCGTTTAGCCTATTCAGCCTGTAAAGCGGCAGCGACTGGGAATAGCACGGCTAATCCGATTTATATCTATAGCGAACCAGGGCTTGGCAAAACACATCTACTTTCGGCGATTAAAAACGAACTCAACGAAAAACGCCCTTATGTAAAAATCGTGTTCACTTGTGCTGATACTTTTATTACTGACTTTGTTAATGCAATCAGATACGATAAGATGACTGAATTTAAAAGAAAGTATAGAAGTGCCGATGTCCTTTTGATTGATGATGTACAGTTTTTTTCAGGAAAAGAAGAATGCCAGCAGGAGCTTTTTAATACTTTTAACGAACTACACTCAAACAATAAACAAATTGTTTTGACATCTGACCGTGTTCCTAAAGAAATCGGGCATATTGACAAACGCCTTTTATCTCGATTTGAATGGGGGCTTATTGCTGATATAGGGATTCCTGCACTCGAGACAAGAATTGCAATTATCAAACGAAAAGCAAACCTTTACGGCTTAAAAATCTCTGACCATATCGTAACTTTTATGGCACAGAAGTTAAAAGAAAATATCAGACAGCTTGAGGGTGCTATTACAAAAATCAATTCACTATCTTTAGTGGAAGAAGTTGAGCCAACTATGTCAATGGCACAAAACATAGTAAAAGAGATTTTAGAAGAAAACATACCGACAGCGATTACAATCGAAAAAGTTATAAGCGAAATCGCTAGCATATATGGGTTCACTGGAGATGAGTTACGTTCAAAAAAGCGAAGTGCTGGTGTATCGACTGCAAGACAAATTGCAATCTATGTAGTCCACAAAACAACTGGGCTTTCATATAGCGATATTGGTAAAGAGTTCGGAGGGCGTGACCATTCAACCGTGGTATATGCCGTGAACAAAGTTTCTGGCATGATTAAAACTGACAAATCTTATCGCCATACAATTGATGATTTAATAAAAAATGTCCGCAATATGTAAGCCAAACAAGTTTTTCTTTTCAACAGTATACTTTTCAACAGATTTAGTTAGTGTAAAAGTTATTAACATTTTCAACAAACTTTTCAACACTAAATGTTTACAAATTTTCTAAGCTATACCAGACTAAAAGAGGGTTTTCAACATTTTAGCTCCCTCTACTACTACTACTACCTTAATATAATTTATTTATATATTAATAAAACAAAACAAATAAATTCACTCATATTTCTGTTGAAAACGGATAAAGTCTATATTTTAATAGTTTGTGAGAATTTCTTGGAGGATAATAATGAAATTTAGTGCTAATAAAAATGAGCTTTGTGAGGTAGTCAGCAGTGCATCGAAAGCGTGTGCTGTTAAAACTGCTTTGAATATACTCGATGGTGTTTTATTAAACCTTGAGGGTGATATACTCACTGTTACTGGGTATGACCTTGAAATCGGAATCAAAGTTTCGATTAAAGTTGATGGAACTGAAGATGGTAAGGTTGTATTAGACCCTAAACTATTCGGCGATATGGTTCGTAAAATGGGGAAAGAATCGGTTGATATAGCTCTTGTTGATAATAAGAGTGTTAAGATTTCAGCTGGAAAAAGCAAAGTCAGCTTACCTTGTAAGAATGGTGAAGAGTTCCCGAACATCATCCAAACTAAAAAAGACGATGAAGAACAAAAAACGTTTGAGATGGAAAGCAAGCTCTTAAAAGAAATGTTAAAAAGCGTAAGCTATGCTGTGTCAAGAACTAAGCCAGAGCTTGAGGTCATTAAATTTGAAATAGAAGACAACGTCTTTTATGCGGCGGGGACTGATGCTAATCGCCTTGCAGTAAGGCATTGCAAAGTCGAAAATGAAAATGTTGATTTTATGTTACCAGAAAAAGCGGCGAACTCACTTTTGCTTAGTTTATCTGATAGTGAAAAAGAAAAAATTACACTTTCAGTCAACAAAAAGCAGATTGTTGTTACTAAAGAAAACTATACTTTGATTTCACGATTGATTGATGGTAATTTTGTAGGATATAGACGGATTATCAATGCTGATTTTAATCGGACTATGGTCGCAAATGTAAAAGAACTAATAAACGCGATGGAACTTTGTATGCTACTTCAGAGCGATAAGCTAAAAATTCCTGCTAGTGCGACTTTTGATGAAGGTGTTATGAAAATCACCTGTAAAACCCCTTATGGTGCGATTGAAGAACAAGAAATCCAATCAAAAATTGATGAGAGCGAATTTGATGATTATAATGAGTTTCAAATCAATTTTAATGCACGGTTTATGCATGAGGCTTTGTCAAAAACCACGTGTGATGAAGTTAAATTCTATTTTGAGGGTTCACTCAAACCTATTAAAATCACACCAGTTGAGGATAATGGTGATTTTATCGCTATTATTGTCCCAGTTAGAAGTCTTTAAGCAAAACAAGAGTATGCCCCCGCAAAGACGGCTTTGCCGTCTTGGAGTGGGGCTATCTCGACTGGGCACGCCACTGACACCGCAACTCTCGTCTTGC
>WRGW01000031.1 GCA_009786985.1 Oscillospiraceae bacterium
CAGCGAATCAAAGCTCCGCTAGAGGACATCTTGTTTTGCTTGCCGTCAATGTCCTACAGCGAATCAAAGCTCCGCTAGAGGACATCTTGTTTTGCTTACAAACCCCCAGTTATGAACGCAGGTTTACCGCGGCACAAGCTGAAATCCGCTTAATGCTGCTCGGTCTCCCGCCTGACATGGTTCACAGCACAACTTTGCACGGGACCTGCGCTCATAACTAGGGGTTTATTTAGATTTATTGAAAGTTCGGGTGTAATACCCCAACACTCTGCGTCAGTTCTCATGCGCGAAGCGAAAGGGGTGCAGGGCTTGCCCTGCGGTGTTACCAAACATTGATTATTCTGCTGATTCATTACTTTGAGAGTGTAATAAAAGCCTTAGCTTTATTCACAATTGCACGGTCGTTTTCAAAAGGGAGATATGTTGCTGCATTATCAATCGCCACCCATCGAATTTCCGATATTTCTCCAGTTTGCGGAATAAGTTTTTTGTTTTTTTTGATTTTTGCAACAAAATAGACAACTGTCTTTTTTGTATCACGACGGAGGTTATAAGTAACAGTTTCACGAAATCCAGTGTCAACGAATACATCAAGCCCCGTTTCTTCCAAAATTTCACGAATAGCTGTTTGTTTTTCAGTTTCACCTTCCTCAATGCGACCTTTCGGGAACGACCAATACTCAGATTTGACGTGTTTTACGAGCAAAACCTCGGTGTTTCCGTGATATTTACGGTAAACCACCGCCCCGCACGATTTTTCATGTGCCTCGTATGCCAAACTATGACCATCCCTTCTGGGCACTTTGCATACCCCCTACTTTTTAAGAGTATATCATATTTTTTTTGTTTTGTCAAGTTTTTTTGTAAAAAAATCAAATTCAATCTTAATTTAATCGACTATAGCGGTTACGCTTGGCATTTGTATTTTATTCACAGATAAATTTTGTGTCATATCAAGGCGAAAAATTTGCGAATATACGCTTTATATTAAATCGCAAGAAAATTCTTGACTTTTTGCGATTTAATATCGCCCAACTGTTTCGGTTGTTTGCCGTAGGTAAACGAGAAACAGGGGCATTTTGAGCAACGAAAGTCACGTGCGGCTTTGCCGTGAGTGTTAAGACTTTCGTTGCGGAGTAATATTTAAGAAATTTTCAACGCAATATAACGCAAAATTCACAACCAGAAAATGTAAATGTCGAGTGGAACTGCTATATACTCTAATATAACCGATAAAATTTTTCAACTTTTTTTCATTTTGTGTTGACTTTTTTCGGTTTTTTTGTTATAATCGTATGGGAATTGTATGTTTATAAAATTAAGGGGCTAATGAATTATTCAACTGCCCCACTTCAAGACAGATTGGCGGAATAGAAAATTGGATATAACAAGAAAAACCAACATTATAAATTTAGAAACAGCGTGCGTTCATGCTGCACGTGTGTGCTCTGGAAGTTCGCACAATACGGGAGCAATCACTGTCCCTATTTATCAGACTGCGACATTTGCACACCCACAATTCGGTCAAAGCACTGGATATGATTATACACGTACACAAAACCCCACAGTCGAATATACAGAAAAGTTACTCTGCGAACTCGAAGGCGGCAAAACGTGTTCCGCTTTTAGCACTGGAATGGCTGCAATCGCCACTGTCATGGAGCTGTTTAAGCCAGATGACGAAATCATAGCAACTGATGACCTATACGGCGGAAGTATTCGGCTTTTTAGCACAATTTCCGCAAAGAACGGCGTTAAAATCAGATATGTAGACACGTCTGATTTGCAAGCGGTGAAATCGGCTATTACAGCGAACACAAAAGCAATTTTCATCGAAACGCCAACTAATCCTATGATGAAAGTCACTGATGTTTCAGCACTCAGCGAAATGATTCATAAAAACAACAATGAACTCCTTTTGATTGTTGATAACACTTTTTTGACACCGTATCTGTTTAGACCAATCGAACATGGTGCGGATATCGTAATCCATTCAGGAACTAAATATTTAGGGGGGCATAATGATACTCTGGCAGGATTTGTGGTTTGTAAGTCGCCAGAAGTGGGCGAGCGGATTCGTGTCCTCAAGAACACAATCGGTGCGGTATTATCTCCATTTGATGCGTTCTTGATTAGCAGAGGAATCAAAACCCTTGCACTTCGCATGGAGAAATCACAGGATAATGCACGAAAAATCGTCACTTTCCTAAAAACTCATTCCAGAATAAAAGAAGTATATTACGCAGGAATCGGTTCAATGATAAGTTTTAGGGTTGAATGTCCAGAAACAGCAATCGAGGTTTTAAACCGTGTCAAGTTAATTCTTTATGCCGAAAGTCTCGGTGGAGTAGAAACACTCGTCACCTATCCAATAACGCAAACCCACGCTGAAGTTCCTGAAAGTGAACGCAAAGCACGTGGAATTGACGAAAGCCTACTCAGATTATCGGTGGGAATTGAATCAGCAGAAGACCTCATTACAGATTTAAAAAACGCATTAGCCAAAATCTAAAAACAAAGGAGCGGTCAAAATCATGTCATCAGGTAAATATAATTTTGACAAACACATCAATAGACACGGAACTGGTGCAATTAAATATAGCGGAAGTACTGAGCTAATTCCTATGTGGGTAGCGGATATGGATTTTTCAGCTCCGCCAGAGGTTTTGCGTGACATCAATACCGCAGTTAATCACGGAATATTTGGATATACCGAACCTGAAAAAGTAGGAAACGGATATTATGACGCTGTCACAAATTGGTTTAAGTCACGATATAATTATAGTGTCGATAAAAAAGAAATAGTCAAAACCCCTGGAATTGTATTTGCACTTGCACAGATGGTGTGTGCTTTTACTAAACTGGGGGACTCTGTACTGATTCAAACACCGGTATATTATCCTTTTTTTGATGTCATTCGCGAAAACGGTAGAAAACTTGTGACTAATTCTTTGCTTTATGACGGCAGAAAATACGCAATCGATTTTGTGGCTTTTGAAAAACAAATCACCGAAAACAACGTTAAGATGTTTATATTCTGCAATCCGCATAACCCAATCGGCAGGGTATGGAATAAGTTCGAGCTTAATAAACTTAACGACATCTGCAAAGCTCATGACGTGATTGTAATTTCGGACGAAATTCATTGTGATTTTGTGTACAGACCGCATAACCATCTATGTTTTGGCAATATCAACCCTGAAGTGATTGTTGCTACTGCTCCAAGTAAAACTTTTAATTTAGCAGGGTTACAAAGCTCAAATATATTCATAAAAAATGAAAAACTTCGTGAAAAACTAAAAAAGCAGATTCATGCGAGCGGGTATAGCCAACTAAATACGCTAGGGCTTATTGCTTGTCAGAGTGCGTATCAAAAAGGCGAGCTTTGGCTTTCTGAACTCAAATCTTATCTGACTGCTAATATTGATACCGCTAACGCTTTCTTCAAAAGCAGATTAACAAAAATCAAGTTTACCCGACCAGAATCAACTTATTTGTTATGGCTTGACTTTTCGGAGTACGGTTTTACTCAGAAAGAACTCGACGCATACGTTCGCCAAAAAGCAAAGCTATGGCTTAGTTCTGGTGTGATTTTCGGTGAAGAGGGCAAAGGCTTCCAGAGAATGAACATCGCTTGCCCTATCTCTACCCTAAAAGAAGCACTACACCGATTAGACCAAGTTCAGATGTTTGATGACATGATGTTAGTTAATTAGAAAAAACAGTAGGGGTCTGTTAAATAATTGCTTGTCGTTTGGTTATGTTTCTGACATTTTCGTGCTTTTACACAAAAAACACAGTAAAACTTTGTGTTTTAACGAGTATTTTTGTGTAAAATGACGGAATTGGAAGGGCGTAAACGGATGGGAATGAATTATTCAACAGACCCAGTAGGTGAAATTTTGAAAATATCAACCAAAGGAAGATACGCTTTACGAATGTTACTTGATTTAGCAGAGCATAAAAATAATGGATTTGTACCACTCAAAGAAATAGCAGTGAGGCAGGATATTTCTAAACAGTATTTGGAGCAAATTGTAGCATTACTGAATACCGCTAATCTCCTCAAAGCTAATCGTGGAAATCAGGGTGGATACGCACTTACACGTGAACCGTCAGAGTATACAGTTGGTGAAATTTTGCGAATTACCGAAGGTAGCCTCAAACCCGTAGCTTGTATGGAAAACGCTCCAAACGAATGCGAAAACGCTGACTATTGCAAAACGCTGCCGATGTGGCATGGGCTTTATAAGGTTATATGTGACTATGTCGATTCGGTAACGCTTCAAAACTTGATTGATGATTATAACGAACGGGCAGATTGTTACGTAATTTGAGAGGAGATTTTATGCTAACAGATATTGAAATCGCAAAACAAACAAAACTTCGTAAAATCACAGAAATTGCAAACGAACTCGGCATTTCGGAAGCCGAAATTGAACCTTATGGACATTACAAAGCAAAAATTAGCCAAAGCTGTATTGACCGTTTGAGTTCAAAAAAACATGGTAAGTTAATTCTTGTAACAGCAATTAACCCCACTCCTGCTGGCGAAGGGAAAACTACTACCAGTATCGGATTAGCTCAAGGGCTTTGCAAGCTAAACCCTCAAAACAAAAAAACTGCCATATTAGCTCTGCGTGAGCCGTCTTTAGGACCTGTGTTCGGTGTGAAAGGCGGTGCGGCTGGCGGTGGATATTCGCAAGTTTTGCCGATGGAAGACATCAATCTACATTTCACTGGCGATATGCACGCAATTACTTCTGCAAATAACCTGCTTTGTGCGATGCTTGATAATCACATCCAGCAAGGAAACATACTCGGGATTGACCAACGTCGTGTGTTAATCAAACGCTGTCTTGACATGAATGACCGTGTTCTAAGAAATACAATAGTAGGGCTTGGCGGAAAAATCGACGGTGTCCCACGGCAAGATGGATTTATAATCACCGTTGCAAGTGAGGTCATGGCGATTTTGTGTTTATCAGAAGATTTGCAGGACTTAAAATCACGATTAGGGCGAATATTAGTAGCGTACATCTATGATAACAAACCAGTCTTCGCCAGCGATTTAGAAGCCACTGGAGCTATGGCGACTCTCTTAAAAGACGCACTAAATCCGAATTTAGTTCAAACAATCGAAGGAACTCCAGCTTTTATTCATGGCGGTCCTTTTGCGAATATCGCTCATGGTTGCAACTCTATTCGTGCGACTAAGCTCGCACTTTCACTTGGCGATTATGCAGTCACCGAAGCTGGTTTTGGAGCGGATTTAGGAGCAGAAAAATTCTTTGACATAAAATGTAGAGAGAGCGGGCTTTCACCGAATTGCACTGTAATCGTCGCAACCGTAAGAGCGCTTAAATACAATGGTGGTGTAGCTAAGTCTAACTTGATGGGCGAAAATTTAGAAGCCCTAAAATTAGGTATAGCTAATCTGAAAACACATTTAGAAAACATCAAAAAATTCGGTGTGCCAACAGTAGTTGCAATCAATAGATTCCATACGGATACCGAAGCTGAACTTTCTCTCATCAGCGAAGAATGCAACAAACTCGGCATAAAAACGGTATGCTCAGAAGTTTTTGCAAAAGGTGGCGATGGAGGAATCGAACTTGCAAAAGCGGTTGTTTCAGTATGTGAGCAGGAAAACAGCACCTACAAACCATTGTATGACTTAAGTCTGCCAATCAAGGCAAAAATCGAAGCGATTGCAAAAGAAATCTATCGTGCTGACGGTGTCGATTTCACACGTGAAGCAGAAAAAGCAATTTCTACAATTGAGTCTTTAGGAGATTATGGAAACGGCAAGTTCTCAAAGTTACCAATCTGTATGGCGAAAACACAATATTCATTTTCAGATGATGCAACAAAACTGGGTTCGCCTACTGGATTTCGGATTACAGTCCGTGATTTGAGATTATCAGCAGGGGCGGGATTTATAGTTGCACTGACTGGCGATATTATGACACTACCGGGGTTACCCAAAACCCCTGCTGCTAACAATATTGACATTGATGAGAATGGCGAGATTACTGGATTATTTTAGAACCTGTGTTCGGCACTTAGGACGCTTTTAAAAAGCGTGTCTAAATTTATATTAAATCGCAAGAAAAGTCTTGACTTTTGCGGTTTAATATCGCCCAACTGTTTCGGTTGTCTGCCACAGACAGACAAGAAACAGGGGCATCTTGAGCAACGAAAGTCCTAATCGGGCTTCGCAAAACGAGAGTTGCAGTGTCGGTGGCTCTGCCGACGAGCAGGCAACTCGAA
>WRGW01000032.1 GCA_009786985.1 Oscillospiraceae bacterium
GAGCTTCGGGGAAGCAAAGCTCCCCCTTGAGCTCTTGTTTTGCTTTTGATTCGTCGAGCTTCGGGGAAGCAAAGCTCCCCCTTGAGCTCTTGTTTTGGCTAATACATACCTGGCATTCCGCCGCCCATAGCTGCCATTGGGTCGACTTTGTCGTCACTTGGAGCGTCTGCAACAAGGCTTTCAGTTGTGATAACCATTGCAGCCACACTCGACGCATTCTGCAAAGCTGAACGTGTTACTTTTGCAGGGTCTACAATTCCAGCTGAAATCATGTCAACGTATTCACCAGTTGCAGCGTTATATCCATATCCATCTTTACCTGAACGCTTGATAGTATCAAGGATTACCGAACCCTCGACTCCTGCGTTTTCGCTGATTTGTCTTACTGGTTCCTCTAATGCTCTTAGAATGATTTGTGCACCAGTCTTTTCATCACCAGATAATTTTGACACTATTTTTTCTACAGCGTCCATCGTGTTGACTAAGGCAGTTCCACCTCCGGATACTATACCTTCTTCGACTGCCGCTTTAGTTGCCGCCAATGCGTCTTCAATTCTTAGTTTTTTCTCTTTCATCTCAATTTCAGTCGCCGCTCCAACTTTGATTACAGCTACTCCGCCAGACAGTTTTGCCAAACGCTCTTGCAACTTTTCTTTGTCGAAATCGCTTGAAGTTTCTTCGATTGCTGTACGGATTTGACCTACACGCTCTTTAATCGCTGATTTTGAGCCTGCACCGTCAACAATAGTAGTAGTTTCTTTAGTGACTTTGACCTGTTTTGCACTCCCGAGTTGTTCCAAAGTGACATCTTTTAAGTCAAGCCCTAATTCGTCACTAATCACTTCACCGCCAGTTAAAACCGCAATGTCTTGGAGCATTTCTTTGCGCCTGTCGCCGAACCCTGGTGCTTTTACAGCTACGCAATTAAACGTTCCACGTATTCTGTTTACGATAAGGGTAGAAAGTGCTTCGCCCTCAATATCTTCAGCAATGATGAGTAGCTTTTTGCCAGCTTGAACAATCTGTTCTAAAATCGGGAGCAAATCTTGAATCGAAGATAGTTTTTTATCAGTGAGTAGAACACTTGCATCATCAAGCTCACAAATCATCTTCTCCATATCAGTAGAGAAGTAAGGTGACACATATCCGTTATCGAACTGCATCCCCTCAACCACATCAGAATAAGTTTCAGCCGTTTTGCTTTCTTCAATCGTGATTACACCATCAGAGGTGACTTTTTCCATAGCATCAGCAATAAGTTGCCCGATTCCTTCATCACCTGATGATACAGTTGCAATTCGTACAATGTCATCGTTGCCTTTAATTTTTTGTGCTTGTTTAGCCAGCTTTTCGACACTTGCATCAACAGCGGTTGCAATCCCACGTTTTACTGCCATCGGATTAGCACCAGCTGCTATATTTTTCATGCCCTCACGAATAATCGCTTGTGCAAGCAAAGTCGCAGTAGTTGTACCGTCACCAGCGATGTCGTTAGTTTTAGTCGCAACTTCTTTTACAAGCCCTGCACCCATGTTTTCATATGCGTCTTCAAGCTCGATTTCTTTTGCGATTGTTACACCATCATTAGTAATCAGTGGTGAACCAAACTTTTTGTCGAGAACCACGTTCCGACCTTTTGGTCCTAAAGTGATTTTTACCGTATTAGCTAACTGGTCAATACCAGATTGTAGTGCTTTCCTTGCTTCTTCCCCATAAATCATTTGTTTAGCCATTTATAATCTCCTCCTACCTATTTGCTCCGCAACGAAACTATTGCGTTTTGCTACAAAGCCACAAAACTATTTCATCGCTCCAAATGTGCCTGTTTCTCGCCTACTTGCGGTCGACAGCCAAAACAGATGCACAATATAGTCGATTAAATCTTGCGTGATGTTTTTGTAATCAGTCAGTAACGATTGCCAAGATGTCTGATTGTCTTAGAATCATATATTCGACACCGTCTAACTTTACTTCTGTTCCAGCGTATTTTTGTAGCATCACTTTGTCGCCTACTTTTACTTCCATCTTGATTTCTTTGCCGTCAACAACACCGCCAGGCCCTACTGCTACTATTTCGGCTACCTGCGGTTTCTCTTTCGCCGAACTCGTTAGAATAATTCCACCTTTAGTGGTTTCTTCCGCCTCAAGCATTTTTATAACAACTCTGTCTGCCAATGGTTTGATTTTCATTTCTATTTCCCTCCTTCACTATAAATGTATTACGTTATGGATAATTTTGACGAGCAGTTCTCGTCGGGCTTCGGGGGTCAGCAAAGTCGCCCCTTGAACTCTTGTTTGGCTTTGCTTTAGCACTCTATATATCGGAGTGCTAATAGCACCAATATATATTTTACATACTTAATAGAAAAAAATCAAGTGTTTTTTGCGTTTTTTTGAAAGTTTGTGAAAAACCCACAAAATTCAGCGTTTCCGAAGATTAAAATTTGTTGTTATTGCACAAACTGCCAGTTTAGAATAGCACCGAGCGTAATCATCACCACTGATGAGCCTACCATTCCGATAATCGCAGAATACACCATAAGTCGCCAGCGTTTGAGGAGGAATCGTATTAATCGAGCACCTGCGACTAATCCGACAACAATCCCTATAACCGCTGGTATTAGCACCGAAAAATCAAATGCGTTGAAATCGAGTGCATTCATAATAGGTGTATACACCCCAAAAGCGAGTAACAGAAACGAACCTGATACTCCCGGTATCATCGCACCTATTGCACCGATACAAGAATATAAAGCTAACCATACAATTCCGACTTCGTTATCCGTTTCGTTAACGAGGTTGTATTCATCAGCTATGAAAAGCCCCGAAATCAATAACGCACCTAAAAGAAAAGGAATCAGACACACAGGATTAAACCGATTTTTGGATTCATTAGGCGAATCAGGGTTTTTGAGTGCCGCTTTTACAGTTGACGGTAATCCCGCCACAATCATCGCTGATAAAACAAGATAAGTTGCGACGGGGAAATGGTCGAGAAGTACATTGATGACCTGTGCAAACCCAAAAATCCCAGCAAGTGTTCCGATTCCAAAAAGAACGTAGAAAACGAAATCTTTTTTAATCGACGCAAAGTCAAGTGCTAACGCCGCACAGAATTTGTCATAAACGTCACAAACTACCAGAACTATTCCGCCACTGACACCTGGCACTACTGTTCCGACACCGTGAGCTACTCCTATAAAAAAATCTATAATGTATCGTATGAGTTTTTTCAAATTTACTCCTGCTTTCTTAAACCACGAAAATTTGCCTTGCCTGACTGCAAATTCACACACAAACCTAACTTACCCAACTTTGTAGTTAGTTTTTAAGGAGGTCTATCATAAATATTTACGTTTAACAAATTCAAACCCGATTTGGCTTACTCCCCCTACTATTACACATATGAGAAAGAAAAACGGATTAATGCTTTCCATGCCAAATGCAACGTTTACAAATGGCAGGTAGACACTAAGTAGATTAAAAACAAACGCACCGAGAGAAATCAAAATCACGGGGTTTTCTTGCCACCTGCTGCGTTTGTCGGTGTTTTTGCTGGATGGTTGTAATGACCTATAAAACGATTCATGAGCAGATAAACCAACCCATGCCATTGCAACTCCAGCAGCGGTAAAGACTGTTAAGAACACCGAACGCAGTTTGCCTATATAATCGGAGACATTTATGGCTTCTTCCGACACGCTTGCCACAACTCCAGCCTCTGCTACGAGTGATGCGTCTGCCCTGAATACAGCTGAAAATATAAAGAACATAATCAAAAGCGTAGCGAGCAAAATTCCGCATTGAATCGCCGTACCTACAAAAAACTCACGGCTAATTTCACCGCTTTTTATAAAGTTAGAAGGGCGTGTTTTTTCGTTATGATTATAGCGTTCGCGGTCATCAAATTTGTTCTTAACAAAACTAAGCGTCAACGCTGGCACGATTAGCACTAAAAGGATTGAGGCAAAAACAGCTTCAAGCACAAATCCACTACCTATAAAGAGGTTCATTAACCCAAATAATAACAACGCCACAAAAGTAGATGTTCCAAGTGCAATACAACGTTTGATGTTATAATGAACTTGTCGTGCTTCACGAATAGTTTCACTAGTTTTGACTAAACCATCACCGTCTTCATGAGGGGATTCCATAATCAAATCACAGATTTGTGCATTAGTTCCAGTTGTGTGTGAACTATGGACACTCCACTCACCGCTGGCGGTATGGCGTGACAGTGCCACTCGAACATCAGCTAATTCTAAGATGTTTGCGTTATCATTTTCAGCAAACAATACTGTTTTCTCGCCATTTTTTTTGAGCGTTTTGATTACTTCTTCTTTTTGTTCATCACTAACTCCTGCAAAAACGCTTACATCACTAAGCCTTAATACACGTCCGCTTGATTTAGCCTCCAAAAGCTCGACTCCAGTGACAATTCTACCAGACGTTATACCGATTTTTGTAGCAACAGTAATCGCAATTTCTTTGTTGCTTGGTGTGAACATTACTGTTCTAATTCCAGCACGTTCACAGTTGACAATTGCGGGCATAATCTGGTCTCGAACATTGATTGAAAACGCCAACAATCCAGAATAATTAAACTCAAGCTCCCAAATATTTTCAGGAACTTCAAAATTGAAATCGTTTTCGTTATAATCCTCATCGTCTTTGAAATGTTCGGCGTATTCGTAATAATATTCGTCGTTTTCTTCGTCATAACCTTTGCGGCTCTTCTTAATTTGTGCAAACGCTACCGCCAATACGTGATGCCCAGCTTTTGAGAGCTTGCTATACTGTTCTTGCAATTGATTCAACTTCTCCACCGTCAAGCGACAGTATGACCAAATGACTTCAGGTTCGCCTTTTATGCAGACCAAACGTGAATCTTTGATTTCCCACATATTGCCGTGCATCTTGTTATAATCTTCATCTTTTTCAGGGGCATATCGTTGAACTAACTCATTTTCTTGCAATTTTTTGACATCGATTTTATTAAAAGCAGATGCCACGTAAATCGCACGTTCGTATGAATTATGGGCCTCTACACTGCATGATAACGCCGCAATTCTTGAAAGCATTGTTTTATTATCTGATATTTCGGCGACAAGCGGTGTATTGTCTGAATCAACAATCGTAGGATTTTCGAGACACAAAACGCTGACTGAGTTTAGCTTTTCTAAAGCACGCAAATTCTTGATTTCGCCGTATTTCTCTGAAAGTTCAACAGCGGCGTTAGCGTAATAAACTCTCACCACCAACGAAAGCGAAATCGGAACTACACATAAGGCAAACGAAACCGCTGGAAGTAAAATCGACACCAGTTGGGTTAATAGAGAAAGTTCCTCCTCAGGTTCAAGGAGTGCTGGTGAAACCAAAATAAATCGAAGTACACTAACGACAACTAACACCACCGCCGCTATGTATGTAAGTGGAGTTGAAATTCGGTTAATCAGCTCTTCAAACTTAGTGCGATGTACTTCCCTAACAGTCTTAGCTTTAGGGCGAATTTTTACATCTTCTCCAATTGCATACACACGTGCAGATAACGCACCAGTCAGGATTTTTGTGCCTTTGTAGACACAAGTTGTCTTAAGTTCGTGTTTACAATCAGCTCCGATAGTTTTATTTACTGGGATTTTAGATTTAGTAAAAACACTCTCATCAACGGTTACTTTAGAAGCAGCGATAATATGCGCATCAGCGGGGACGCTTTCGCCACCCTGCAACACAATCAAATCATCTTGAGCTATGTCTGAGCGTTCAATCAACGTCAGTTTCCCATCTCGAACTACACGCACAGCTACTCCAGTATTTTCGGTGAGCTGGCTTAGTTTCTGGCCGCAATGTGTTTCCATAAGGACTTCAAAGACGCAATATCCCAAAGTCAGCAATAGTAACAAGACCCCTGATGCGATGTTATCGCTAATCAAGTATAAAAAAGCAGAACCGAGCATAAGATACAATCGCAAATGCTTAAACACCCCGTAAAACTTAAATTTACGAGGTTCGTCCGTCACTATATCGGTATTATAGCCATATGTTTCGAGATTCTTTAAGGCTTCATCGCTTGTAAGCCCTTGATATTCGCCTTTATTGGCGGTTAAGTTTTTAGACATATCAATGTTTTTCTCCCAAAATTCTCGGACTTGGTTTAGGGTATATTTCCGCTTATATTAACCCGCAACAAAAGTCTTGACTTTTTGTGGGTTAATACCGCCCAACTGTTTCGGTTGTCTGCCACAGGCAGACGAGAAACAGGGGCATCTTGAGCAACGAAAGTCCTAATCGGGCTTCGCAAAACGAGAGTTGCAGTGTCGGTGGCTCTGCCGACGA
>WRGW01000033.1 GCA_009786985.1 Oscillospiraceae bacterium
GCGAAGGATTTTCGAGGATATTTTTCGTCAGACAAGGCGAAAATTTGGCGAATATCCGTTGATATTTAAGAATTTTTCAACGCAGTATGGCGGAAAATAGACCGACAAGACAAGCCTATTCTTGATTTAATCGACTATATATAGACTACAAATCACAATATTTATGAAAATAGCTTGACTTTTATACAAAGATATGCTATAATAGCCAAAACAAAGACGGAGCAGTGCTTCAGTTTTGTTTTGCTTGACGTACTTTGATTTTTCATGCTATAAATAGAGGTATTTCTATGCTCCATTATAATCAGTCAATTTGAAAATGCTAAAGCATTTTAAAACGCACAGCAGTGTTGTGCAACCGCTATGTGTGGATTGGCTACATAAACTGTCTGTTAATTATTTTAAAAAGGGAAAATCACCTATGGCTGTAGAAGTTTTTTCAATTCTAATTGCGCTTGCTATGGCGTTTCAGATTGGAATAGGCATTTACGTGTCTCATAAGTTTGAAACGTCGCAAAGAACACCGTTTTTATCGTGTATATTGGTGAGTACTGTGTTTCTTCTTGGTGTGTTGCTTGAAATCCAGTCTACCACGATTGAAACTATGATTCATTCACTTAAAGTTATGTACACTGGCTACATTTTTTTGTCGCCAGTGCTGCTGATTTTTGTTGCGTCTTTTTGTGAAATCAAATTGAACAAACCTTTGGTGGTTGGCATGATTGCATTTTCTTATTTATGTACAGCCTTGATATGGTCGAACGAGTCGCACAACTTAATTTTTACTAGTATTGAATTTAGAGAAAATACTTTCTTGCCGTCATTAGTTCAAGGTAGAGGAATAATTGGGATTAAAGCACAAATTTATTCTGTCCTCTGCATTGCGGTTTCCGCAACTATACTTTTATATTACCGCCTCAAACATAAGAAAAAGAACGCAATTTTAATTGAAATTGCGTTGTACATCACCATTGTTGCGAATATTGCGTTCTTGTTAAATCCGTGGGAACTGAATATAAATTACGGAGTTTTTGCTGCTTGTATTTTTGTGGTTTTTACTGGTATAAGCGTTATGCGAAATTCACTCTTTAACGATATACCAGCGAGAATTATTCTTGACTCAGTTCCGTGGGCAATTAATATTTGGGATAATAAAAACAATTTGATTAAAGCTAGCCAATATTCGCCAGAGCTGTTTGGGTTTTCAGGGAAAGATGCGTGCCAACAGTATACCGAAGAGTTTTTTAATTTATCGCCAGAGTATCAGCCTTGCGGAACACTCTCGAGTGAAAAATCAAAGGGTTATTTTCATCGTGCGTATACGCAAGAAAGTGATACCTTGCGGTTTGAATGGATGCACCAAACGATTTATGGCGAACCTCTCCCTTGTGATATTATTATGAAACGGATTATCCATAAGGGTAAACCAATGCTTTTGGTGTTTAGTGTTGATTTACGCAAAATCAAAAAAGCATATCAACAGAGTTTGGCATACTTAGACAATTGTCCCCTAATAATAGAAGTGTGGGATGAAGACCGTAATTTTATCGACGTAAATCAACGTGCGTTAGAACTGTTTGGTTTAGAGAAAAAAGAAGATTTTGCAATCCATTTTAACAAACTTTCGCCGTTGACACAACCGTGTGGCACAAATTCAGTCAAAAAAGCAAAATTTTACTGGATTCAGGCAGTAACCAAAGGAATTGTTACGTTTGAGTGGATGCACAAAAAGTTCAAATGCAATGAAGGTTTAAATGGCGAACCTTGTACTGGTGATGGTAATTGTCAAAATTGCGAAAATAACGCTGAACTTTTACCAGTTGAAACAACAATTGTACGCGTTCAACAAGATGAAGGCAAAAACATTTATGCTGTGTATAATCATGATTTGCGCGAAGTCAAAAAAGCGATAGAGGAGCAGGAATGCGCTCTCGCTACCGCACAAGAAGCTATGGCAAAAGAACAAGACGCTATGCAGCTAAATCGCCTTCTTTATAACGCCAACCCGATTGGTGCGAGTTTGTGGAACGAGAATCTAACTCCAATCGAATGTAATGACGAAATTATTAAGCTTTTGAAGCTAAAAAACAAGTCAGAATATCTTGAGAGGTTTTATGAATACGTTCCAGATGCAAACGAAGCGGAACGTGCATTAAGGCGAGCTTTTGATGACCCGTCGGGAGTTCATAGAATGCCGTGGACGCATATTTCTTCTGATGGTGAGTCAATCCCTGGTGATGTTACGATTGTTCGGCTTGAGCTAAATCACGAAACCCTCTATGCGGCATATATGCTCGATTTACGCCCGCTACGTCAAGCTCTCGAAAAAGAACATGAAGCGAGAATGAATTCTGAAATCGCTAAGGAAGAGAGTTTAGCGAAAACACGATTTTTAGCACGTATGTCGCACGAAATCCGTACACCTATGAACTCTATTAGCGGGATTACGGATATTCACCTAAATTATCACGAAAACCTCGACCCTGAAATAGAAGAAGCGTTTATGCGAATTCGTCAATCGTCCGACCATCTGTTAGCGGTTATTAATGACATTTTGGACTTTGCTAAAATCGAGTCTGGTAAGATGGAGATTAACCCTGATGAATATTCAATAATTGAATTGATTTCCGAAACCGTCAGCCTTAATATGGCTTATGACCGGCGAGCGGCTATTAGGTTTGAACTTAATGTTGATAAAAACCTCCCTCAAACTTTATATGGTGACGATATTCGTATTAAGCAAATATTAAATAACCTGTTATCTAATGCGTTTAAGTATACCTACAGTGGGTTAGTATCGTTATCAGTTAGTTTAGAAGCTGCACCTAATGGTAATCAAGATATGATTAATTTGGTTTTAAGAATTAAAGATACTGGACAGGGTATGAATGAGGAGCAAATCGAAAGCTTATTTGGGGAATATGCACGGTTTAATACTACAGAAAATCGCTCAGTCGAAGGGGCGGGGCTTGGTATGACTATTGTGAACAACTTCGTAACGCTTATGGACGGAACAATCGATGTAAAAAGTGTACCAGATATTGGGACGAGTGTTGCTGTTATTTTGCCACAAAAAGTTGTGTGTGACGAAAAAATCGGTGTGACTGAAGTTGAACGATTAAAGAATTTTAGGTTTGATAAAAAGAAATCTATTAAAAATGTTAAAGTTGTACCTAAAAATCATAGCCGTGTCGCAAAAATTTTGATTGTTGATGACGTTGAAACGAACCTATTCATTGCGAAAGGGTTGATTAAATCGCTTAGACCAAATTTTATCATTGATGAAGCTATGTCTGGTTTTGAAGCACTCGAAAAAATCACAGAAGAGGGAATGGTTTATGACCTTATTTTCATGGACCATATGATGCCAGATATGGACGGAATTGAAACAGTTCGGCAATTACGCTCGGCTGGATATTCTCACCCGATTTCGGCACTTACTGCAAACGCAGTGGCTGGTATGAAAGAAATGTTCTTAGTAAGCGGGTTTGATGATTTTATTTCAAAACCAATTAATATACAAAAGCTCGACGAAGTAATTGAAAGGTTTACTGGAAATGATGAGGAAGTGAATCAAGATAATAATGCAGAAATTACTGTGGATTTACACGAGCATTTTGAGTTAAACGTTCTGCGTGAACTCTTTGCAAAAGACGCACGCAAAGTCATTGAAGACGTTGAAGGTTGGCTTCCAGTTGAACTGAACATTTTGAAAAATTTCATCACTTCCATTCATGGAATCAAGGCGGCAATTCATAGCGTTGGGGAAGAAGATTTGTTCTTTGAAGCTCAGGCGTTAGTAGACGCTGGTCGTCAAAACAACATAGAGTTTATAAACCAAAACACCGCAAATTTCTTGCAAAATCTTAAGGATTTGCTTGTTAAGTTCGATAAACAGAAACAGTTTATATAAGTAAAACAAGAGTATCCTCCCGCAAGGCGGGCTTTGCCCGTCTGGAGTGGGGGTATCTCGATGCAACTCTCGTTTTGCCTTCAAGCGGACTGCTCAGTGGCAGAGCCACTGATACCTCCGCTCTCGTCTTGCCAAACAAGAGTATGCCCCGAAAGACGGGCTTGGCTCGTCTGTAGTGGGCTATCTCGACGCAACTCTCGTTTTGCCTTCAAGCGGACTGCTCAGTGGCAGAGCCACTGATACCTCCGCTCTCGTCTTGCCAAAATTAAACAAGGAGCAGTAATCAAAAGAAAATGCCTATAAATATTCCTAGCGGATTGCCTGCCCATAAAACGCTTAAACAAGAAAATATTTTTGTCTTATGTTCTGATGAGGCGTTGAAACAGGATATTCGCCCGCTACAAATCGCAATCGTGAATTTGATGCCGACAAAAATTGAGACTGAAACTCAGCTTTTACGATTGCTTTCTAATACACCGATTCAGGTTGACATAACGTTGATTGCTACTGAAAGCTATACGCCAAAAAACACGTCACACGAGCATATGTGTACTTTTTACACTACGTTCGATAACGTTAAGTCGCAGCGGTTCGATGCACTTGTAATCACTGGTGCACCAGTTGAAAAATTAGAGTATGAAAAAGTCGCTTATTGGGACGAATTATGTCAAATCATGGAATGGTCGAAAACCAACGTGTATTCGACTATGCATATCTGCTGGGGTGCGATGGCAGGGCTTTATTATCATTACGGAGTCAACAAATGCGAACGAAATTCAAAAATATCTGGGGTTTTCCCGCATAGAGTAGCTGTAGGAGAGCAGAATAACCCATTACTCCGTGGATTTAGTGAGGTGTTTAATGTACCACATTCTCGTTATACTGAACTTGTTTCAAGCGAAATTTATGCTAACGACAATCTAAACGTCTTAGCTTTTTCGGATGAGTGTGGTGAGCATATTATCTCTGACAAAACAGGGCGACATTTCTTTATAACTGGTCACGCTGAATACGATGCAGACACACTCAAAACTGAATATTTCCGCGATGTCGAAAAAGGTTTAAATCCACAAATTCCGTGTAATTATTTTCTCGATGACAATCCACAAAACGAACCCGCAAACACTTGGAGAGGTCATGCGAGTTTGATGTACTCAAACTGGCTGAATTTTTGTGTTTATCAAAACACACCGTATGACTTGAGAGATTTGGAGAAAATTCGATGAGTGTAATTTATTTTGATAACGCTGCATCTATGAAGCCATGTCAAGCGGCAATTGATGCTTTTAATGAAGTTATCAGTGAAAATTACGCAAATCCGTCGGCTTTGCACAAAGGCGGAATTGAGGCTGAAAATCTGGTCGGTTATTCTAAAGGTGTGATTTTATCGGCATTTGGTGATAGCAATACAAAGAATGGCGAACTAATCTTTACATCTGGTGCGACTGAAAGTAATAATATGGCGATTTTGTATTCTGTCAAGCCACGTGGGAAGACTAAGATTGTCACTACAGCTGTCGAACACCCGAGTGTTTCAGAGGCGATTGCACATCTCGAACAAAATGACGGGTATGAGGTTGTGCGTGTATCGCCAATTAACGGCGATTTAGAAATTGCAAACGCGGTCTGCGAAAATACTGCTTTAGTTAGTGTGACTGCTGTCTGTGGCGAAACTGGTTTTGTTTTGGATATGGAGTCAATTTACAAACAAATCAAAGCTCGATTTCCGAACTGTATTGTTCATGTTGATGCCTCACAAGGGTTCTGCAAGCCAGACAAAGGTGTAACAAAAGTTGAACGTGCTGAATCGATGTTTTATACAAAGCAAATCAACAGTGATTTAATCAGTATTTCCGCACATAAAATCGGAGGAATTGCTGGAGTGGGGGCTTTGTATATCCGAAAAAACACAATGGCTGATAGAAGGAGTGTACGAATCCTTACGTCACAATTCGGTGGAGGACAGCAAGGCGGTATTCGCTCAGGAACCGAACCAGTCGCCCTCATTTACGCTTTTGCAAAAGGGATTGAATCTGTCAAAAATATGCCGTCATCACATTACGAAGTCTTGCAAAGTCGATTACTCTCAGGGTTAGAGCGGTTGGGAATTGCACCTCATGTTCGAGAATCGAATAGTATTCCTAATATCGTAAACTTTTCGTGTGGAGTAAAAAGCGAGATTATGCTACATTTCTTGGCAGAACAAAGGGTTTATGTATCGAGCGGTTCAGCTTGTGCTAAGGGTAAAAAATCAAAAATTTTGCCAGCGTATGGGATTAGCGACAAGGATATTGATACATCTATTCGGGTGAGCTTTGGGTGGCAGAATACAGTAGATGAAGTCGATAGATTTTTAGAAATTTTGGAGAGTGGAATCAATAGATGGGTGAAAGCAAAACAAGAGTTCTAAACGAGGGAATTTATTTCTCTCATTTAGAACTTGACGAAAGCAAAACAAGAGTTCTAAACGAGGGAATTTATTTCT
>WRGW01000034.1 GCA_009786985.1 Oscillospiraceae bacterium
TCTTGCAAAACAAGAGTATGCCCCGAAAGCGGAGCTTTGCTTCGCTGTAGTGGGCTATCTCGACGGCGAGACTTCAAGCTAATCCCTACGAGACGGCGGAGTCGCTTCTCCAGGACGCACTCTCGTTTTAACTAATCCGCACACTAATTTCGCCAACCGAAAGCGTGATTACTTCTCCACAATCCTTTCGTATGACCAAACCGCCACTTTCATCTATATCGAGTGCGGTCGCCTCATATTGTGTTTCGTTCGCATTTATAACCGTGACACGTTCACCAAGCATCATAAGTCGTGCCTTATACTCCTTTAAAGGCGGTTCCTCAGATGTCTCTAACACGACCGAAAAACCAAGCATTTCATTTATGATTTCAGCAGCGAGCTGATTTCGTGTGATTGTGGGAATCATTCCCCCTGAAAATAAAGCACCAGCGATTTCTGCAATTTCTTCTGGAAAACCGCCATCGGGTTCTAAAAAATTTACGCCGATTCCGACAACTGCCCATTGAACACCACCAGTCTCAAAATCAGTGACTGCTTCGGTTAAAATACCGCAGATTTTTCGCCTTCTATCATCACTCACAAGAAAAACATCGTTCACCCACTTGATTTTAGCTTGTTTGTCTTCAAAATAATCATCAGATAAAACCTTCTCTAAAGCACGACAAACTGCGAGCGCGGCGTAACAAGTGAGCATTGTCGAAAGGCGGTTCCACTCGTCAACGTCAGGCCGTAAAATGATGCTTAGATATACTCCACATCCCGCCTGTGTGAAAAACCGTCGCCCACGCCTGCCCTTCCCGTCAGTGAGAATGTCGGCGATTACAACTGTTCCATGTTCATTCCCAGCGAGTGCCATTTCCTTGGCAGTATCGTTAGTAGACTTGAGTTGGGGAAAATAATAAACTTGACATTTATTTTTATGCTCTAACAAAAACTGCTGTATACCGTGTAGTGAAATCACGTCATTTTCGGGACACTCGATAAGGCAATAACCTTTTTGAGTCACTGCCTCGATTGTGTAACCATCTTTTTGCAAATATTTAACAGCTTTCCAGACTGCGGTTCTTGAAACCCCTAACTCTTTTGCAATATTTGTTCCCGAAATATATTGCCCGCGATTGTTTTCGAGGAAAGCGAGAGTTTTTGATTTAGTGCTACTCATTTCTCACCCCCTATCGAACGCCGTTTGACAACAATCACAACAAAACATACAATTACGCCGAATGTCAATACTCCTATTATAACAATCTGCGAAAACAAAACAGAATTACTCTCTTCAGAAAAACTAGATTCATTAGCGGGAGTAGCTGGAATAGCATCAAAATCACTGATATTGTCATTGTTCCAATTATCAGAATTATCAAAATTAGAAGCGATATATTCTGAATCGTCAAATTCATGCCCTGTCACCACCGCAAAATAATCTCTAAATTCTGCTCTAACTGGTCGGTGAGTTTGTGCAAAAGCCTCCACACTTATGTCAAAATGTTTTAAGCGAACACCTCTTTCGGTGAAATTATTGTCTTCAAAAAAGTTAAGGCTATCCCAGCCAGAATCAAGCATCACCCAGCGTTCCTCATCTTCATAGTAGAACGCCGTCCATTCATGTGCACGGTCATCAGTCAACAACGCCTCATAATCACTAAGAGGGTGAGCATGACCAATTACAGTGACCGCTTTAATACCCTGTGATTGTAACAGAGCGGCTGTAAGGTTAGCGTATCCCGAACAAATCGTTCTACTCGTTTCAAGAACGCTTTTTAGATTGATAATCCCGATAATCGATTCGGCTGAATCTGCCGTTTTCCCAAAAGCATCACGGTCATAGAAAAGGTTCGCAGCAACCCAACGAGAAATCGCACGTGCTTTGTCATAATCGCTCACACTCCCCAAACCAGATTCTTCAACAAGCTCATTAACAATCAAATCACCAAGAGTTTGGATATTGTCGAGCGTTTCGGCAGAAATCGCATTAGTTCCACCGATTCCTACCAAATACTGTGCCGCAACCGCAATCGGAACAGGGGTATAGTTTTCGACAACCGACATATGTCGCTCCGCCAATCCGTTATCCCGAAAATGCCAACCGTATTCCTCACTATAATAAACTCGATACACTATGCTAGCCGCATCTTCAAAGCTAATTCTGATTCGATAACCACCACTTTGGCGTTCGTGAGGAAAACCTCTAATTACAGCGGTGAACTCGCCACCGCCACCCTCCTCAAATCGCCTGCCCCTATACTCGATTTCATCACTCGTGACAAGACCTAATATATCAATTGCAGTGACACGCTGTTCGACAAAGAAAATATTTGCGGTAATCGTATCTGCATAATCAGGAGTAGCTTCATCACTACTCGAAACCTCAAACGTAATCTGACGCATAGGGTCATTAGTAGTGACAAGCACACCAAAACGAGCTTGTGACGCTGAATCAGCACCACAAACCACAATCACAAATATAGTTGACAGTATAAAGGCTGTTATTATTCGTAATTTGTTTTTACATTTATTTTCCAAATCAACCTCTTACAACTCTTGATAAGTTCCTAAATATCTAAAATCTTTTGTTTCTCTTTCAAGTTCAAACAACAGTTGCTTAAATTCTTCGGAGAACACTGGTGTGTCCATATCGACATAAAACTTAAACAACAAGTTTTCACCATGAACTGGTCTGCTTTCTAGCTTAGTGAGATTGATTCCATACAGCTCAAACTTAGAAAGCACGTTGTATAACGAACCTACCTCGTCTTCAATTGTAAAAGTAAGGCTTGTCTTGTTAGCACCCGCATAAATCTCGAGTTCTTTTGAAATACAAATAAAGTGCGTGTGATTATTGCTCATGTTCTGAATATCGTCAGACAAAATTGAAAGCCCATAAAGTTCTGCACAATCACGCGATGCAATTGCAGCTAAATCTCCGCGCCCCGAATTTGCTACATACTTAGCAGCAGTTGCGGTATTTTCGTACCCGATAATCGTAAAATCCTGGTCATCAGTGTGTGCGTTTAAGAATTTTCGACACTGGTCAATCGCCTGATAATGCGAAATGACCTCTTTAATATCTCCCATTTTAGCACCTTTATTAGCAAGCAGAACATGATTGACTGGGAGCTTTATTCCACGAACGATATACATCCCATACTTGTTTAAAAGGTTATAAACCTCATTAACAGAACCAGCCGTGCTATTCACAAGCGGCACTACGCCGTAACGACACAATCCGCCATGAACAGCTTTGAAAACCGATTCAAAATTCTTAAAATAGTTTATGCCCGCTAAATCAAACAATTTGCAACACGCAATTTGTGCATACGCCCCTTCTGCCCCGACACAAGCGACTGTTTCGCGACTCGGGAATTTTTGTGGAGTAGTGTCCATAGCACAATCAATCGTTTTTTGGAGCTTAGATGATTTGCCTTCTCCCTCAAATTCAAGCCTTTGATAAAACCTGCTTGCATCAAACAAGCTCGAAAATACTGAACGGATTAGTCGCTCAAGTTTAGGATTTTCGGCTTCTTCGCACAGCCTATACAAAATTTCACGCTCACGCCCCCTATCCATAATAGGGAGTGAGTTGGCTTTTTTATACTTGCCGACTTGTTCGGCAACCTCCATACGCTCTTTGAATAAACGTAAAAGTTCGGTATCGATTCCGTTAATTTGCTCTCGCAATTGTTCAATATTCATATTATTTTACTTCCTTTCGGCGATTTTCATTTTCTATATGGGACTGTAGAGTAACACTATCGCCTCACCCTCTTAGGCTTAGGTTTAGGTTCGGGCGAACAATTATCGACTGAAAATCCGTCAACAATGTTTTTTGCGGCCCGACCTAAATCTTCAGCACCCGAAAGTTCGGCTTGTTTAGGTCTAAGCGGGCGGACTAAAGCCAATTCAAGAACATTTTCAATACGCTCAACTGGGACAAAAGTTAACCCTTTACGAACCGCCTCATCGATTTCAAAAATATCTGGTTCGTTTTCTTTTGGGAGAATAACAGTCTTCACCCCAGATTTGTACGCCGCCATTGTTTTTTCTTTAAGCCCGCCAATCGCTAAAACTTTTCCGTGTAGTGTGATTTCGCCAGTCATAGCAACATCACGACGAATCGCAATCCCCGTCAATGTCGAAACAAGTGCAGTGACAATTGCGATTCCTGCAGAAGGCCCATTTTTTGGAACAGCTCCCTCAGGTGCATGGATATGCAAGTCTTTATTTTTATAAAACTCTTCATCACAATAAGAAAAATCTTCATAACGTTCGACAAGCATTCGTACAAGACTAATTGCGATTTTGGATGACTCGGTCATAACCTCACCCAGCGAACCGGTAATCTCGATTTTACCAGTACCGTTCATAACCGCCGTTTCGAGTGGCATTAAAACACCGCCGACCGATGTCCACGCCAGCCCATTAACCAGACCAACTTCGTTTTCTTTAGAAATGCTTTCGGGCAAATATTTTTTGACACCTAGGTATTTTTCGACGTTATCAGCGTCAAATTTGACCACCGTGTTTGATTTTTCACCAGTGCCAGCCGCCGTTTCAGCAAGACCAGCAACAATCTCCTTAGCGGCTTTGCGACACAAAGTAGCGATTTTACGCTCAAGTTTTCTGACTCCGGCTTCACGAGTATAACAATCAATCAATGTATACAAAGCCGCCTGGTTGATTTTTACAGCCTTAGAAAGCAAACCATGTTTTTTCAACTGTTTAGGGACTAAATGTTTTTTAGCAATGTTCATCTTCTCTACACGTGTGTAGCTACTAAGCTCGATTACTTCCATTCTATCCAAAAGCGGTGACGAAATATAATCAGTATTATTTGCAGTGGTGATAAACATAACCTGACTCAAATCTACTGGGATTTCGAGGTAATGGTCTACAAAAGCGGAATTTTGTTCACTGTCTAAAACCTCAAGCAAAGCTGATGCAGGGTCGCCTTTGTAATCACCAGACAGCTTATCGATTTCATCAAGCAAAATCACAGGATTCATAGATTTAGCTGATTTTAATGCCGCTACAAATCGCCCCGGCATCGCCCCAACATAAGTTTTACGATGCCCACGAATTTCAGCTTCATCTCGAACACCACCCAACGAGATTCGTGCAAATTTCCGCCCTAGCGACTTCGCAATCGACTTACCAATCGATGTTTTACCAACTCCGGGCGGACCCGCTAAACAGATGATTTGCCCCTTAACATCTGGCTTTAACGCACGAACAGCGAACATTTCTAAAATACGTTCTTTTACATCTTTAAGCCCGTAATGGTCACGATTAAGCTGTTTTTCGGCTTTAGAAATGTCGAGTTTTTCGTCAGAATATTCGTTCCACGGCAACTCTAACACGGTATCAAGATAAGTACGAACTACACCTGATTCGTGTGAGTGTGAAGAATGTTTCATCAGTTTTTCAGCTTCAGAAATTAGCTTATCCTCGATTTCTTCGTCAAAACCAATGGATTCGATTTCTTCGATATACCCAAGCATTTCTTCATGTGGGTCATCACGGTCGCCGAGTTGTCGTGCCAACACTCGCATTTGTTCACGCAGATAATATTCGCGTTGATTTTTCTCCATATTTTCACGAACTTGTGAATGTATGTTGATTTCAAGCTCCATAATCCCGATTTCGTTTTCTAAAATCGAAAGCAGGGTTTCGGCGCGACGTTTAATTCCAGATAGTTCAAGTAACATTTGTTTATCTTCAGGGCGAAGATAAACATTAAAAACCAAATGGTCAAACAATTTTTCGAGTTTTTTCTCGCCGAGAATAGCCTGATAAAGGTCTGGCGGCATCTTAGGTGCAAGCAAACCATATCGCTTAAACGAATCGAGAAGCATTCGGGTGAGTGCCGTTTCTTCTTTTTTAGAAATACGACTTGGTGCGTTTTTAACTGGCAAAACATCGCATAACATATAAGCCCCGTCCACATCAACAGAAGTGAGCTTTGCTTTATGTAATCCCTCAACAAGAACACGTGTAGTACCCTCTGGCGTTTTTAAAATTTGTCGAATCTCCGTAACCACCCCGATTTTGTAGAGTTCATCGATGGGGTTCGGTTGTGGATGTCTGCCGTCACCACTTTCGCCACCAGACGCTTCGTCAAGTTCGTCGCCTATATCTATAGTTATAGGTTCAATCTGTTCTTTTTGTGTTACCAAAAAAATCTTTCTACCAGATGCGGCAGCTGCCTTCAACGCTTCCACCGATTGTGATTTGCCGACATCAAAGTGTAAAACCATACCAGGGAAAATCACCAAACCACGCATAGGTAATAGCGGTAAGGTAATTCGTTCTTTTTTATTACTTTTATTAACAGTACTCATATGACCTCCAGTACTCATTTAAAACTTTTTCAAATTTCTTCAATTTAGGAGTTGTATTCATTATTAAGGGTCTGTTGACTATGATATATTCATTATACTACAGATTAAAGCGTTTTGCAAGGGTTTATTTTTCCCAAATTTGAGTTTTTAAGGTTTTTTGCGAAAATATCGTTGTTTTTTAGCAAAACAAGAGTATCCCCCCGCAAGGCGGGCTTTGCCCGTCTGGAGTGGGGGTATCTCGACGAAGCCAAACAAGAGTATCCCCCCGCAAGGCGGGCTTT
>WRGW01000035.1 GCA_009786985.1 Oscillospiraceae bacterium
ATCTTGAGCAACGAAAGTCCTAATCGGGCTTCGCAAAACGAGAGTTGCAGTGTCGGTGGCTCTGCCGACGAGCAGGCAACTCGAAGTTCGCCCGATTTAGATAGGACTTTCGTTGCGGAGTAATAATTATGAAAATTAAAACATTGCTGACGCTTTTAGGTATATGGCTTAGTATATCCTCAGTTGTCGCTTTTATGGTAACAAGTTCGATTATATATGGGCAGAGGAGCGAACAAAATTATAAGGATTTACTCTCAAAAGCCGTAAATGTCCATCACACAAGTGTAAGATTTGAACTATTATCGCTTGAAAACCGTTTTTCTGCTTTGCTAGAAAGTGTCTCTGTTATGTCGCAAATGACAACCACGTCCGAAGCTGCTGCTTTGTTTCGGCGTGATTTTATTGCGTCTTATGCAAAAAACCGTGAAAATATTCTTTACGCTGGCATTAACGGGCTTTATGAGTTTGAGTTCGCTGAATATAGGGAAGCGAGCGATGAAATCATTTCGCAAATATTCGGAGCCAATGCAATGGAACGAGATTACGGCAGAGTATACTTACTCCCGTTTGAAAATGCACCTACTCGAGAGTTTGGGCTGGTGATTTCAGGCGTGATTGAGCTTGTGCCAACCACAAACGATGAATCTTCTGAAGAAATCGAAAATCGCAGGAGGATTGATGGCGAAGCTACTGACGAAATCGATGAAAATCGTGAAATCTTAACAATTGTTTTCTCGCCAGAATCTTTGCTTAACATAATCGAGAATGCCGAACTCCCGGCTGATGGGCGCTTGATTTTAACCGACCCGAACGACAATCACATAGAACGTGGTCGTTTTGTGAATGAGTTTACACAGTCACGCCATGAACATAAGGAGGTTCGGTCATTTAGCACGATTGAAACGCCAGAAGTGTTTGACGATGCGACTTTGTGGCTTGTTAATATGACTGGTGATGTTAGAGAAATTCGTGACATTGCAAGTGATGCACTTGGTCGGCTTCTCTTTCTAACAATCGCACTTTGTGTTGTTGGAATTGTGCTGTCTTTACTTGTGACAAAGCGGTTGTATAATCCACTTACGCATATTGCCGAAACCTTGTCTTTGTTCAGGCGGGGTGATGTTAATGTGCGAATCAAAATCAAATCAAGGGATGAGCGTAATGAGTTTGGCGAAATTTCACGCCAATTTAACGAGTTCGCTGGAGTTGTTACGGGTAAGAACGAAAGCGGCGAAATAGTTCAAAGCAGTGAAAGTAAATCAAAGCTGAAACTAAGCGAAATCAGCCTCGATGCACTTACTGGTGCGTATAGTAAAACCTCAATCGAAGCTATGATTGCTAAACTTGCTTGTCCTAAAGCTGCGAAAATTGAAACTCAAGACAATTCCGATGGAAATAATATAGAAGAAACCGAAAAGCTCAGAAGTCCAGAACCATCAAAAGTGCCTTCTGTTTCGGAAGCCACACAATTTATTCCGTTTGTTGTGATGTATGTAAAACCAAAGAATTTGCAAGAACTACAAGCTCAGCACAGTTTTGCAAGCGGGGAATTAGCACTAACGTTTACAGCTCGTGTGCTTAGAATGGCGATTGGCGAACAAGGGAAAATCGGGCGTTATGAATACGATGCGTTTATAGTTGTTCTAAAAGCCAGCTCCCTACACCTCGCAAATGCTATTAGTGCAAAAGTGGCTAAACACCTCAAAAAAGGATATAAAGAAGAATCGGGCATTAAAATCTCAATCGAAGCGGAAATTGGAATGAGTGCCGTTACAGACACCCCGTTTGAGGTTGACGAAATAATCCAGAGAGCAAAAAAGGAGATTGATGCTTGAATAAAAATATAACATCAAATTTATTATGTGAGTTTTTAGGTTCGATGCTACTTGTATCAGCGACAACGTCGTCAGTTGTGATGTTTACAAATGTTTTAGAGGCGAATAAAGCGTTAATGTTGTTTGCAAACGCCGTTGCAACCGCATTTGTTTTGATTGCGTTGATTGAAATTTTCGGAAAAATCTCAGGTGCGCACTTTAACCCGATTGTAAGTGTGATTGTCTGGCTCGAAAAAGGCATAACCGCTACTAAAGCACTTTGGTATATTTTAACACAAATTATAGGCGGATTTTGTGGGATTGTATTGACGCATTTAATGTTTTGGGGTGAATTGGTAGAAATTCAAAGTGGAGTTCTTGCTATTTCTGAAAACGCACGAGGTGGTGTTAGTGTTTACATCGGCGAAATAGTCGGCTCGTTTGTACTTGTGCTGGCGATTTTACTTTTAGGTTACACAAAGTCAAAACGAGCGAGCGTCACAATCGGCTTTTTAGTAGGCGGAAAAATCATGGCGACTTCATCAACCATGTTTGCAAACCCACAAGTAACAATCGCACGAATGTTCACCGGGTTTTCATCTGGAATCAGACCGTCTGATGCGGCGATTTTTGTGTTAATGCAATTTGTTGGGGCGTTCTTAGCTTATTTAGTTTATCGAGTTATTACTCCGCAAGAGGTCTATTATAAACCGAAGTCGAAAAAGGAAATATAACATGAACCAACTTTATTATGGTGATAATCTCGAAATAATGCGAAACGAAATCCCAGACAAAAGTGTGGATTTGTGTTATATCGACCCGCCTTTTAATTCTAAGAGAGATTATAATCAGATTTATAACAACATCGGTAAGGAAGATGCTGCACAATCACGCGCTTTTGTTGATACGTGGACTTGGACATTACGTGTAGAAAACGAATTTCAGGAAATCTGTATCAATGACAAAGGTATATTTACTGCACAAACTTCTGATTTGATAATTGGAATTGCTAAAATTTTACCACGTGGAAGTTTGTTAGCTTATATCATTTCGATGACTTTGCGAATTAACGAAATCCATAGGGTTTTGAAATCTTCAGGGAGTTTTTATCTTCATTGCGACCCAAATGTAAGCCATTATTTAAAACTTGTGCTTGATGCAATTTTTTGTGGCCAGGGCGGTGATTTTAGAAATGAAATTATATGGTGTTATTCAGGCGGTGGAGTGTCTAAAAATTGGTTCGCACGTAAGCATGATGTGATTTTATTTTATGTTAAAACAAAATCACCAATATTTAATCAACAATTTCGGCCATATTCAGAAGGGACTCTTAAAAGAGGGAGAACACAGATTAAAGGTAAACACTATGAACAAGGTTTACGCAAAGAAGGTACACCAGTAAACGATTGGTGGACTGATTGTCCAAAAATTACAAGTCCTACAGACCCCGAGAAACTTGGCTATCCCACACAAAAACCGCTGGTTTTGTTAGAGCGGATTGTCAAAGCCTCAAGCAATGAAGGTGATGTGGTTCTTGATTGTTTTTGCGGTTGCGGAACAACCGTTTCCGCTGCACAAAAATTAAATCGTAAATGGATTGGAATTGATATAACTTATCAAAGTATATCCTTAATCAAAAAACGTTTAACCGAAACCTACGGCAAAGATATAATGAAAAGTGTCAAAATCGGCGGGATTCCAAAAGACCTTGAAAGTGCAAAAGCACTCGCAACTAAAGAAGATGATAGGCTTCGCAAAGAGTTTGAAAAATGGGCTATTCTTACTTATTCCGAAAATAAGGCTATGGTCAATGACAAAAAGGGCAAGGATGGTGGTAGTGATGGGAAAATCAGAGTTGCTGAAAATCACGATGGTAAATCAGTGTATCGTGATTTGTTATTTGAAGTGAAGTCTGGTGGAGTCGGTGTTAAAGATATTCGGAATTTTGCTAGGGTGGTTGAACGTGAAAACGCAGTTGCCGGGGTTTTTATCACACTGTTAGAACCTACTAAAGATATGAAACAAGAAGCGGCTTCTATGGGGGATTATGATAGCGGGTATATGAAATTTCCCAAAATCAAAATCGTGACGATTGCAGAAATGATGGCTGGTGAGAGGCTAAATGTTCCACTTGCTATTGATGTAGTAAAAACCGCTAAAGCATCAAGTGTAGAAGATGGGCAATTAGAGATTGAGTGAAATCACCATAAGCGAAATACTGAACAGATTTTTAACATCACAAACTATCATTAACAACATAAATTAAATCGTAAACTGGAGAAAATTATGGCTTGTAAAAATGTAAAAGAATGTGCGTGTCCTAAAACCACCTGCCCTAATCATAGTAAATGTTGTGATTGTGTTGTAAAGCATCGTGAGACGGATAGCCTGCCATACTGTCTATTCTTAGACAATCAAGGCGATAAGAGCGTAAAAGCATATTTCTTGAGCCTAAAAAAACGATTTGAGCAGGACTTTTCAGAAGAGTTGATATAATCTTATGAAAGCACCTTACAAAATAATCGACATTCATGGGCTTACTCCAAAAGAGGCTAAGCGACGACTGGATTTTGAAATCAAACGTGCACCACAGAACGCAGAGAAAATCCTCGTAATCCACGGTTATAGTAGAGGAACTGTTCTCCGTGATATGGTGCGAAACGAACTACTGTCTAACCCACGTGTGCGTGAGGTTATGCCTTGTTTTGCCAATGATGGCGAAAGCACTGTTTTTTTGAAATATTAAGCCACCGACAAAGTCGTGGCTTAATTGGCTACCTTTGTCGGTGGGGTAATGTTCGGTAACACCGCGCAGGGCAAGCCCTGCACCCCTCTCGCTTCACTCGAGAGAACCAACGCAGAGCGTCAGGGTGTTACACCCGAACTTTCAATAAGAAGGAAAATTAAATGAACGAATCAACTAATCAGACTAATCAACCAATCATAAACGCTGAATCTCACGCTAAAATCACAAAAATTGCCGACGAAATTGAAAAAGTTATTGTCGGAAAACGTGATGTGATTAAGTTACTGTTAATCACCCTATTATCGGAAGGGCACGTGTTAATTGAAGATGTACCGGGTGTCGGAAAAACGACACTTGCTACTGCTTTGAGTAAATCCACAGGGCTTTTGTGTAAACGTGCACAGTTTACACCAGATGTAATGGCATCTGATATTACTGGATTTAATATGTTTAATCGTGAAAAAAATGCTTTTGAATATGTCAATGGGCTTGTTGTGTGTAATGTGTTTTTAGCTGATGAAATCAACCGAACTTCTCCAAAAACACAGTCCGCCCTACTTGAGTGTATGGAAGAAAAGACTGTGACGGTTGACGGTAAAAAACATCGCCTTATGTCACCGTTTATGGTAATTGCAACTCAAAACGAATTAGGGTATGTTGGAACTTATCCTTTGCCCGAAGCACAGTTAGACCGATTTCTAATGAAAATCTCAATGGGTTATCCGACTTTGGTACAAGAAATCGATATTATCTCAGGGCGACAAAAGCAGAACCCGCTCGACACGGTTAATCCAGTTTGCACTAAAGAAGAAATTCTTAAAATCATTGCAGAAACCAGAAGCGTTCATATCGAACCAAATGTTTATGAATATATCGTGAATTTAGTTTCAGCTACCCGCGTTCATAGGTCAGTAATGCTTGGAGCGTCTCCACGGGCGAGCCTTATGCTTATGCGGGCGGCTCAAGGCTGTGCGTTTGTATCGGGGCGAGGATATGTTACACCTGAAGATGTTAAGGCAATGTTTCCGTATGTAATTTCGCATAGGCTCATGCTTACTGGTGATGCAAAGATTCGTAAAATCAGCGAAGAAAGCATTTTATCGGAAATCGCAGGGGGAGTGGTAGTCCCGTTTGAAGGACAAGCAAAGGTTATTCTATGAAAGAATTTAGAATCTTTTTTGTAGTAACAATAGTCGTTTTATTTGTGTTGTGTTTTGCATATCATTCGCGACTTATGCCGCTATTGCTTTTGGCGGTGATTTTGTTGTGTGGGTTTTCATTCCTAATCGCACTTGTTGCGAGAGCTTTTTTTGTGGTAGAAGTTCAAAACGGAGAAAGCCAGATTCGTCGTAAAAGTTCGGTTTTTTTGAAGTTGCGAATCAAGAATCGTTTTATTATGCCACTTGCACCGCTTTGTGTTTATGTAAAAGTTCTCGAAAACGGCAAGTATGATTCGCAGAAAAAGATGCTTATTTCTACCCTACACCCGTTTAAAGAAATCGCACTAAATATCCAAAATGATGCGGTGTTTAGAGGACAGTACACAATCGGCCTTGAAAAAGTTCAGTTTTATGATTTACTAAAAATCTTCAAATTTAGCGTTAAGCAAAAAATTCCGTGGGAACTGACTGTCTATCCACGTGAAATGCCGATTGATGAGGAACTACTCGCCGATGAAAATGAAGAAGAACCAGATGTGACTAATACAAAACCATACGGATTTAATAAAGACACATTTTCATATCTGCGTGAATACAAGACTGGTGAAACGCTAAGGCATATTCACTGGAAAATGTCAGCACGGTTCGCCCACGATGACAGTTCGTTGATAGTAAAACAGATGGAAGCTAATCACGACCGTGCCGCTCTAATTTTTTGCGATTTCAATGGCGAATATAGTCGTATCGAAGAAGCACTGGAGCGTTCAGACGAAATCATAGAAACTGCGATTATGCTCAGCCGTGGGATTCTGACTTCTGGTAACGGTAATTCGGCAATTGTTTTTTGGCAAGCAAAACAAGAGTATGCCCCGAAAGACGGGCTTTGCTCGTCTGGAGCGGGCTATCTCGACGGCAAGCAAGCTCTTCAAGTTGCCTGCTCAGTGGCAAAGC
>WRGW01000036.1 GCA_009786985.1 Oscillospiraceae bacterium
TCAATCGCTTCCAGTAGATTGGCTCTAACCTCAGCAATCGACACACCCTCTTGAAGTGCGATTTTCTCAATGATTTTTGCTGTTTTCGATTTTTTCAAGTTTCAATCCCCTTTTTCGTACGTAATCTCTATAGCTATCTATAAGTATAGCACATGAAGTCAGACTTGTCAAGAATAAATATGAACTAATAGCAGATATTTTTAAAAATAAACCGCTTGTTATCGGGTGTATAGTTCTGCTAAATGGTGATATAATTTTCTTATGAGTATGTATTGGAGGGCTATAGAATGAACGAACTACTAGTGCAAATTGGTACGAGACTTCGAGAACATCGCAAATCACTGGGTATGACGCAGCAGAATGTAGCTGATATTCTCGAAATATCAATGAAATTTTATGGTCAAATTGAACGCGGTGAATCGAAGATATCCGTTGACAAGGTTATTGTTCTATACGAAAAATTAGATTTAGAGCCAACGTATTTGTTAACTGGCAATAAATCGACAATTGATTTTAAGGAATTCATCGCTGATTGCCCCCGTGACAAAGTCTTCGACTTGGAACAGATTTTAAAGTATTCGAGTAATCTTTACAAGTAGACACACTCTCTTGAAGTGCGATTTTAAAATCAAGCAAACGCATTTAATTGCGTACACAAAAAAAAGTCCAGCTAAATGCTGGACTTTTTTCTTTTCCATCAGACTCTAATACCGTGTAGTTCTATTAGTTCTAATTTATTCTTCGTCAATTCCACCAATCAAAGCGAATCTAATAGTCAGTTCTGATGGAATACCGTGATTATCATGGCGAACTATATTAAGTTCGATTTCATCGCCGACAGTTTTATCTCTAATCACAGTTTGAATGTCTTGAACACTTGCAACTGTTTCACCCTCGATATGCGTGATTATATCCCCACGTGAAAGTCCACTCGCAGCAGCAGGTGTGTTCGGATTAACCGAAAGGACATATAACCCTGAAGTCACATCAGTGGCGTACATAGTATGGTTAGCAGGTGTGATTTGTGCGGCGGAAATTCCGAGCATTGCACGTGATGCAACACGCCCGTGTGTTGCTAGGTCATCAATTACTGACATAGCTTCATCAATTGAAATCGCAAAACCTAAATTATCAAGCGAAACGCCCATTCCACTTGAAGTTAATTTAATATTTACAATCCCTACAACTTCACCAAACATATTAAATAACGGTCCACCAGAGTTGCCGGGGTTTACTGGTGCGTCGGTCTGAATTGATGGGAGCATAAACGGGTTCTCACGTAAATCGCGTTGAAGCCCCGAAACAATTCCACGTGTCATCGTTTGATGAAGCCCTACAGGGTTTCCAATTACCACGACATCTTGACCTACGCTTAGTTCGGCACTGCTACCGATTGGTGCGTATCTAAAAGGCTCATCACGTTCGATTTTTAACACCGCTAAATCGGTAGGTGTGTCATAACCAAAGACTACTGCATCAAATTCATGACGGAGAGTAGGGTCTTCATAATCATCAACCACCACGATTACATTAATTGCATCCTCGATTACGTGAGCGTTAGTTACGATAAATCCATCATTTGTTATGATTACACCGCTACCAATTACATCGGTTTCCATTGTTTCACCAGCGAATCCACCACGTACGAGACGAACTCCTACAACTGTGTTGCTACGTTTTTCAAAGATTTCAGAAGCGGTAAATTCGCCCGAAACTGGTCTTGACACAGTTGTTGTATCCGAATCGTCCGAACTTGAATCACGTGGTGTAGTAGATGATACGCCACGCCACGAATCACGGTCTGCATATTCTGAAACCAATCCACCGCCAGAGTTTGAGTCTATATCAGCTAAGTTTATGATTTCAAGCAGGATTTGTGAGCCACCAAACCCCACAAGCCCTCCAAAAATGATTGTTCCTAAACAAGCGGCAACCGCAGTTCTAAACTTTGCACGTTTGTTAATGTAATTGTGATTTTTCATCGTAAAATTCCTCCTGTATTGTGAAATATTTCTTAAAATCTTTTGGGAAGCCTAAGAGTTCTGGATTTACTAAATCTTTATAATCGTCAAAAAGTTCTTGCATTTCTAAAGAGAATGACTTACCCCAACTTTCGCCCATAACATTATCAGAACATTTGCGTAATTCACGAGCGGCGAGCATATGTTCAAACAAACTCGAAGGTTTTTTGGTCTTAGCATCACGGATTTCGCCAGGGAGTGGGTTTCCGTACATACGATTGTAATGAGCACATCGATTCCTCAAAACTGCTAAGTTTTCAAGCCAGTTCTCAACATTTCTGCTATCACACCCAAAATAATATTCAGCGATTTCTTTTTTATCGACGATTTTTAAGTCAGCGAAAAAAACCGCTAAAGTTCCGAAGCTAAACATCTCCATTAGCACCCATAACGGAAAAGTTCCGCCATATTTTTTGTTATGATGTCGTACAAAAGAAAGCTCAGCGTTTTTAGAAATAATGTTCCCGACTTTATTCATAAAACCGCGGTGATTATGCTTTCGGTCAAAACTTTCAGCTTGTAGATATCCGAGTGTTCCATACCTTGTAGCGTGGTAGTTAGAAATTGCGGCACGTGCAGCAATCTCGATCTCTTCGAGTGCGATTAGAACAATCGAACGAAGCTTTTTGTCAAAATTGTATAGCCTGACACCATCTTCAAAATGTGTTCCATCAATATACTTCCCTGATTTTTGCAAAAAAACCGCAAAATAATGCACTAATCGATAATAATTAATGGTTTCGAGCGTTTTGCGTGCCGATTCCACGTCATCTATAACCAAACCACGGCTTTTAAGGATTTTGAGTTGTTCAGTAATAGTGGCTGGGGATTTTATGCAAATATCACGCTCCGAAAAACTACCAGGGTATTCTCTCACAAATAGACCTCGTTTCACAAATTTTGGAGTGTGACTATTTCAATAGTTGCAACCTATATTCTTATACTATCACAATAGTCATCGTTTGTCAAGTGTTTTTTGAAACTTTTTTGAAAAAATTTCGATGTTGGAGCAATACCGCACAATTTCAGAGTGCAAAACATGAAGTAGAGAGAAATAAATGCAAGTGGATTGTGTGGTATTGAACATAGGCTCTTAGATTGTTAGATAATCACTTTAACAAAGTTCTTTTTCCCTTTTTGAACAATCACAAAATCATCAATTGTGATTACAGCGTTTACATCTGTATTTTTCTCACGATTGATGCTAGCTGCACCTTGTTCTACAGTGGTACGCGCTTCACGCTTAGACTTGCACAAGCCAGATTGAACCAATAAATCGAGAATCCCGATTTCGCTTTCAATTACTGTGACAGTCGGCATATTATCATCATCGCCGCCAGACACGAATACGCTTTTAGCCGATTCACGTGTTTTGATTGCCTCGTCCTCACCATGAACCATTTTAGTGAGTTCAAAAGCGAGCAGTTCTTTAGCAGAATTTAGCTCTTTACCGCTAAGAGTTTTTTCCATATTCTCGATTTCTTCAATCGGTACAAAAGTCATCATTTTTAGAGTATTGATTACATCACCGTCATCGATATTTCTGAAATATTGAAAGAAATCATAAGGTGAACATTTGTCAGCAGAAAGCCAAATCGCACCTTTTTCGGTTTTCCCCATTTTCTTGCCGTCTTTAGTTAATAGCAGTGAGAAAGTCATGGCGTAAGCTGAAGATTCAGTTATATTTTCAGCGACTGCGATTCTACGAACTAAATCCGCACCAGACAGGATATTCGACCACTGGTCATTCCCGCCGAACTGCATTGTTATGCCTTTTGTTCTGTACAAATGCAAAAAATCATAGCTTTGCAAAAGCATATAGTTAAACTCAAGGAAAGATAATCCTTTTTCGAGCCGTGTCTTAAAACATTCAGCAGTTAGCATTTTATTAACTGAAAAATGCCGTCCTACATCACGCAAAAACTCGAGATATTTAATATCAGCAAACCAATCACCGTTCTTGACGATTTCGGCAGGGATTCCCCCGCTCACACGCCCAGATAAATCTGGATAATCGTCTGATTTTAGGTTCAAAATTCTCGACATTTGTTCGGCAAAACAATCCGCATTATGCGAAATTGCCTCATGAGTTAGCATCTGGCGTAAGCTATCCTTTCCAGTAGGGTCACCAATCAGTGTTGTTGCTGTTCCGAGCAGTGCGATTGGGTGATGTCCTGATAATTGAAGCCTTCGCATTGTAATCAGTTGTAGAAGCCCGCCTATGTGTAATGAATCTGCCGTCGCATCAAACCCGATATAAAACTTCACTGGTTTTGATGTATCTGAAAGAAGTTCTGCAATTTCTTCTTCATGGCTCATTTGTGCAATCAGCCCACGGCGTTTTAATTCTTCAAATATAGTCATTTTAAGTTAGACCTTTCATTGCAGACCTTTACGGTCAAAGAAAATATTTTTACCAGATACCGAAAGCGGAATCCCGAAACAGAGCTTCACTTTGTCCGAAAACAGTTTCAAATCGAGTGCTGCCATTCCCGCACTAAAAAGCATTCGGTTATCTATGCGGTTATCCATTGCAATACTCGCAGCCGACCCCCCCGCAATCCCTAAATCATTTACTGCCATAGTGCATGGAACGCCTGTATCATCTGCTTTAGAACATTCTCTCATTCCACAAAGCCCGCAATTTAACCCACGCGAACTGACCGCCGTTCCTATTAACACAATTGCTGTGCTGTTATCAACATTTCCAGCGTCACGCAAGAAAAACGCACGGTCTTTATCAATTCCGATTTTTCGCATTGACGCACTAAGTTTGTCTTTATCGTCGCCATCAACAATCAAAGTTTCGGTTACATCAATTCCGCAAGCTTTAGGAGCTGTTCGTGCAGCCGCCGTCATAAGTTCAGCGACTTGCATAATCGCATTTTTTTCAGACATTTCGCTTTTATAAATCATAAAGCCTTCTCCATCAATTCATCAAATCTTCACGCACGATACAACGGGCTATGCTCCATCGAACCACGTGGTTGTAGATTGATTACACTGTCATCACACGGGCAGACTGGTGGGATATTATCCGCAGTATAGTACCCATATCGACTGCCCGCACAATTTCCTCCTGCACGAAGCCCAGAAGATGTACAATATCTCATACGCTGAGTGCCACTTGCCGCTCTCAAATCATCGAAAGTACGAGGTTGGTTGGTCGGAATCACTGCCTGCATAACCTCACGCCAGACTAATGCAGGTCTACGCCAAATTCCACCAGAATACGTTCGCATATAGCGGTTGTCATCAAAGCCCATACGGACTACTCCAACAAAGTCGGGGGTTAGTCCACCGAATACCACGTCAGTCATAGCATTTGCTGTACCAGTTTTACCAACAGCATCTATATGCCCCATTCGTGCGGCGTGACCTGTTCCGCCTTCGGTGTAGAGTACGTGCCACATCATTCGATTAACAACCCACGCACTATCAGCACCGATTACTTGTTCACCCTCATAGTCTTTTTCAAGGATTACATTACCCATACGGTCTACTACTCTTGAATAAAACGCTGGTCTATAAAAAACTCCACCAGTTCCAAAAATTTGATACGCAGCGGCGACTTCGTGTAGCCTAACCTCCATCGCACCACCTGCTAGTGGCGAGAAATCCATATGGCGTGGTTCTAACTCTACTTGTAGGCGTTCAGTCACGAAATTAAATGCGGTGCGAACCCCCATCATATGCAGAGTTCGTGCAGCAGTAGTGTTGGTAGAAACCGCCATTGCTCGATGAGCCGACTGCCCGCCGCCAGAACCAGGATTGTTACCAAAGTTCATAGGCCAAGCGAGGAACTGCCCTTGACGGTCAGGGTCATCGATTCTCCCAGGAGAGTCAAGAAGCATTGTCGAATAGGTAATCACACCGAGGTCAACCGCTGGTCCATAAACGGCAAAAGGTTTCACCGCTGAACCTATATGACGGCGTGATTGAATTGCACGATTAAATACATCGTTCCCCATCTTGTCGCCCACCCCACCTGCAAGTGCGACGACATTACCCTGCATATCCATAAGGACAAACCCACCTTGAAGTGTATCGCGTGCAGGTGTTCCGGGTGGATATCGGCGTGAGCTTATTAGGTTTGGATTCAAGAACGCCTCTTCCATTCGTGCTTGCATCTCAATATCTTTGCTTAGATAAATGCTCAGCCCTCCTTGGCGGATTCTTAAAGCTGCTCTCTCGTGTGATTCTTCAAAAAGTTCAGCCAAGTCAGCTGTAATCATCTTGAGTGCCGCATCTACATACCAGTTGTGAGTAACTTCATACCCAGTCCATGTAAACGGACAGTCGACAAGTTCTGCTATGTCAGTATCTCTAAAATATAAATCGGTGTTTGGGTCTTCAACCGTCTGTAGACCTTGGAACTCTTCCCACCGTTCGTCTATATAGCCAAAATACGCACCGTCACAACGCTCATAATCTTCTGGGCATCGACAAATTGGGCTAATAGGAAGCCTAAATTGAACCTGTTCATCAACAGCCTCACGATATTGAGGGTAGGATATAAACCCCTGGTCTAACATATTGTAAAGAACATTACCTTGCCAGATTCGGGCTTCTCTCGCATTAGAATACGGGTTTCCAGCCACTGGCGAAGGTAGTAACCCGATTAATATAGCCGATTCTGCAATTGTAAGTTCCCATGCTTCTTTATCGAAATAATGTCGTGCCGCTGAACCTATTCCGTATATAGTCGGTCCAAAAGCAACACGGTTGAAATAACTTTCGAGAATATCATGCTTAGAGTAACTTTGCTCAAGCGTTAACGCACGGAAGATTTCTCTTAACTTACGTCCGACATTAACGTCATTATCACCAGTAGCGTCACGCACCAATTGTTGCGTAATAGTAGAACCACCCTGCATTCTATCCATACCGCCTAAAAGCATTTCGTTTACAGCGATATAAACAGTACGTGTCCAGTCAACGCCTGCGTGTTCAAAAAAACGCCTATCCTCGGTAGAAATCAATGCGTTGACTGTATGTTGTGGAACGTTTTCAAAGTAAACCCATATACGATTTTCATCAGCGCTGAGCTGTAAAATTTCGATATATTCTTCTGATTCCTCGTCGTCAGGGTCAAAATCAGGGTTGCGTGCGAAAACAAAGCTGGAATAATTCAGCTCAAAATCTCGTAAATCAATATCGTACATTGTATCAGCGAACTGAGTGATGTACACAGTCAAAGCTACTGCAACTACACAGATGGTGATTACAATAATCAAAAACAGAGTAAGAAAAGTGGTACCTATAACCGAAACCACGTATCTTCCACCTTGAGTTGCTGTTACTTTTCCGCCTTTTGAGAAACTTTTAGAACCTCTGCCACTTTGCTCAGATTCAGGTTTTCTATTAGGGTTATTTGGGATTCTGTAATAATTCATAGCTTACCTCCCCTTTAACTATATCTATTCACAGTGTATTATATCATAAATTTTAAGATTCGTCAAGCAAAATAAAGCCGAAGCACAGCTCCGTCTTTATTCTGCTTTTGTTTTGCTATTATATCATAAATTT
>WRGW01000037.1 GCA_009786985.1 Oscillospiraceae bacterium
ATGCCCTTGTTTGGCTTGCCGAGTGTACATAGGTAAGGGTGGCGGAAAAGAATTAAAAAAACAAAGGAGATTTAAAGATTATGAAACTTAGAAAAAGATTGGTTGCCATGGGCATGGCAGGGGTTATGGCAGTGTCGATGTTAGGTGCAGGGGTGAGTGCGAGGCAGATAACCGCCAATAGACACGAAATAGTTTCTTCTGGCTGGCACGTTGGGGGTGAAAGGTGGGCAAGTTGGAATGACACTTCAACTCGTGGACGTGTTGATACGTATGCCCGCTTTATGCGCGAAATCAATTTAATTAATGGGGCTTGTCAAAATCGTAGAAATTTCACCAGCGAAATTTTCGTGGCAGGTACTCAGCCTAACACAAGAGTTACAATTAGACATGGTGTGGTATATCATTCGACTGGTGCAGTGGTCACACCTGCGACAAACCATAACTGCCCAAGGCGTTTTGGTCGCCACGCACTCAACAGAACATATCGTCGGGGAACAGGCGTACGTTTGTCAACTTTTAACACAATGGAGACGGTTTGGACAACATCAACATTTAGCTTTCACGATATTACAGGTATTTAATTATTAAACGTTCCTAAAAGTAAAGCCGATATTTAATTATGTGTGCAAACACATCAAGGTATCAGCTTTTTCGGGAACATATTTATGTTTTTATGTAAGATTGCGTTTTTTCTACGCCTTTAGTATTTTAATGTCACAAATATTATTTATAAAAAACACATATAGTTATTGGAAATGGTTGCATCTCATTAAATTCTTACATATATCAACAAATCTACAATGTTTGATGATTCTGAAAGGTAAAATAAACATGAAAAAAATAATTATTACCGTCCTTATTATTTCTGCCCTATTACTAGTTGCTTGTACGCCGTCAGCCACTAATACTCATTCAGGGATTCCGACTTCAAACGGTGAATATAGCGAATCCGAAAAAAGTGTGTCAAATCCAATAGAAAATGTAGACATAAATGAAAATTTAGGAGTCACTATGCTTGGAAATGACAACAATGGGATTCAACTAAGTAATGAATTTATTTCAGAAAATGGTGTATTTGCTTTAATCAAACCTTTTGATTTCGATACACAAGGGTATGTGTTATCTGTTAGAAACGAATTATGGGATGAGCCACAAATACTTTGTGCAAGACTTGAGTGTTTGCACAATAGCATCGAATGTTTAGCGTTTTTTGATATCACAGGGGGAGGGCGGAGACTTTTTTCTGAAAGTGCTGTATATGTAAAAGATGACCGTTTGTATGTTTTCGTAGATAATACTCTGTTCGAATTAAGCTTAAATGGTGGAGAACGCCGAACTGTCACAGCATTGCCTGAGAACTACGAACGGATTAATAGTATTTATCATTACAACAATAATTTGTTTTTTATGGCTATGTACTCAGCATTTTCCGAGGACGCTACTCAATTCATCAGTTTTCAAGATTTTGTTGCAATTAACTACAGTTCTGGAACTGAGCGAGTAATATATTCGCGTGCATCTTGGTACGACGAAAATGCAGCGTTGATGTGGTATTCTGGGGATATCATTGGTATTTATGATGGCTATGCTTATTATTTGATTCAAGAAGGATTAAAAAATATATCACCACCTGTTACCCAATTAGCCTATGATACGATGAGAAACAATCTGGAGGTACATTTATACCGAATTTCTTTAGCCACAGGTCAGACACAGGATGTTTTAAATGGAGTTCGCTATGACTCAGATTCTATTGCTCTAATCGACAGTCGTATATTTTGGCATTCACGACGCGATAAGCAAATTATATCTCTTGACTTGACAACAAACCAACGCACCGTTATCGTTGATGATATCGAAGGATATTTCACCAATTTTATATTGTTGGATGAACGCTTAATATTTTACAGTAACAATCATTCCAATCAGGTCGCTGCTGTAAGCGTTGATATCGACAAAATGTTTTATGTAGATTTATACAGTGGTGAAGTTGGTGAATTTTCTGAAATATTCACCATGATAAGAAACTGGGGCGAAAATTTCTTGTTTGTTGTTTTTACTACAAACACAGGTAGAAATTCCGAGAAGCAATGGGCAACTATATCTCGCACCGATTTCTGGAACGATGACTTTAGCAACATTCAGATTATGAGTTAAAATAAAGCAAGGAGAGTGTTAATATGCTTAAAATGATATGTTTTCTTATTGTTTGTGTTGCTATTCTTTTGACCGCGTGTAACAATAGCGTTTGCGAAGGAAATACTGGTAAAAAAACAGAGTCGTGTGAACCCCATACCGAAAGCGACAACCCGCATATGGAACAAGAACCGCAAGAAGTAAGAGGGGGCATCAACCACGGCGTTATTGACCCGTATCCGCTTGATGTTGACTTTACGCTTGTTTATGATGGTACTCCGATTGTACTGACTTATATGTTACACAACGGAGAAAGAGAGGATGAATGGGGATTGAGCTTATTTATAAATGGAGTACAACACCCTTTTTATGTTGGCGATTTTATTGAATCAACCCCTATGTATGTGGCTTCATACGAAGCCGATGAAAAAAAAGAGGTTGACATTAGCTTTATACCTAAAATCGGCTCTATAGGGGATGTCTTGTCTGTTTCATTCGTGGTGATGCTTAATCCGAGTTTTGTCATACTTGATTCCGAAGAGTTTAGGTCATTTGGCAATAACCATGCCATCACCCAAATGCCTTGGAACTTATTTCTCGAAAAAGAGCCCGCAGTGCAAGTAAATGATATATTTACAGGCGGAAACAATGAGTTGCCGAGCGAGAATTTTCTCGAAAGGTATGTTGTTGAAACAGAAAATGGCATATTAGAAAATATGCTTGACACTTCAGTTCACTTCGAGTTTTATCAAGATGGTTTTTGGGAAACTGATATTTTTGTCAATAAAGATGACAACACCCTTGCTTTCACTATTAAAGCCGCAGGACAGTTTGGTGAATCGCCAGAAATCAACGCATTCAGAATTTCGCTTTACACTGACCACCAACTCATCAACGCCTTTGATGGAAATCGGTATTTGGATATGACTATAGAAGAAGGTATGGTCACTTCGTTTGATTTCGAGCTTGAAAGCCACTTGCTCTTAGACAAAAACCATATTTATATTATTGTGACCCCATTGGCAGATGATGTCGCGATTCATAATCCGCCAATTGTAAAAACTGCATCCATGCCAATTGTAACTATATGAGGAGAGTGAATTGTGAATTTATCCATAAAAAATCTTAGCAAGTCTTACGGCAAAAACAAGGCTTTAGACAACGTCAGCCTTGAGCTTTCGTGTGGAACGTACGCTCTCCTCGGACCCAACGGAGCTGGCAAGTCCACGTTAATGAACATTCTCACGCTTGGATTGAAACAAGACAGTGGTTCGGTAATGTGGAATGATACGGATATAAACAAAGCAGGGTGTAGTTACCGTGAAATTCTCGGCTTCATGCCGCAACAGCAGGGGCTTTATGACGGATTTCGTGGTGTTGATTTTCTGAATTATATCGCAAGTTTGAAAGATATACCGAAGCGGCAAACCAAGTCAGAAGTTGAACGTGTCGCAAACTCTGTTAATCTTTCCGACCGATTGAATGACAGATTATCTGCGTACTCGGGCGGAATGAAACAGAGGATTTTACTCGCAGGGGCCATCATCGGCAACCCGAAACTTGTTATTCTTGATGAACCCACGGCGGGGCTTGACCCTAAAGAACGTGTGCGTGTGCGTGAGGCAGTCAAGGCAATGTCTGAAGACAAAATTATCATTCTTGCTACCCACGTTGTTTCGGATATAGAAAGCATCGCTAAAGAAGTGATTATGCTAAAAAAAGGCGTGATTGTAGCCAAAGCTCCTCAACAACAGCTATGCGAAGAATACAGCGTGAATTCTCTTGAAGAAGTGTATATGAATGTATTCACTGAAGAGGAGAGGCAATGAGACTACTTAAATACGAACTTTATAAAATAGTAACCCAAAAATTATTCTGGGGGGCGTTAATCGCTGTTTTAGTTGTCAATATAGCTTCTTTGGTGTGGTTTAATCGTCCTGAGGGCTTACCTCATAGCGAAACGAGAGCGATGTTTGATGCGATTAGAATCATGCCTCGTGACGATAAAATCGAATACTTAGAGAGCCAAGCCGAATTTTTGCAATATTTCGTTTTGCTCGAAAATCTTGAGTCTACTCGTGAAATAGTCGCAAGCGGAATGAGCGTGATTATAACTTATGATGATATCGTCTTAATAGAAGGGCAACTTGAAGAACTCCGTGAGCGAATTAGCGGGAGATTCGACCTTGAACAAAACATCACCGCTGAAGCTGCAAGGACTCAAATTGAGCTTATCAACCAAGTAATTGGCGAGTTATCTGTCAATCACTATGCGGTGTTTCTTGACAATGTTGAACGTGCCGCAGAACGAAACAGGACGCTTAATATTTTCGGTGACGAAAATTCATTTGCGTTTCGCAATATAGAAAAAACACAGGCAGATTTCGCTGGAATGCGTGACATTGTGATTCGCTATGATGTGAATTTAGGGCTTGAAACGCTGTTCGATTCGCCGTCTACAGATATTTTGCTAATAATTTTGATTTTAGTAATCTGTATCGCTTTGATTTCTGACGAAAAAGAAAAGAGGCTTTTTCTGCTACTCAAAGCAACACCGCACGGAGTAGGGCGTACTATTGCTGCGAAAATGGGTGCAATGGCATTGTGCGTTTTTGCGGTCAGCCTCGTTGTTTTTGTGAGTAACGTAATTTATGCTGAACTTACATTCGGATTAGGTGATTTAACAAGACCGATTCAATCAGTGCCAGACTTGATGATTTCTACCATGCGAATCAGCTTAGGCGAATTTATCTGTCTCTTTTTCGCAATAAAGACACTCGGATTGATTACTGTTGGCTTAGTAGTCATGCTGATTACCCTCCACGCAAGGCATGGAATTATCGCCTTGGGTTCAGTGGGATTGCTCGGCGTATTTAGCCATTTGCTCAGCACGATTCCCGTTGTTTCGTCATGGAACTGGTTGCGGTTTTTGAATTTTGCAACGCTCGTCAGACCATACGAAGTATTAAGGCGATATTTTAACTTAAACTTTTTCGGCTTTCCAGTCGGAATTATTCCAGTTTTCTTAATCTTTGTGTCGGTTATGCTTGTACTGAGCATCTTAGCTGTGTATTTTTCTTACACTAAAAAACGTGCTCTTGAAAATCGCAGTACAATTCTTACTACACGATTTTCGAGAGTACGCTTCGGAACTTTATTCGTCGCCCCGATGAACTGGCGGTGGTATGAATTTAAGAAACTTGCATTCACGAATAAAGCATTGTTAATTGTTATAGTTTTTATCGTAATACAAATTCTTGTTGCTAATAATGCACAGCCGCCACCTCTCGGCTTCGAGCATAATTATATTCGCTCGTTCTTGATTGCGAATCAAGGTGAGGTCACCGAAGAAGCAGAAGAGTTTATCCTAACACAAAAAGCGGGCTTAGAACACGCTCGCTCAGAGTTAAACACATTAGGTGAGCGCATGAATGGTGGTGAGATTGATTTTAACGAGTACCTCGAACTTCGCCGACCACACGACCGAACGCTTGCGATGGAACACGTTATTAACACTCTATACGAGCGATTGCGATATGTAGAAACCACACCCAATGCACAATTTGTCTACGATGCGGGCTATGCAGAACTATTCGGATTAACAGACGAAAGTGCAGGGCTTACGAGCGGAATGGCACTTATAGCTGTGCTGATTTTCGTTCTCTGTGGCGTGTTCCCCATCGAATACAAGACTGGAATGTACAAAATTCTGAACACAACAAACCGCGGACACTCCGAAACAATCCAAATGAAATTGATTTTATCGCTCTTGTTTGCCGCCGTTGTTTTTGTTTGTGCATACTTGCCAGACTTGCTCTACATTGGACAGCATTATGGATTCGCAGGATTAAGTCTGCCACTATCAAGCATACCACCAACAGAAATCGCCGCTTTACCGACAATTTTAGGTGGCATTCCGATTCGGGGATATTTAGTGCTAATGCTGTTCACAAGATTTGTAGTGTGTGTTGGAATTGCCGCAATAATTCTGGCGATTTCGCTAATCATCCGGCACAACCTTTACACCGCCTTATGTGCCTTTGGGATTCTTTTGTCGCCGCTGGCGTTTCATGTTTTCGGCTTGACGTTTTTGGACAACATCAGCTTATTCAGACTAATTACGGCAAACGGATTGTTCAATATTTACCCGACTTGGCAGGTTGTTGTTCAGTGTGTTGCATTCTTGGCGCTTTGTAGTGTGAGTGTGTTGTTCGTGGTGCGGCGTTTTGGTAAAGCTGATGTTGTCGATTTTCGGGTGAAATTTATTAAAAATGTCAGTTTACGGTAGCACATTAACCTCTATTTTTACAAATGAATCAGCCTCCCCGATTTATTTTTCCTATTCCCCCTCCCCCTACTCTTCCTCACATTGAACTGATTCTTACACTTCGCCCCACAGAACACCGCATTATGATGCCCTGCCGCAAAAGTCCGTGAGCAATGCTTGCACATTCGTAGCGGTTTGGAGTCGTCTGTCAGCAGAAAGCTAAACATCATCTGAATCTCAAGCATAAGCGAGTTAAACTCCCACACAATTGTCGGCTTTTCCTCGAACAATGCGACGTGATACGTCGGAGCAATCCCCTTGAAACACGCCATTCCGAGGCGGTAGGCGTACAAATCCGCCTCGCTCGCACTGTGAACATCACGGTCGTGGTAGTAAAAAATCGCCGCCATGCAGGTGAACGCCCACGACAGAAATTGCTTCTTGAGCCAGTCATATCGCTCCGCATAATCGCGGGCGAACGAGATGTTCACAGCCATTGGACGGTCGCTCATCGTCATTGCAAGAGCACTCATGAATTTGTCTGACTCTGGAAACCATGTCGCATTGCCAGCGACTAACACTCGAAAAAGGAGCAATTTGGGCATATTCTTCTGGCTGTATATCCGGATTGTATCCCGTAAGTTCGTCGATTGTTTCTTCCTTGAATCGCTCTAGCATTGCAGTGATTTCATCGCAATGGCTGTATTCTTCCATGAGTTCGAGAAGTCGCTCACCAGCTTGATTTAGCTCATCATCAGCGATTTGATGGTTCGGCTCTAACCGCTCAATCGGAACAGCTCCGAGGATTGCACCGACTGCGAATGGCGAAATCGACGACACCGAAAACGCCGAATCTGTAATCGAAATCACGCTTGCACCAGTCGAAATCCCCGACGAACGAGCAATTGCGATTATGGAAGAGTACGATGTTCAGGTCGCTCCGCCCGAGGCTGTTGCTCAGACTGCACCGCCCGAATCCGAGCAGCAAGAGCCGGACTCAACAAGGCAAATCGACGGCAGGGATTACTCGTGGCATCCTGTGTTGGGCTGGGTTGAAGGCAGCTCGGGAAGTGTGACAATTATGGCTTTGAGTTACACTTTGGCAATGCGGTTAAGAAAAAATTGTTTTACGAAAACCTCAAACCTGTACAGAAAAGTGTTGACATATCAGATATGTGCGTATGCGGTAAAACTGGATTGTACTGTTAAAAGTAGACACAAAATAACACCTCAATTTAAAACCATCTGCTCTTTTTCGTTGGGCGAAAGATTATCATTATGAGAAT
>WRGW01000038.1 GCA_009786985.1 Oscillospiraceae bacterium
ATTTGGCGAATATCCGTTGATATTTAAGAAATTTTCAACGCAGTATGGCGGAAAATAGACCGACAAGACAAGCCTATTCTTGATTTAATCGACTATAAATTCCGTACATATTAAATCCCACACATATTTCATTATATCATAGATTTTAAGATTCGTCAAGCAAAATAAAAGCCGAATCACAACTCTGTATTTATTTTTACTCTTGTTTTGGCTATTATAACATATTTTTATGAATTTTTCTACTTTATTTTGCTTGACGTGTTCAGATTTTTATGGTATAATAGCAAAACAAGAGTATCCCCTCGAAAGGCAAAGCAGGCTCTGTCAAGCGGGCAAAGCCCGCTCTTAAAGAGCTTTTGCCCGTCTGGAGTGGGGGTATCTCGACGACTAGCAAAACAAGAGCGGAGGTGTCGGCGGCTCTGCCACTGACACCTCCGCTTGACGTATTCAGATTTTTATGGTATAATAAGTTATATTGTTCTGAAAGGATGGTATTATGGAAAGAATATCAAAAAAAACATCGACATCAAAACAAGTTAATAATGATTCACTAATGAATAAACAAAAGGTTGGATTTTGGGTAAGAAATTCCGCACCAGACAAGGTTACACATATGATGCATCTATTTTACGCTGCCGCTTGTATGTATGGTGTTACATTTTTTTCTTTTTCGGCAAAAGATGTTGACCTCAAAACTAAAACGATTAAAGGTCTGTTCTGGGAAAACGGTGAGTTCGTAAAAAAAACCACGCCTATGCCTGAATTGTTTGACTCACGTTACGGTTGGAGCCTTGACCGCAAACATCCTGAGGTGTTCGAGTTGTTGAAAGAACATGGCTATCAAGTTACACGGCGTGGAATCGGCACAAAATCAGATAACTCGGCGTGGCTCTTAAAAGAGGGCAAGTTTACTGATTGTGTAATAGATTCAAAAAACTATGGTGATGGTGTGATTGAGGAACTCTTGGAAAAATACAAAATTATTATCTTAAAACCAAGTGCTGGCTCAAACGGTGATGGAATTTTTAAGCTGTCTAAATCCGAAAACAATAAAAATAAAGTGACTGTGCATTATCTCACTGATAAAACCGACGAGTATTTAGACGATTTTATCAACAAACATCATAGAGATTTATTTAAGCGTAAATATATGGTTCAAGCTTTTGTCGATAGCACGACTTTAGATGGTGCACCTATGGACGTTCGATTAAACGTTGCCCGTGGAAAAAATGCTGAGTGGGAAACCTCTCTAATATATATCCGATTAGGTAGTGCGAGTTATCTTGGAACTAATATGGGTACCGAACAACGTTCGTCAACTAACGCAGTACTTCAATCTCTCAAATTTCAGTTAGGCGAAGATGAGGGTAAGAGGGTATTTGAAGAAATTCAAAAATTCGCCAAAGAATTCCCGGTGCATTTTCAGAAAAAACTGCGTTTTATGGCACCAGAACTATGTTTTGATATAGGGATTGATAGGAATGACGGCAATAAACTAAAACTCTTTGAAGTTGGGGTTTCACCGGGGGCGACCTCGATTAAATTCTCGGTAGTGCCTACTCTAAACGTTCAATTCTATCGATATTTGATTGATAATAAAATCTACCTAAAAGGCAAAAAATCTACAGCAAATTCACGTGTCGAATCTGATAAAGCTAATGCAAAAGCAACACTCCCGAGCGTAGCGGGTACTTCAAATACTTCAAAACCTCTATCGACTGACGATTTTGACATCAGTGAAGAAGAGGCTATGGAAGGGATTGCAAAACTCTTAAAAGGCATTCAAGATTTATAAAAGTTTATAGATGAGGGAATTATATGAACGAACTTTTCAACCAAGGTAGCGATATAGAAATAGTAGATTTCAAAGAGATTTTAAGTGGCAAGTCTAAGGCGAAGAAATATTACCTAAAGACCAATAAAGGGGTTGAAATGCTTACTAAAATTACCCCTACCACAAACGCTAAAGCCCTAACAACACGATTAGAAAACAAACGCCAAAGAGCAGAAGCCATTGCGGAATCGGGCGTACCTCTATCACGACTTATTAAAATCGAACCATTCGGCAAAAACACGGTCGCTCATTTTTACGAATGGTGCAAAGGTCAAACTGTATACCACCTTTTGAAGAATGGCGAATTAACCGAAGATGAAGCATACGATTTAGGAGCAAGAACTGGTGAATTTCTAAGACAAATCCACAGTATCCCACTTAGAAGCGAAGAATGGGACACGGGGCTTGATGAAGAGGTTGAAGTGTATAATCAAATTAAGAAACGTCTCGATAATTCTTATGACAAGTATCGTGAGTTAAGACATAAGCTCCCTGTAATTGAATGTCTTTTACCTTTCTTCAAAGACAAAGGTGTCGAATTTTTACGTGGACGTAAACTTTGTTACGCTCACCGCGATTATCATAGCGGTAACATTATGTACGATGTCAAAAGCAAACAAATCGGGCTGATTGACTATTCGTTCAAACCGGGTGATGCGATTTCAGATTTAGCTTATGTGTATGATTCTACTAAACACGGCGGGCTTTTTCATCCTTATGCTAAGGGGCAGGTTGACGGATATTTAGCACTATTGAAAAAAGATGCTGAACACTCAAACGATGCCACAATTCTTCTAAAAACTTTACGTGAAGATTTTGTTTTCTTTTTTGCAGCAAAAATCTTGACATTGTTTACAAAAAACCATGACAATGGAACACTTACTCAAAAAAAGCTCGAATCAGTCAAATCTATACAAATAAGGGTTTTGAAATGGCTTGACAATTATTTCGGATTAGATGATTTTGAGTTCACCGAAGAAATTTTGGAAGCTGTCCGTAAATAGTCTACAGTAAATAAACTAAGACCTCCTCGTAGTTAATTTCGAGGAGGTCTAATATTAACCCACACGAAAAGTCTTAGCCCTCACGGCAAAGCCGCTCGGGACTTTTCGTACTCAAAATGGCTCTGCGGCTCATTTTCTGCGAAAATAACCGCCACAGTTAGCCGATTAATTCGCCATGACTAATCGTGCGAATTAATAATTCAGTACTACAATCAAAGTTCCGCATTCGATTGAGATTTCAGCAGTTACGCCTATGAACTCATTACTAAGCCCAATAGTAGGTACATCTTGTGACAATTCTACGCCATCGAGGGTGTACTTTAGTCCTGTGATTTTTACGCCACGTGCTATTCCGACTGGGAAAATTGATACGAATCTGATGTCAGAATTTACGCCAGAACCCACACCTCTCAAAGACCGAGGGGGCGGTGAGAGAGTAAGTTTTCCATCGGTAACTGCGGTCAGCCTTTCGTTATTACCAATCAAAAAACAAGATTTAGGGCGTTTTTTCGAGAGATTTCCTAATAGTGCAATATTGGCGAGAGTATGGTCTAACCTTCCGCCGAGTGCACCATATATGTATAGCTGCAACTGAACTTGTGATGGAACACGCTCAAACGCTATATCCACTGCAAGTTCAAGGTCGGAGGCATTTTTTTCACACGGAAATCTACGAGTTTGGAGTTCTGGCAGCAAATTAGGTTCTGTAATCGAATCTAAATCACCAACCAACAAATTTGGTTTGATTTTACCATCGTAATGCTTTTGAATATGGTCATAACCTCCATCTGCTGCGATTATAAAATACTCTTCCCTATTTTCTAATAGAGCGTGTTCTGGCTTAAACCCTGCAAATTCACCCGCCCCTACAATTATAAATTTAGACATTTAAGTTTCTTTCTGCATCAAGTTCGATTAAAAGTGCACTCAATGCGGAAATAAATTCAGGGTGATTAGCGGTAATAAAATCAAGGTTTTCTTGTTTAATCGCATCTTCTAACTGTGCTGCACGTTCGGCTAAATTTTCAGCATTTATATCGCTCGCTGCATTTTTGATTTTGGTGACATAAGTAACATAGTCAGCATAGTCTAAATCACTCAAAGCTGCACCCATCGCACCAATGTATCTTGACGCAGTGCTACAAAAATCAGACTTTCGGACTTTTAGAATTTCAGCCGCCAAAATTTCGAGCTGTCCGTTTTTCTTTTCGATTTCCAGCTCAGCTTTTTGTCCAGCCTCTTGCTTTTGTGAAACTGCTTCACTTAATTCAGTTGTGTCGGTGAAGACACAGAAAACACCTTTAGTTCCGCCTTTTTTTTGAATGATTGGGGTTCGTTTGCTTTCAAAAAGATACCTATTCCCAGTCGCATCACGAATAGGCAACGCTTCAAGCGAAAGAGATTGACCCTCTTCGATTGAGCGTTTGTCAGTCGTCGCAAATTGTGGCGAAAAGCGGTTAGCAATGTGCAACATATCTGAAAATGATTTGCCGATTAAAAATGACTTGTCTTCTTGAACAAATTTCGCAAAAGCATCATTACAATAAGTTATATTACCCAAAATATTTTTACAAATCATCATATCTGGTGTGATTTCTGAAATTGCACTAATCAAAGCCTCCTGCTCACTGCTTTTTAGCGTGAGCTTTTTTTTGGCAGATGATGTCACCAATACTAGTATAAACAAAACAATCAATAAAATCGCAACCACTAATGCTATAATCGCAAATATACCGCCGTTACCACTATCGAATACTGAAGCAAAATGCCCAGCTAATGTATTAAAAAATCCCATAATAGAATCCATCTATTTGTCCCAAACCTTTCCGGATATTGCCAGTTTATTAAAACGCACCTGTGTCCCACCATTCATTATAACACCGTTTATTGATACTGTCAAGGTTTTTTAAAAATTTTTATGCAAATTCAGTGTTAATCGCACAATTTTACACATTAAACTTAAACAAAATCACATCGCCATCTTTTACGACATAGTCTTTGCCCTCTAATCTGACCAAGCCTTTTTCTTTAGCTGCATTCATGCTACCGAGTTCGGCTAACACATCATAAGCTACAATTTCTGCTTTGATGAATCCACGTTCAAAATCAGTATGGATTTTTCCAGCAGCTTGAGGTGCTTTGAACCCGTCTTTAATAGTCCATGCACGAACCTCTTTCTCCCCAGCTGTGAGGAATGAAATCAATCCGAGTAGTGCATAGCCTTCTTTAATAACCCGGTCAAGCCCTGAATCGCTGAATCCGAGTTCCTCACGGAAAAGTTCTCTATCCTCATCTTCCATAACTGCGAGTTCAGCTTCAATCGCCGCACATACTGGAACAATCGCACTGTTTTCGCTCTTAGCAATCTGCATCAGTGCTTTGTAATGTGGATTGTTTTTTGCACCAGATGTAAAATCTTCTTCCGACACGTTTCCAGCGTAGATGACTGGTTTGTTAGAAAGCAATGGCGTGGTTTTTAACATCGCCGCATCGCCCTCTGAAAAGGCGAAACTGCGTGCTGATTTACCTTCTTCTAAATGTGCTGTTAGTGCCTCAATTAAATCGATTTCTTTCTGAACACTTTTATCGCCTTTGAGTGCTTTTTTTGACTTATCTAACCGACGAGAAAGTAGCTCTAAGTCAGAAAAAATAAGCTCAAGATTAACAGTTTCGACATCACGCAAAGGGTCGATTTTTCCGTCAACGTGAGTAATGTCATCGTTTTCAAAACAGCGGACAACGTGAATAATCGCATCAACCTCACGAATATCTGCTAAGAACTTATTTCCCAACCCTTCTCCTTTTGACGCACCTTTAATCAACCCAGCAATGTCAACAAACTCTAAAATCGCAGGGGTAACTTTTTTAGGATTATACATCTCAGTAAGCACATCTAATCGCACATCGGGCACTGGGACAATGCCAGTATTGGGTTCAATCGTACAAAACGGATAATTAGAGGCCTCAATTTCTGATGAGGTTAATGCGTTAAATAAAGTAGATTTCCCTACATTCGGGAGTCCGACCATTCCAAGTTTCATTTTTATTACCATTCCTTTTTATTACTTCGCAACAAAAGTCTTGTAAAATCAGGCGAAACCTGACTTTGACTTTTGTTGCTCAAATTGGCTCTGTGGCTCACCACTACGCGGTAACCGCCACAGGTAGCCGTTATTAAACCGCAAAACTCTATACAAGAGTTTTGTTGCGGTTTAATAATTTAATTCAATTTATGAAGACAGGTTTTAAACGAAATACAACTCATATAATCCAGTGACTGGGTTTCGACTATCTAAATTTACAAATACTCCGCATGGCTTATTTATGGTGCTATCAGGAATCACAGCAACCTCACTACGGTGGATTTTCCTGCCAAGTATGTCTTCTGATTTGGTGCGAATTGCCCGATATTCCTCATACGTTCCTATTCTCATAAATCTTGGCATATTCATGCCTTTTTGTTTTGCCATGAAGTCACAAATCATATGTTTAAGTAGAACGTTTTTGTTTAAATCGTTTAGTGACTTGCAGAAATTGAATATATTTTCAGGCGATTCGTCGATTTTGCGAAACAACTCAAGTGGCGTAAGTTCGTCTCTACAGACCTCTAACACGTAATAAAACGTGTTCACAAATAACCCTTTATTGTATGTCTGCTCGAGTGTGTGTTCAATGCGTTTTAGTTTTGACAAGTTTTCTGCACTAAGCCATATGCTTTTGGTAATTTCATACGGCGGTGTATCGGAGTGTGAGATTTCGGGATAGAGTTCTCTCATCTTGCTACCATGCAAAAGTTTTAAGAAACCCAGTTGTAGATGATGTGCCTTAATCCAGAATGCACGATTGAAGCTGTTCACAAAGTCATCAATGGTTTCATAAGGCAATCCCGCAATCAAATCAATATGGATATGGATATTCCCGTATGACAACAATGTTTTAATGTTCTGAACAGCTTTTGGCAAATCAGTTTTGCGAAAACTCGCTTTTAGTGCGGGTTCAAAAAAGCTCTGCAATCCGATTTCAAACTGAATTCGCCCTGGTGGTGCGGTTGATAAAAGCGATAACGTTCTCGCATCAAATAAATCGGCAGCCACCTCAAAATGAAAGCATTTGTTGGTTTTTAATTTGATTACGTATTCGATAATTTGAAACGCACGCTCGGTATTACAATTAAATGTTCTATCCACAAACTTGAGCATTCGTACATCAGAATCTGCCAGCTTTTTGATTCTTCGTTTAGCTTCTTCTAATGGCAGAAACTTTACATTACACCCGTCGCCCGACAGGCAAAACGCACAGCTGAACGGACACCCGCGTGACGTTTCGATGTAAGCTAATTTTCCCTCTAACGCCTTCAGACATTTCGTGCTATAAGGGTCTATAAAATCCTTATCAAACTCTCCTATGAACACATGGTCAGCTCCTACGCTATACCAATAATCAGCGTTATGAGTAGCTTCAGGACCACCAAGAACAATCGCAGTTTCTGGTGAATGTTCTCTGATTAGCTCTATAATTTTTTTGACTTTTGTAGCGTTCCAGATATACACCGAAATTGCAATAACTGTGGGTTTATGAGACATCACCGGTTTTAGAATGTCGGCGTTTTCTTGATTGATATTTGATTCGATAACAACGCTGTTAGGCAAGTGAGCGGCAAGCACCCACGCAGATAAAGATGAATGAATGTATTTGGCGTTGATTGCGAGAATCACAATCACAGATAGACGTTTGTTAAACATACCTATTACTCCATTTGCAAGATGTTGTGTGAGCGAGATACCGAACAACAGGCTCTTAAATATAGTCGGTTAAATCGAGAATGGGCGAAGGATTTTCGAGGATATTTTTCGTCTGACAAGGCGAAAATTTGGCGAATATCCGTTGATATTTAAGAAATTTTCAACGCAGTATGGCGGAAAATAGACCGACAAGACAAGCCTATTCTTGATT
>WRGW01000039.1 GCA_009786985.1 Oscillospiraceae bacterium
TTTCTTGAGTGTTTTCTACAACCCAACCGCCAGCAGAATCAGGGAGTTGACCATTGCCACCGTTCGGGTCTGGTCCATTGCCACCGTTCGGGTCAGGTCCGTCATCGCCGTTGTCATAGAAGACATCGAAAGTAACAGTCAAAGTTGTTGGTGCAGGTGTTAAAGTCAACATTTGGTTTCCGCCAATTGAAGTGGTTTGTGCACCTGTTAATCGGCGACCGTCAGCTTCAAAAGCGTTCCATATGTTGAAACTCGCCGCACCGTCTACATGGTCACCACCAAGCCAATTGGTGTTATTGGCAGTGTCAATCGTGCCAAAAGAAACCGAAGTAACACGGATTTGTGCGTCAGAAGGCACTGGAGCTGTTCCAGCTGGAACATAGTCACGAGTATTAAGCCCAGGCGAAACAAGAGCAATACTTGTGAAAAGAGTATTTGTGTTAAAAGGTGCTGCAATATTAAGCGTTGCAGTCAGACCAGTTCCGCCACCTGCGGGTACCGTCATAGCCGCACCTCTAAGGTTGTCTGGTGTGCTTGGAATGTCCACAGTCCAGCATATAGCCACAGCTGTACATATACAATGCGAAGCTGGAGGGTTACCAGAATGTGGTGGGATACTCCACCAATTTATCCCGCTTGTTATACAAGTGCCATAATCGACACCGTTGTCGCTACTGTCGTTCTCCCAGTCACTGTTTGAAATCGACCTTGCAATCAATTGCAATTGGAATGATTCCTGCGCCACCGCTGGCATAACAGTCAAAGGTACAAAGCTAAGTACCATTGATAATGCCAGCAGAATTGATAAAATGCGTTTCTTGTTTTTCATATAATTTCTCCTTTATTATTTACGGCAACCTCCGAAAACCTCGTGTGCATGGAGTTTTCGGGGGTTGCCTTATGCCTTTACTTACGCAAAAGCAAGATTTACATTATTGAATTTCTGTCTCTTCCATAATTTTGAGGGTTTCTTCAAAAGTTTCCTTGCCTAAAATAACTTTTCATTGCTTGAATAAATTCTGGTATAGTCATTTTACCTTGTTCGAGTTTGACCGTGTTCAAAGCTATGCCACGTGTATAGCTTTTGAAGTCGTGTGTGGTCAATGTAAACATACCTCCCCAATAGTTTTAATGCTCTCACAATCAGACATTAAGCTAACGCATAATGACCATACTTATTATAACATTATTTTTCAAAAAAGTATATAGGCAAAATCGCTATATTTTTCAGATGATTTTTGTTGAAAATGCACAAATCCCTTGCCGAAAATCGACAAGGGGTGAAATTAGCAAAACAAGAGTATCCCCACTTCAAACGGGCAAAGCCCGTTTGAAGTGGGGATACTCGACGGCAAGCATAAAAAGCTCGGCAAAGCCGACTTTTGTTATGCACTTGTTTGGCTTACTCAAGCGTTCCTTCAATAAATGCAATTGGGTCTACCCATACATCGTTAATCATAACTGCGAAGTGTAGCGATGGTGGGCAAGCGATTTCTGCTTCGGCGGTGTTTCCTACAAGTCCGATTGGTGTTCCAGCCTCTACTTCTTGACCGATTTCTACTTTTACTGCTTTATCAAGGCTCATATAACTACTAAAGATACCATCGCCATGGTCGATTATTATGCACACCCCCCACATGGCGTTGGTATAAACTTCGCTAACCACTCCACGTTGTGCTGCTACAACTTCTGTTCCTAAAGGTGCACCAATGTCAACCGCATCATGGGTTCTCCATACACCAAGCGTGTTTGAGCGAACAAGTTCACCATTACTAAACGGTTTGATTGTTTCGCCAGTTACTGGCATGACACGTGGTATTTCTGGTCTTACGAAGTGATTAGTTTCTTCTGCGTAACAACAGTCCATACAGATTTCGCCCTCTGCGTTTTCGCCGACATTGCCACGTGGCGACGATGGATTGGTTTCCTCACAGTTTTCGCTTGGAGGTACACGCCCTGAATTGCTGGCGTTTTCGTCATTTTCAGACGTTGCTGGAGAATTAGCTTCTGCCGCTGCGGTAGTGGTTTCAGGGGTTCGGGCGATTCCTTCTTGTGGATTTCCTACGATTGCTGCATCTTGATTAAATGCGTCGCCCTCCTCGCTAAGCCTATTTACGGTAGCATTGTAGGCGATATACGCTGATGCACCAACCGCACTAATGCTCAAGACGAGTGCCGTTGCAAATCCTTTGCCTTTGAAAAACTTTCTTAGTTTCGGGAATTTTACTTTTTTCATGTTTTTAGACCATACCTTTCATAAAATGTATTTTTAGTTCCAGACTTTTGCTCACTGCATTATACAAAAGAAGTATTAGCCAATCACACCAAGAATATACAGACTTAGCATAAAAATTTTTCCTTCACAATGTAAATATAGCATTTCCTTATTGTTTTGCATGATTTTTGCTTGACTAACTAAAAAATTTATGTTATACTGTTAATAAAACTATTTTCTTGTTTGTTGCAATGTACTCGTGACAACTTATGATAATACCTGATAACGCTAGTTGAAAGGAATGATTTGAAAAATGGTTAATAAAAGCAACATTTCGGCTTTTCTTGAGAAGAACCCTGATTTATTTAAAGAGATGGGGAATATAGGTATGGGTCACGCCTGCACTGCTCTCTCTCATACAACCGGAATTAAGGTGAACCGCTCAATTCCATCAACGTGGACACTTACCAAGCAAGAGGCGGCTGATTATTTAGATTTATTTGAGGGTGGTTCAATTGGGGTAATGCTTTCTTTGCATGAAGATATTGCGGGTTCAATGGTACATATCATCAGTTTGCCGTTTGCTTCTACACTTTCTGAAATCTTCTTCAAAAAAAGCATTAACACGTTTGATGATATAGATGAAATGAGTTTATCGATTGTTCAAGAGATGACTAATATCACAACTGCGGCATTCGTAAACGCAATTTCTTCTATGACTGGGCTGTTTATAGATATTTCCACGCCCAATTTTTGTGTAGAGTTAAAGAAAGAAGTTCTTGCAAACGCCCCTGAAAAAATGGTGGTAGTAGAAAATCGATTTTTAGTAGATATGGGGAGCGTCAGTAGTGAGCTGATTTTTATGCCACACGAAGGGTCGTTATCTCTAATCGCCGAACGCTTGCAACAAAGATACGAAATTAAAATGCTAGAGGGGTTAGAATAAGCCTCATGGAGATGTGTTACCGAACTTTTAATGTTCGGTAACACATCAAGGCAAGCCCCGCCCCCCTCTCGCTTCGCTCGAGAGAACCGACGCAGAGCGTCGGGGGTATTACACCCGAACTTTCAATAAATGAAAAGAGGACTATATATGGGGATTCAATTTTTCTGGTTTTATGATGTTATTTTAGTCGGAATCCTTATAGGGGTTATTTACCGTTGTACGCGGCAAGGTTTTGTTTTAGGAATCACTAATCTTGTAGGTACGTTGCTTGGTTTTGCGATTGCTCTTGGCATAAGTGCACCAGTCGCATCACATATATATGATAGGTTTATTTCGCCGAACGTGGTAGAACAAATCAGCTATATGACTGAAAGTGGTCAAAGCGATAATTCAGCGTTAGCGGCGTTTAACACTTTGCGTGAAGTCGATATGGCACGTGCTTATATTGATGGTGTACCACTCGGTTCGTTTTTGAGTGCAAAGGTCGATAACGTGCTGGGCGAACCACTCAAATTAGAATTAGCGAGTGTTGATTTAAGCCAGACTGGAATCACCGAAGGCGACCTACGCTTTTTCGGTTTAGAAGCTAATCTTGATTTTTCGGAGTTCAGCCCCGTAAATGTCGGTAATATTGATATGACACCAGCCGAACTCGCTCGATATGATATAGCTGATGTGATTTTAGCGAGAGCAGTTTCTCGACGAATCAATGAGAGGGCGGTCACAAGTTATGAAACACTCACCCGTAATCTAAACGACACAATCCCAAGTGTATCGAGGGTGATTTCACAAGGCGGAATTGATGTTGTGTCATCGCTACTGCTGAACGTAATCAATAACAACGCTGGTAGTTTGGAAGAAGCAATCGACCGTTATATGGTAAGACCTATTACAATGCTCCCTTTCAGAATTCTTGTTTTTTCAATTGTGTTTGCGTTAATCAGTGTGGTTATTTCGTGGGTTAGCAGAAGTATGCAGATTGTTGACTATATTCCACTTGTCGGGAAAGTGAACACCGTTCTTGGTGGAATGTTAGGGCTGATTATGTCTACACTAATAATCTTTATGATGGTTATTGCCGTGAGAGCGACCGTGTCACTAACTGGAGATAATTTGATTTTTATAAATAATGTCGCCATTGAACAGACATATATTTTTAGACACGTGTATAGCCTTAGCTTTTTAAACTTTTAGCCCTTAAATAGAAAGGTGAAAATTTTTAGATGAATACAATGAAATGTACTCGATGCAAAAAAAGAATAGCTGTTGTTTTTATAACGACAATGCAAGGAAATAACAGGCATAACGAGGGCTTGTGTATCGTGTGTGCGAAAGAACTCGGTGTACCTCAAGTTGACCATTACATGAATCAAATGGGGTTCACTGCCGATGATATTGAAGAAGGCTACAAAGCCATGTTCGGCGAAGATGAGTTTTTGGACGATAGCGATAGTGAATCTGTAGATGGATTCAAACCAGGGGGAACTGCGGCTCCTATGCCTAAATTCATGCAAGAAATTTTAAACAATATGCCTGCACCGATTTCGGATTTTGAAGTAATTAACGACACTAACGAAAACGAAAATTTTGAACACTCGCAAATCGAACAACAGTCTAAACGGGAACAATTACCTCCACCTGAAGAGGAACCTTTTCTTGACCTTAAATCTTTGTTTGCACCATTAAACGATAATCATCGTTTTAATAACCCACCTTCTAACAACAATAGCAAATTTCCTTGGAGCAGGCGTGATGGTAGCGATTCAAATGTAAAGAATAAAGAAGGGCGCGAGCTCAAAAAAAAGAAACCTAAACGAAAATTTCTCGATGCTTTTTGTACAAATGTTACTGCACGCGCAAAAAAAGGCGAACTCGACCGTATAATAGGTAGAGATAAAGAAATTGAACGCGTAATCCAAATCCTGTCACGCCGAACTAAAAACAACCCTTGCTTAATCGGTGAACCGGGGGTCGGCAAAACGGCGATTGCTGAAGGAATTGCGCAAAAATTAGTAGAAGGTGATGTGCCTTTTCGCTTGCAAAATAAAGAGATTTATTTGCTCGACTTAACTGTGTTAATCGCTGGTACACAGTTTCGTGGTCAATTTGAGAGCAGAGTGAAATCATTAGTAGAAGAAATTCGTAACGATGGAAATATCATCGTATTTATTGACGAAATTCATAATTTGGTAGGAACCGGTGACTCCGATGGAACTATGAACGCCGCTAATATGTTCAAACCAGCGTTATCGCGTGGCGAAATGCAGGTAATTGGTGCGACAACTTTTACTGAATATCGTAAGCATATCGAAAAAGACGGGGCACTCGAAAGGCGATTCCAACCCGTAACTGTCGCTGAACCTACGATTGATGAAACGTTTGAACTCCTAAAAGGAATTAAGACTTATTATGAAGAGCATCATAAAATCAAGGTTAGTGATAGTGTTTTGCGTTCATGCACGGTTTTGTCTGAGCGTTATATAAATGACCGTTTTCTGCCAGACAAAGCAATCGACTTATTAGACGAAGCGGCGGCGTGTGCAAGCATCCGTAATAATGACCTGAACACGTATGAAAAATTAAAATCTGAAAACTTAGGGCTGGATAAACAAGAGAAAGACATCATCTCAAATGCGGTATCGCCAGAAGAAATCGACTATGAAAAAATTGCGGAATTAAAAACACTTATTGCTAAAAATGAAGAGAAAATAAATGAGCTTGAGCCGATTGTATCAAACTTAGAAATCACTGAAAATGATATTTCAACTGTAATCGAATTATGGACTGGGATTCCAGCTACAAAAATACTCCAAAACGAATTTCAGAAAATCAAAAACCTTGAAGACGTGCTTAAAAGCCGAGTTGTCGGGCAATCTAAAGCGTGTGAACTTGTTGCTGCTGCGATTAAAAGAGGGCGTGTGCGACTTTCTGCACGCAAACGACCGTCATCATTTATATTTGTAGGACCTACTGGTGTCGGAAAGACTGAGCTTGTAAAGGTTTTGGCAAAAGAGATGTTTGATTCAGTTGACCCACTAATCCGCTTAGATATGTCTGAGTTTATGGAGAAGCACAGCGTTTCAAGAATTATTGGTTCACCTCCTGGATATGTGGGGTATGATGAGGCGGGGCAACTCACCGAAAAAGTTCGACGCAAACCGTATTCGGTGGTGCTGTTTGATGAAATCGAAAAAGCTCATCCTGATGTTATGAATATCCTGTTACAGATTCTTGATGAAGGCAAAGTCAATGACGCTCACGGCAGAACTGTTTCGTTTGAGAACACTGTAATAGCTATGACTAGTAATGCTGGCTCAATCGATAAAACAACTGGAGTAGGATTTGCTAAAACTGAGGATGATATCTCGGTCGAAAAAGCAATGAAAGCGTTGAAAGACTTCCTGCGTCCTGAATTTATGAGCCGCGTTGAAGAAGTAATCGTCTTTAAGACTTTAAAAGAAGAAGACTATGCTGGAATCGCAAAACTAATGCTCGAAGAGATGCGTGAACCGCTCAAAGAAAATGAAATTGAACTTTCGATTTCAGATGATGTTTACGCACACGTCGCCCAAAAAGCATTCGGTAGCAAATATGGCGGGCGTGACATTCGCCGTGTAATTCGTGATGAAGTAGAAAATGCAGTTGCCAACTTAATCGTTGAAAAAGGCGAAGATAAGTTTAGCCAATTAAATATTAAAGTGGTGGATGAAAAAATTTGTGTTAATGCCTAAAAATGTTCGGTAACATCACAGGGCTTGCCCTGCCCCGAACTTTCAATAAACCTTAAACAGGCTTTAAGCCCAGAAAGGCGGGAATTATGACTAATAATTCATCTTCTACACAAACATCGAATATCTCATCTATTTTGCAAACTCAACAGCAAAACCAGCCTCGTAAAACTGCAGTTATTACCGGAGGAACGGGGACAATCGGGCAAGCGTTAGTGGAAATCATATCAAAGCGGTATGATGTTGTGTTCACTTATCACCACAACAAAACTAAAGCTATAGAGCTTGAGCGTTTGCATTCTGCTAAAGCGTATCGCTGTGATATAACTGATATCAATGTCGCAAAAAAACTCGCTTCACGCCATAAGGCGGATTTGCTTGTAAACAATGCTGGCATATCACAGATAAAAATGTTCGCCGATTTAACTGAACTCGATTGGTATAAAATGATGGACGTTCATTTGACAGGTTCGTTTTATTTTACACAAGCGTTCTTGCCAGCGATGGTGAAACAAAAGAGTGGATGTATAATCAACATTTCGTCAATATGGGGAATAAAAGGTGCATCGTGTGAGGTGCATTATTCTACCGCAAAAGCTGGACTAATCGGGTTCACCAAAGCACTCGCCAAAGAATACGGGCCATCTGGAATCAAAGTAAACTGCATTGCTCCAGGTGTGATTTCGGGCGGAATGAATAAAGATTTGCCAGACGATGTTTTAGAAAGCTTAAAGGCAAAAACTGCACTCGGCAAACTCGGAACTGCAAGAGATGTTGCAATCGCAACACTATACTTAGCGGGGGCAGAATTTGTTACCGGGCAAGTTCTTTCGGTTGATGGAGGATTTGAAATTTAAGAAATGACTCACAATTGTTCGGTAACACCGCAGAGCTACCCTTGCACCTCTCGTGCGAGTCACTCGTTGGGAATCGACGCTCGGTGTCGAGGTGGAACCCCCAAACTTTTAATAAATCTCCCCCCATTCCAGACTCAACTCTGGAATGGGGGGTTTTTGTGTATATTGCACAAAAAAATCCTCGATTTTTTATACAATATGCCGAAGTTTACAAATTTGCTAAATTTTTGACAGAAACCACTTGACAAAATTTGGGGAGC
>WRGW01000040.1 GCA_009786985.1 Oscillospiraceae bacterium
TGCCCTATCAAGCAGGCAAAGCCTGCTCTCATGGGCTTTGTGCGAATATCCGTAGATATTTAATCAAAAACCAACGCAGTATGGCGGAAAACAGACCTAAAATACAAGCCTATTTTTAATTTAATCGACTATAAATTTAGGAGAGGTGAAAAATAAATGGCACTTGAAAATCTGTTCCAGACCGTTCGTGAGCGGTTGAATAAGGAGGGTTCTCCTGAAATCCCTTCACATATGAGTAATAAGCCTACCATTCCAGAAGATTTGATGTTTAGATGCCCACGGTGTCGTGCGTCTTTTTATGCGGAGAAGTTCGAGAAAAATCGTAAAATCTGCTTTGATTGTAATTATCATGCACGCTTAACATGGAAAGAACGCTTGTTAATGACTGCTGATAGGGATAGCTTTGTAGAACTCGATTCAAGAATGATTTCGGCGAACCCAATCGGATTTCCTAAGTATGAAGAAAAGATTTCTGATTTAATCGAAAAATGCAAAACTTCCGAAGCTGTTGTTACTGGAGAGTGTACTATTCTTGGTTACAAAGTTGTAATCGGGATTATGGATAGCCATTTTATGATGGCGAGCATGGGTAGCGTTGTCGGCGAAAAAATCACACGTGCGTTTGAATACGCCACTGAAAATAAACTACCAGTTCTACTATTCACCGCATCAGGTGGTGCAAGAATGCAAGAGGGTATTATTTCTCTTATGCAGATGGCAAAAACCTCTGGTGCGATTGCTAAACATAGCGAGACTGGACAGCTGTACATCACCGCCCTCACTGACCCTACTACTGGTGGGGTGACAGCGTCGTTTGCGTCACTCGGCGATATTATCATCGCTGAACCTAAGGCGTTAATCGGATTTGCGGGGAGGCGTGTGATTCAAGATACAATCAAACAACAGTTGCCAGACGATTTCCAGTCAGCAGAATTCTTGCTCGAAAACGGATTTGTTGATATGATTGTTGACCGTAAACATCTCCGCAAAACTGTATCGCGTCTTCTTGAAATGCACCACTATGAAAAAGCCGAAAAGCTCGGCGGGACAGGGGGTGTGGCGATATGAGTAGAAATAACTTTACTGCAACTGAAAGGCTTGAGCTTATTCGTAACAAACATCGCCCGACCGTGAACGACTATATTCCATTGGTTTTTAAGCATTTTATGGAACTCCACGGCGACCGTTATTATGGTGATGACAAAGCTATACTTTCTGGAATCGCAACTTTTGAAGGCATTCCAGTTACTCTCATCGCACAAGTTAAAGGGCGAAACATTGAAGAAAACAAAAAAACAAACTTTGCTATGCCACATCCCGAAGGGTATCGAAAAGCACTACGATTAGCTAAACAAGCTGAGAAATTTAATCGCCCAGTAATTTGTCTTGTAGACACGCCGGGGGCATTTTGCGGAATCGAAGCCGAAAAGCGTGGTCAAGGTGAAGCTATTGCACGAAATTTGCTTGAGTTCATGACGCTGAAAACGCCGATTATCACAATAGTCTTAGGCGAAGGCGGAAGTGGTGGTGCGTTAGCCCTCGCTGTATGCGATGAGTTGATGATGCTTGAAAATGCACTATATTCGGTCATTTCACCACGTGGTTTTGCGTCGATTTTATGGAAAGACCCAGCACGTGAAAAAGAAGCGGCAGAACTCATGAAAATAACCGCTGAACATTTGCAGGAATTTGGGGTATGCGAACGAATTATCCCTGAAGCTGATGGAGGCGCTCATAACGATGCTGAAATTACCGCTAAAAACATTTCTGATGCGATTGCTGATGCACTCAAAAAACACGCAAACGTTGCACGGATGGATATTGATGCGTTGTTGCAAGCACGGTATGACAAGTTTCGCAAAGTTGGGATGTTTGATTTCATTGAAGAAGAACAGCTGTAATTTGATTCGCTTGTACAATTTCACTAAAATCATGGCAAAAAAATCAAGCATTTTCGGCAAATTTTTGTTAGCATTTCTATTGAAATTTTTCGTATAATACTTTATACTATATGTAGGCGTAAAGCACGAATGTTCGGTAACACTACTGGGCAAAGCTCTCGAAGAGCAGGCTTTGTCTGCTTGACAGACACGCTCTGTGTTCCTCAAGCAAAGCTCGAGAGGACAGCCCTAATGGGCGGGGGTGTTATACCCGAACTTTCAGTAAAAAATTTGAAAGGCGGTTCATCATGGTATTTGAAAAGGTAAGAACAATTATTGTAGAACAACTCGGAATTGAAGAAGACAAAGTAGCTTTGTCTTCTAATATTCAGGACGATTTTGGAGCAGACTCGCTCGATATCGTAGATTTAATTGGTAACTTTGAAGAAGAATTCGATTTAGAAATCCCGGACGACCAAGTCGAAAAAATCAAAACCGTTGAAGATGTAGTTGAGTACATCAAGTTAAAGGTTGAGGATTAGTTAAAACAAGAGTATCCTCCGTAAGCGGAGCTATGCTTCGCTGGAGTGGGGTATCTCGACGGCAAGCAAGTACAAGGCTTCAGGCACTCTTCAAGTTGCCTGCTCGGTGGCGAAGAGCAAAATGCCAATCAACAATCAAGCCAGATGATTAAACATCTGGCTTGATTTTATGCGTGTAGGAGGTCTAAATGAAAAGGGTTATAGCTATTCATGATATGTCGGGGGTTGGGCGGTGTTCGCTTACTGTGATTATGCCGATTATTTCAGCGATGGGTATTCAGGTATGCCCCGTACCGACGGCGGTGCTTTCAACGCATACTGGTGGGTTCGGTGATATGGTGTTCAAAGACATGACCGATTTTATCAAACCTTGTTATAAACACTATAAAGACTTAGGATTGAATTTTGACGCAGTGTATAGCGGATTTTTAGCGTCAGCCACTCAAATCGACAGCTGTCTTGATTTTTTTATGGGATTTTCAGACGCACTAAAAGTGGTAGACCCAGTCATGGGTGATAACGGAAAACCATACAAAACATATACAAAAGAACTCTGCGAGAGAATGAGTGAACTCTGCAAAATCGCTGATATAATCACACCTAACTTGACGGAAGCCGCAATTATTCTTGGTGAAGAATATACTCCAGTATTAGACCGCAAAACTGCAACCAATTGGCTTTTACGACTTTCTGAAATCGCAAAATGTGTAGTCATTACTGGAGTTAGATTGGTGGAAAATCCCTATGATGACGCTGTCTTTAATATCGGGCTTGAACGTGGTCAAAACTCACCGCTATTTGTCGAATACAAACAACTCCCGGTTCATTACCCAGGGACTGGTGATGTTTTTGCAAGCGTTCTTACAGGTGCGTTGTTAAAAGAGTTACAAGGCAGAAATCTCAAAAAAGCAATATCTCAAGCAACAGAATTTGCGGGTGCGGCGGTCGAAATCACTTATAAAGCTAAGACTGAACCTCGAAACGGTGTAATGTTTGAGAGGGTGCTTAATCGTCTTTGCCAAGACGAGAGTTGTAGGGGAGGCTTCTCGACCGACACCGAAGTTCGCCGAGAAACAAAGCAGGCAACTTGAAAGCAAAACGAGAGCGCATCTCCAAAAGGACGTGCTTTGCTCGTCCGAGTCCGATGGAGTTCGCTTGAAGCCACCTCTGCGGGACGTGCTCTTGCTTTGCTTACCAAAAACAAATCTGTTCATGCCCCTGTGGCAAAGACATAAGGTTTTCGAGTGCTTTTTGAGGGGATAGGTTTTCGTAACAGATTTTATACAGCTGTTCAAAAATCGGCATATAAACATTTTTTTCGCGTGCTAATTTTAGAGCGACTTCAACGCATTCATAACCCTCGACAGTTCCGACTTTTTGGATTGCTTCTTCGGCCGATACGCCTTGTCCAATCAATCTGCCAGCTCGGTTATTGCGAGAGTGTTCGGAGGTGCAGGTAACAATCAAATCGCCTACGCCTGCTAAGCCACTAAACGTTTGACATTCCGCACCATACGCTGTTCCTAACCGCTTGATTTCGGCTAACCCTCTTGTCATCAGTGCTGCTGAAGCGTTGTCTTTTAACCCCATACCGTGAGCGATTCCGCAACAAAGGGCAATCGGGTTTTTTAATGCACCGCCGAGTTCACAACCGATTACATCACGGTTGACATAAATTCTGAAAGTTTTAGTTTGTAAAGTCGTCTGAGTATATTCTGATAAGTCTTGATTTTCGCACGCTGCAACTACTGCGGTTGGGTGCGAATTACCGACTTCTTCGGCGTGGCATGGACCTGTCAGAACCACTATTGGTTTGTCCGAAATAGCGTCGCCAATCACCTCCGACATTCTACATACAACACCGCTGTCACAATCACACTTAAGTTCAGAAAATCCCTTGCTTACACTTATAACAACTGCGTTTTTAGAAACGCGTGGTGCTACTGTTTTTGCAGCTTGTCCGATAAATTTTGACGGAACTGCAAAGACTATTATTTCGGCTGATTTTGCGTTGCTGATATCATTTGTAAATCGAATGCTTTTAGGCAAAACAACCCCTGGGAGTAGTTTTTTATGCTCACGTTCACGTGATAGAATTGCGATTTCTTCGGCATTGTTAGAATAAGCGGTGACATTATGACCTGCTTTCGCCCAAAGTGCCGCTAACCCTGAACCAAATCCACAGCCGAGAATAAAAATGTTGGCCATTAAGTTTTCTCCTCTACTAATCCATCACGTTCTGATTTGCCGAGTTTCTTTTCGGTCTTGTTAATCAGCCTTTCGATGTTTGTAACGTGTTTGTAAATGATTATAATCGCAATCGTCGCTGAATAAATCATGCCAACAAAAGTGAATCTATGTGGTGTTTCGACTAAAGCGAACCCGTCTAACCAGTTGTCGCTCGCAAAAATCGCAAAAGGATATAACAAAGCGGCTATGACCGAACCAAGCGATACATATCGAGTAATTGCGACTATGATTATAAAGATTAGTAGCAAAAATGCCGCAACAACCCAGTCAATCACAAACAAAGTCGTAATCGTGACTAAAACGGCTTTTCCGCCTTTGAACTTGTGCCAAATTGGATAGCAATGTCCGAACACCGCAAAAAGTGTAGCAAGCCAGATAAAGATTTCGCCGTTACGCCATACACAAGCTACGGTCGCCCCGTCACAAAGCAAACCACCTGAATTAGTTAAGTGTTCTGTGAACGCTATTGTCGCTAAAATCGATATTATGCCTTTTGATACGTCAAACAAAAGCACGATTATAGCGGCAACCTTACCTTGAGTGCGCAGTGTGTTAGTAAGCCCAGGGTTTTTAGAACCCAACGTACGAATATCTTTGCCGCTTTTAATTTTTGTTACGGCAATGGCGGGGTTGATGCTACAGATTAAATAAGGCACTAAGATTGCAAATACAAATGATAATACAGTTTGTGTGTCCATTAGAACTCCTCTGCCTAAACTTCTTCTCTAACCATTTCGATTTCAGAGATAATCTGTGAGCCTGCACCGCCTTTGTTGATTGCACAAATGCGGAATTTTAGCATTTCAGGGTTTTTAGGGGATTGTGCTTGTTGCTTCTCGCGGAGCTTTTTGAGCTTTTCAAACTTTTCAAGTTTTTTTGCTTCTTCAGCACTGAGCTTTTCTTCTTTCTTTTCTATAAAGCCTTTTGCGGTGACTTGGCACCACATTCCATTACCGTCGATTTCGAGCAAGTGTGCGATGTCTTCATATTCGATTTCGTTTCCATCGTCATCGGTGTCTACTAGAGTGCAAATCCAGTCAATATCAGTATAATCAGAGTTAGACGGGAAGATTTCGGCTTTTACTTTTGCGATTGGACTATTAGCAGTCAAACAAGTGATGTCTGCTTTTAGTTCGACTTTACGGGTAGGGATTTCTTCGCGGAAAGTGTTAGAATAGCTGTCATTATACACAGCTTCAGTTTCGGTGGTGCTTACTCCGATTAGCTCGTCTTCGTTGACTGGCAACACTTCAAACTGGAGAACAGCTTCTTTTAATCCGCGAGAACTGACCTCCACATAAGCGTGTCCAGCTTCTCCCGCTTCTACGGTCGATTGAATAATCGCAGTCAGTCGCCCACCAGCTAACCAGCGGTTGTCGCTTTTGAAATCGTCGTAATCAAAAGGTTCGCCGTTATCAACCCCTACCAATCTTGCCATTCCAGATACTTCGAGCGAAATGCGATTGTTTGCGTTTGCAACGAACTCACCCGATTCATCATAAGCACAAATGCTGATATATCTCAAATCTTTGCCGTTTGCGAGCATTGGTGTGTCTTCGCCTAATCCTACGCAGGTGGTTTTTAGTGTTGTCGCATCCCAAAACGTGGTGACTCTATCCATTGCTGCTATTCCGCCGTCACGGTCATAGGCACGTGCTACTAATTCGCCGCATTCGTATTCGATGTTCCAGGTTGCACATTGAACTTGTTCGCCATTTTCGCCCACTTCAGACCAATCAATAATTCGCCGACCTAAAGAATTGCCTTCTAAAAACAGCTCAGTCTTTTTCATGTTAGAGTAGACGTTTATTTCTATGATTTGCCCCACATTCCAGTCCCAATGAGGGAAGATTTTTACATATGGTTTGCCGTGGCTCAACTCCTCTTGATTAAATAATTCAGGTGAGTTGTTTTCAGGGTCTTCCCCTTGTTGCCAAATCGCTTTGTAATAGTAGTAGGCAACTTTAGGATTTCCAGCCGAATCAAACAACGTTTCGTATGAGATGAATGAAAGCGGTGAATTACCATTCTTGCCTGCAATGTCTGAGTGTCTTACACTTTGTCCGTAAATTGAAGAATATCCGCCACCATCGCTTTCATTTATGATTAAAATTCCAAGCTCATCACATAGTTTATACATTTCAGGTGCTAAGCAACCATCAATAGCACTAATTGCGTTCACCCCGATTAATTGTAGCTGACATAATTGATGTCTAGCGGCGTTCTCGTTAAAAGCCGCTCCGAGCGCACCATAATTATCGCCGATTTGAACACCACAAATACGAACTCTCCGTCCGTTTAGCGTAATCATTCCATCAGTGATATAATCGTCTACAATCACTCGTCTAAATACAAACGCATCACTTGCTTCGTCTATGATTTTGTCTTTTTTGATTAGCTGAGCTTTGATTGTATAAATCGGCTGTGTTTTTTCGATTGTTGAAGGTGACACAGATGTTCCTAAAGACCACGCAAGTGCTTTTTCTGGAGCGAGTTCAAAGATATAATCTCCGCTTGATTCTGCTACTGCTAACTCTTCACCGTTAAATCCGTGAGTTTGTGGAGCATATAGAGTGTAGCGTATAGCATCAATTTCGCCAGTGTGTAAAACCCCAGCACGAACTTTCCACTCGGTATCGGCGTTGATTTGAATATCGGTGCGAATGCCTTTGCCGTCAATTACATCAGAAAGGATATGCGTTTGTCCTTGAACGGTTAGCCAAATATTACGATAAATCCCTGCCCCAGTATAGTGGCGAGATTTTGAGCTATGTTTCACACGGACATGAATTGTGTTTACCCCTGGCTTAACAAAACGCCCGATTTCTACCGAAAAACCAAGGCAACCGTCACCACACTCATCCACTACGAGCGTTTGATTGACGTAGATTGAACACTCATCATTAACACCATCAAAAGTTAGAAGAACTGATTTTTTATAATCTTTTTTCTTACCAGTGTTGTTTACATTATTGGCATTAGAGTTTTCTGATTCTTTTGAATCCTTTAGCTTTTTTAGGTCTTTTAAGCTCTTTAAATTTGGAGAGCTTTCGAGATTTTCGCTAAACTCTTCTAACTCTTCTTCAGTGAGTGTAAACTCTTTCTTATACCAACCGTCTTGCGGTTTGTAGACATCGCGTTTTCCCCACACCAACCAGTCATGTGGGATTTCCACATCACTCCAGCTATCGTCATGAGTGTTTTCGTCGATTTCGGGGAAAAGTGAGTTTGGTTTTCTGCCCAAAAACTTCCAGTTATCGTTAAAGAGCTTTCTGTTCGGTTTAGTAAACATAAGAATTACAACTCCGCTTTCTAATATTACTCCGCAACGAAAGTCTTATCTAATCGGGCGAGGCCCGATTAGGACTTTCGTTGCTCAAGATACCCCTGTTTCTCGTCTGCCAGTGGCA
>WRGW01000041.1 GCA_009786985.1 Oscillospiraceae bacterium
GCGGCTCTGCCGTCTCGCAGGGATTAGCTTGAAGTCTCGCAATTGTCAGCGTGCTTCGGATTCGGCAAAGCCGCCCCCTGCAGCTCTCTTGTTTTGCTTACCATTTGAAATGTGCGAATGCTTTATTAGCTTCCGCCATTTTATGGGTATCTTCACGCTTTTTACATGCCGCCCCTTGTCCTTTGAGAGCATCTAAAATTTCATTTGCAAGGCGCTCACGCATAGTTTTTTCGCTACGTTTTCTTGCAAACAATGTCAACCAACGAAGCCCTAAAGTTCTTTGTCTACCCTGACTAACATCCATAGGGACTTGATACGTTGCACCACCTACACGGCGCGCTTTAACTTCGAGTTGTGGCTTGATATTATCAAGCGCCTCTTCAAACATTTCCAAAGGGTCTTTCTCAGTCTTTTCGCCTACGATTTCAAAAGCTCCGTAAACGATTTTTTGAGCGACACCTTTTTTGCCATCAAGCATGATACTGTTAACAAGCCTTGTCACCAATTCAGAACCATACATAGGGTCTGGCAACACATCACGCTTTGGTACATTACCTCTTCTCGGCACTTTTCTTCCCTCCTTCAGTAATTTGAAACCAACTGAATTCACAGGTACTCTGACAGAATTAAACCGCCAAATTTCCCGCCGTGTTTATAATTGAGAGGATGCACCTATATATACATAATACAGAATACAATCCGCAAACACGGTTGTTTCACTTATACTTTAGTTATACTTTTAGTTATTTTGCACTTGGTTAATACAGACCGGCATTGGTTTAAGTGGCAGCTTTTCCAGCCTTAGGGCGTTTAGCACCATACTTAGACCTGCCTTGCATTCTGTTGTCAACACCTTGAGCGTCAAGCGTTCCTCTAACGATGTGATAACGCACACCTGGTAAGTCCTTAACACGACCGCCTCTGATTAAAACAACACTATGCTCTTGCAGTTTGTGTCCGATTCCTGGAATGTAAGCAGTAACTTCGATTCCGTTTGAAAGCCTTACTCTCGCAATTTTTCTCATCGCAGAGTTAGGTTTTTTAGGTGTGTGAGTTCTTACAGCAGTACAGACACCACGCTTTTGAGGTGAAGATTGGTCAGTAGTAGCTTTTTTCAAAGTATTCAAACTTTTTTGTAAAGCTGGTGACTTTGATTTTTTTACCGCAACTTCACGCCCTTTTCTTACTAATTGATTCAGTGTAGGCAATTTACATTTCTCCTTTCTTATTTTCTTATTTTTCTGCAAATTTTCATTTTCGGGAGATTCATTGCAGATGTTAAGTGAGCTTATACACCTATTGTACACCTAAATAGTATAAAGCACACTTGCTAATAATATACTAAATTAGCCAAAAAGTCAAGCCTTTTTGCGTTCTATAATCAAAAATTGCAAATTTTCGTGAATTGTGTCGATTTTTTGCAAGGTTTTTTGTCAAATTCCGTCGAAATCAACAAAAACGAACTTCTAAAATCACTTTTTAGTCGCTGGTTTATTAACATTTTCCGAAATTTCACAATTTTCGCAACCTATTTTTGCACAATAAGGCTTTTGAGTTTTTCCATTCTTTTTGAACATGGTACTATCACATTTAGGGCATTTCTCTGGAACTGGTGTATCCCACGTCATATAATTACAGTCGGTATAATCTTCGCAACCAAAATAAGTCTTGCCTTTTTTAGATTTTTTGGATAGCATCTTTTTGCCGCATTTAGGACAATTTCCTCCAGTTTCATTGACAATCCTTTTAGTGCCTTTACAGTCCGGGAAACCAGAACAGCTCATAAACTTTCCGAACCGTCCGAGTTTGATTACCATTGGTTTACCACATTCATCACAAACTTCGTCGGTAGGTTCATCTGGGATTTTGACGCGTTTGCCGTCCATCGCTGTTTCGGCTTGAGAGAGGGTGGATTCAAATTTGCCATAAAACTTTCGCAGAACTTCAACCCATTCACAATTTCCATCTTCGATTGAGTCTAAATCACCCTCCATCTGTGCTGTGAATTTAGTGTCAACTATATCGGTAAAATGCTCTTCAAACAAATCAGTCGTGACTCTGCCAAGAACAGTAGGACGAAGCTGTCTTTGATTTTTTTCAACATATTGCCTATCAACAATCGTTGTAATCGTCGGTGCGTAAGTTGATGGTCGCCCAATTCCGTTTTCTTCGAGAGCTTTGATTAATGATGCTTCTGTGTATCGTGGGGGCGGTTGAGTAAAATGCTGATTTCCAATCATTTCTTTAGCAGTGAGCCTATCTCCATCATTCAGAATAGGTAGCTTTTCACCCTTTTCTTTATCAGGATAAAGGCGTGTGAACCCATCAAACGCCACAGTATAACCGCTAGCTCTAAACCGCAGGGAGGGTGTTGTATTAACAGCATCAATATCAATAGAAACCGTGTCATGAATCGCACTTGCCATTTGGCTTGCCATAAATCTTTCCCAAACCAGCTTGTACAACTTATACTGGTCACTTGAAAGTGAGCTTTTAGCATCTTTAGGTGTGATTTCTGGCATAGTCGGTCGGATTGCTTCATGTGCGTCTTGTGCGTTTGTAGCAGTCGCCTTTTTGCCTTTAAAAAAATGTGGCTTTTCGGGGAGATATTCTTTACCAAATTCTTTTTCAATCACCTGTGCAGCAGAATCGGCGGCTTCCGCCGAAATACGAATACTATCAGTACGCATATACGTAATCAGCCCCAGCGTTCCATAACCGTGGACGTTTATACCTTCATACAAATCCTGTGCAACTCGCATAGTTCGCATCGAGCTATACGAGAGTTTACCAGACGCTTCTTGTTGCATAGTCGACGTCGTAAAAGGTGGTTGTGGTTGTTTCTTTCGTTTAGATTTTTTAACTTTGATGATTTCAAATTCAGCGGTTTTGAGAGTGTTTATAATAGAATCGGTCTGTTCCTTAGTAGTAAGCGTACATTTTTCACCAGTGTCAACTTTAATGCCATCGATTTCGCTGAGCTTAGCATCAAATTGATTCGCTGGAGCATTATCTGATTTAGCGAATTTGGCATCAACACTCCAATATTCGCACGATTTAAACGCTTCGATTTCTTTTTCGCGGTCAACGATAATTCGCACTGCGACCGATTGAACACGCCCTGCCGATAATCCACGACGAACTTTTTTCCACAAAAATGGCGACAGCTTATACCCCAAAAGCCTATCAAGAATCCGTCGTGCTTGTTGCGCATTTATTAAATCCATATCAAGGCTTCGTGGATTAGTCATACCAGTTTTGACACCACTTTTGGTGATTTCATTAAAAATCACTCGATTGGGTATGCTTTCATCAAGACCTAAAATATTGGCTAAATGCCACGCAATTGCCTCACCCTCTCTATCAGGGTCAGTCGCTAAAAAAACTTCATTACAAGCTTTAGCTTTAGATTTTAATTCTTTAATTACATTAGCTTTGTCTTTTTTATTCTCGTACAGAGGAGCAAAATCATGCTCAACATCTACCCCAAGTTTTGATTTCGGTAAATCACGAATATGCCCTACTGACGCAATCACTTTGAAATCTTTTCCAAGGTATTTACCAATCGTCTTCGCTTTCGCTGGTGACTCTACAATTACTAATTTTGACATATCTAAAAATATGATATTATTTCGCATTAAAATGAATGTGAAACAATATAACCTTTCTCTTAAACCCTCAATTCATAACAAACGATTCCTGCTGCAACCGAGGCATTAAGTGATTCTGCACCTTTAATAGGAATGTACAACTTCTGCCCACAAACAGATTGGACTTTTTCACTAACCCCTCGCCCCTCGTTACCGATTACGATTGCGAGTTTTTGCCCACCACTACCCTCAAAATGAGTGGAGTTATTAAGATTTTCGAGAGACACCGCAGTTTTATCAAGTGCAGTAGCATAAACCAAAAATCCTGATTGTTTTAGCTTTACGATACTCTCGTATAAATCCAGACGGACGCACGGCAATCTAAATACCGAACCCGCTGACGCTCGCACGACTTTTGGATTAAACACATCCGCCGAATCGTTAGAGAGAATTACACAGTCAAACCCAAACGCCTCACAAGAGCGAATAATCGCTCCAACGTTACCTGGGTCTGCCACACAATCGAGCAACATTATACGGCTTGATTCCGCAAAATTTGTTAAGTCAAAATCAGCTTTATAATTAGGTTTTAAAAACATCGCTAAAACGCCTTGCGGTGATTTTGTATCAGAAATATATTCGCTCAAATCCTCTGATATGACTGTTTTGCTCAAACTAACAAAAGCAGGATTATTTTCATGTTTACTAGTGACTAAAAGTTCATTTAACAGAACCCCAGCAGACAACGCTTCAAAAATCAGCTTTTCGCCTTCGATTACAAACTTGTCCGGACTGGGTTTACGAAAAGCCTTAATCAGTGTATTCTGTCGTGATGTGACCATATAACAACCTCTACATAGGAAAATAGCATTATTCAAAAAGCAGTATAGTATTATATACTACACTGCTTTTCAATCTAAACTGCCGCCTTAGCTTTTTCACAAAGTGTGGTAAATCCTGCCGCATCATTGATTGCGATTTCAGATAACATTTTGCGATTAAGGCTGATGTCAGCTTTTTTGAGCCCGTTAATAAAAGTCGAATAATTCATTCCGTTAGATTTGCACGCTGCTGAAATTCTTGTAATCCACAAGCGTCTGAAATCTCTTTTTTTGAGCCTTCTGCTGATATAAGCATACTGACCTGATTTATATACAGCTTCTTTTGCAGTCTTAAAAAGTCTGCTTTTTCCACCCCAATAACCTTTAGCTAATTTTAGGACTTTATTTCTTCTTTTACGAGTTGCGAGTGCACCTTTTACTCTTGCCATTTTGATTCCATCCTTTCTGCCACCTACTTAATTATGTGACATAAAACTTTAACTTCTCACTATTTTTACCTATTTTCGAGAATATTAACTTCTTCTGAGCAGTTTGCTTGAAGAACTCTTCGTCGTCGAGTTCCCCCACTTCAAACGGGCAAAGCCCGTTTTGCGGGGTCGGCAGAGCCACCCCCAGCAGCTCTTGTTTTGCTAAGCATTAGGCAGTAGCGATTTTACCAGATTTGCATCACCTTTTTCGAGATATAAAGCGTTACGATTGATTCTTTTACGCTTGGTATCTTTTTGATTTAATCTATGACGACGGTTTACTCGGCTATATTTAACTTTACCAGATTTAGTCAGCTTGAAACGTTTTTTCGCCCCGCTGTGAGTTTTCATCTTGTTTTTCATTATTAAACCCTTTCTTTAACACATACGTTTTTCATTACGTATTAATCTTCACTATCATTTTCATCGGCTTTTGAATTGACTTTTTCGCCTTCTTGCTGTTGACCGCCTTTTTTAGACTGTGTCATTTTCGATTTTTCAACTTTCGGGAAAATTACAGCAGTATAAAACCTACCCTCTAACTTAGAAGGCTTTTCATCAAAAGTTCCGAATTCAACACACTCTTGCTTAAAACGCTCCATCAACTTACGCCCTAAATCAAGGTGAGTAACCTCTCTCCCCTTAAACCGAATAGTCACTTTTACTTTATCGCCCGCTTTAAGAAACTTCTTAGCGTGACCGACTTTAGTCATAAAGTCGTGGTCGTCAATATTAAGTGACAAACGAACTTCTTTCAAGAGTGTTTGTTGTTGATTTTTACGTTGGTCTTTCTCGCGTTTTGATTGGTCAAAGCGATATTTACCATAGTCCATAATCCGACATACCGGCGGATTGCCTTGTGGTGCAATCATCACAAGGTCAAGATTAGCTTTATCGGCAAGCTCTTGCGCTTCTTTTCCAGACACGATTCCAATAGGTTCGCCATCTTCCCCGACTAAACGCACCTCTGGTACACGAATTTCGTTGTTAATAGGCAAGTTTTTGTTATTGCCCTTATTGTTTTGGTTCTTACCACTCATATTCCTGCTGATAAAAGCACCTCCAAATTTAAAAACAAAAATTAGCACTGGGAAAATCCCTGTGCTAAAGTTCACAAAAAGATATAAATTAAATCAGTCCACCCGATTTAATTAAAAATACTTTTCATAAACAACCTGTTCACATACTATCAGACAACGAATATCCAGTAGTTCATCAGGTGCAGAGGAAATTCCGCTTATGTTTACTTACAGACTACATTATACACTATGATTTTTGCTTTGTCAAGTCTTTTTTGAAACTTTTTCAAAATTTTTGTTAGAAAGTCAAGACATAGAACCTAAAAAGCCTTGACTTTTTATTACAATGGAGGTATAATAATTATTAAACTGCAACAAAATGAACCGCTTGACGGGAGCCAAACAAAATGAAATTTAAAAACAAAACAATCTATGAATGTGTAGAATGCGGGTGGGAACATCCTAAATGGAACGGACAGTGTGCCAATTGCGGTGAATGGAACACTCTCGAAGAAAAGAAACCCGAAGCTTTTGAACAACTTGCTGGAATTACAAATGTATCAAGTGGCAATTCTAAAAAAGCGAATACTCGTCCCGAAGCATTGCAACTAAACGACATCGATTGTAGCGAAGATGTGCGGTTCGATACTGGAACCAGCGAACTTAACAGAGTTCTTGGTGGCGGATTAGTAAAAGGTTCAGTAGTTTTGCTATCAGGCGAACCTGGAATCGGGAAATCTACCCTGCTACTACAAATCTGTGCAGAAATGGGTCAAAAAGTATTGTATGTCACTGGTGAGGAAAGCCAACGACAAATCAAAATTCGTGCTAATCGATTAGGATATATTGACACACAAAATCTCCTAATAACACAAAGCACCGATTTACTTGGAATAGCAACGACAATCAAAGAAGAAAAGCCAGACATCGCTGTAATCGACTCGATACAGACAATGCGACTTGACTCACTAAGCTCCAGTCAAGGAAGCGTTACTCAAGTTCGTGAATGCACTAACCTTTTAATCGCACTCGCTAAAAGCATGGAAATTCCAGTGATTATAGTCGGACACGTCAACAAAGACGGTGGGATTGCAGGTCCTAAAGTGCTTGAACACATAGTAGACACCGTGTTATACTTTGAAGGCGACCGACGGCTAAGTTATCGCATTTTACGTGCCGTAAAAAATCGATACGGCTCAACTAATGAAATCGGCGTTTTTGAAATGCAGGACAAAGGGCTAAAACAAGTCGAAAATCCGTCAGCAATGCTCCTTTCAGGGCGACCGAACGGTGTTAGCGGAATCAGTGTTTTATGCACAATGGAGGGTACACGCCCCATTCTTGCAGAAGTGCAGGCATTAGTGACTAAAAGCGGATTCCCATCACCGCGACGTGTGTCTAACGGGTTCGATTATAATCGACTCTGCTTAATTTTAGCGGTTTTAGAAAAACGAACAGATGTATTTTTCGGGAGCTGTGATGTTTATATAAACATAATCGGCGGACTAAGTGCAACCGAACCCGCCGCAGATTTAGCGGTAGCACTCGCATTATATTCGGGTATTTGCGATATCTCAATCCCAGAAACGCTCGCTGTTTTCGGCGAAATAGGATTAGGTGGCGAAATCAGAAGCGTGGGTAACACAAAAGAACGCATTCGCGAATGTGCAAGAATGGGGTTCACCCACTGTATAATCCCAGACAATAAGGCTGTTCCTAAAAATGCTGACATAAAAATCACACCTGTTTCTAACTTGAAACAGATGATTCACAGCATTTCAACTACAAAATAAGAAGATTTAAGGAGAATTTAAACAATGGCAGATTTTAATTTTGAAATCACAAAAGAACTTGGGGTAATTTCCGAAAATGCAAGAGGCTGGACGCTTGAACTCAATATGGTGAGTTTTAATGAAAAAGAGCCTAAATACGACATTAGAACATGGTCGCCCGGACACGAGCGTATGGGAAAAGGTGTGTCACTTTCTGAAGAAGAAATGGTGAAATTAGTTGAACTCTGGAACGACAGAGATTCCGAAGACGAGTTTGAATAATAGATAACACCGCAGAGCTTGCCCTGCCCTCTCGCTCTTCGGGCGAGAGAACCGTCGCAAGCGGCGGGGTATTACACCCTAACTTTCAATAAAACCATTAAAACGATGTTCACAATTTTAAAACCCCCATCCCAGACCTAAATCTGGAATGGGGTTTTCTTGTTTAGCTAAGACGAGAGTTGCGGTGTCAGTGGCTCTGCCACTGAGCAGGCAACTTGACGAGTCTCGCCGTCGAGATACCCCACTCAAAACGG
>WRGW01000042.1 GCA_009786985.1 Oscillospiraceae bacterium
GGGGCATCTTGAGCAACGAAAGTCCTAATCGGGCTTCGCAAAACGAGAGTTGCAGTGTCGGTGGCTCTGCCGACGAGCAGGCAACTCGAAGTTCGCCTGATTAGATAAGACTTTCGTTGCGGAGTAATAATTATAAAATTCAACATATAACTTGTATATTTTGAAAAGTTGCGTCCAAAATAGAAATAAGAACCTAAAAACCTAATTTACTATCAATAAGAAAGGGAAAAATTAATATGTACATTAAACGTGGTGAAATTTATTATGCCGATTTGAGCCCAGTCATAGGCTCTGAGCAAGGCGGAATGCGTCCTGTACTCATTGTTCAAAACGACATTGGTAATAAACACAGCCCTACCGTAATCGCCGCCGCAATCACAAGTCAAAAAGAAAAATCGCGCTTGCCTACTCACATTTCTCTAAACGCCCGTGATTGCGGATTGTCTAAAGACTCGGTTGTACTACTCGAACAAGTTCGTACGCTTGACAAAAAACGCCTTAAAGAACGTATGGGTGAACTCGACAATAATTCAATGGGCAGAGTGGACAACGCTTTGTCGGTCAGCTTCGGATTGGGTGATTAAGAGCCTCCAATGTTCGGTAACACCGCAGGGCAAGCTCACGAAGAGCAGGCTTTGCCTGCTTGACATAGCTACCCTGCACCCCCTCTCGCTTCGCTCGTGAGAACCGACGCAAAGCGTCGGGGTATTACACCCGAACTTTCAATAAAAAATCCTCACCTTGTGTTCCAACAGCAGGATGAGGATTTTTACGTAGTGGGCTTCAGTCAACTGTGACCCCAAAATCGTATTAGATACAGCCTAATGCCATCATAGTTTCGGCGACTTTTTTGAATCCAGCGATATTTGCACCAGTCACAAAATCGTCAGTTTTACCAGCTTCGGTTGCCGCTTGTGCGATGTTATTGTAGATGTTTTCCATAATGCCTTTTAGCTTCGCATCAACTTCTTCAAAACTCCACGAAAGTCGCATTGAATTTTGAGTCATTTCCAGAGCAGAGGTTGCCACACCGCCAGCATTTGCAGCTTTCCCAGGTGCGAACAGAACTTTGTTAGACATAAGAACTTCAGTCGCTTCAAGAGTGGTCGGCATATTTGCACCTTCGCCCACGGCGATGCAGCCATTTTTGACTAATGCTTTAGCGTCATCTTCATGCAATTCGTTTTGAGTAGCACATGGTAACGCTATATCACATTTAATATTCCAGATGCCTTTACCTTCGGTGTAGACCGCATTCGGTCGATATGTTTTATAGTCAGAAATTCTGCCACGCTTGACTTCTTTGATTTCTTTAACTGCATCTAAATCAATGCCGTCAGCGTCGTGAATAAATCCGCTAGAATCGCTTAGTGCAATGACTTTTCCGCCTAATTGCATAACTTTTTCAGTCGCATAAATCGCCACGTTTCCTGAACCCGAAACCACAACTTCTTTGCCTTTCAGTGTATCTCCGTGTTGACGTAACATCTCGTCCATAAGATATACTAAACCGTAACCAGTAGCTTCTTTTCGAGCGAGTGAGCCACCATAAGTCAAACCTTTTCCGGTAAGGACACTATCAAAATTATTTGCAATACGTTTGTATTGTCCGAACATATACCCGACTTCACGTGCACCTACACCAATATCACCCGCTGGAACGTCAGTGTTTGCACCGATGTGACGACTAAGCTCAGTCATGAAACTTTGACAGAATGCCATAATTTCACTATCAGATTTGCCTTTAGGGTCAAAATCCGCACCACCTTTACCACCACCGATTGGTAGACCAGTTAGTGAATTTTTGAAAATTTGCTCGAACCCTAAAAATTTTATTACACTTAGATTAACACTTGGGTGAAAGCGACAACCACCTTTATATGGTCCAATTGCGGAATTAAACTGAACACGATATCCTTTATTAACGTGGATTTTACCCTTGTCATCTACCCACGGTATGCGGAACATAATCACACGCTCGGGTTCTACGAGGCGTTCAAGAACGCTTGCCTGTTCATATTCAGGGCGACTGTCTACAAAAGGTTGAAGAGTTGTTAAAATCTCAGTCATAGCCTGATGAAATTCTGGTTGGTGTGGATTGTTTGCGATAGCTTGTTCAAGGACTTTTTTTGTGTAAGACATTTTAATAATTTTTCCTTTAATTTTTCTTAAAAACTGTGTTTATCAAGCAAAACCAAGCCGAAGCATAGCTCCGCTTACAGGGGGATACTACAGGGGGATACTCTTGTTTGGCAAGACGAGAGTTGCGGTGTCGGTGGCTTCGCCACCGAGCAGGCAACTTGAAGTGTGCAGCCGTCGAGATATCTCCACTCCAGCGAAGCATAGCTCCGCTTACAGGGGGATACTCTTGTTTGGCTATTATATCACGTTTTGGAATATATGTCAATAGATTTTAATAATAAAATGTTGAATAAAAAACTCGTTTTTATAAAATTTACAGAATTTGATTGTAAAATATTCAACTAAATCGTTGACAAAGCCGAAAAAGTGTGTTACAATACAAGATATACTAAAACAGTAAAGTAGCTCCATCAAATCAAAGTCGATTTTTGTTAGCATTGTCCTTGATTTGGTAGGGGTTTATGGTTTTTGTAGGGAAAGTTTGTCAGAAAGTAACAAACTTTTTTGTAAAGCTACTATACTTGAAAGAAGGTGAGTCTAATCAGAGATTTAATCACCAGCGATGAAACGATGTGTACAGGTTGTAACAGATGTATACGCACCTGCCCAATTGAAGGGGCAAATGTTGTTTATTCTACTTATGATTCTGATAATGTAGAGAGATTAAAAATCCGCGTCAGCTATAAACGGTGTATTGCGTGTGGGGCGTGTATTTCCTCATGCCATCATAAATGTCGAGATTACAACGATGACACTCTACAATTGATGGAAGATTTGAATAATGGCGAAAAAATCTCAATATTAGTTGCACCTGCTAATCGTACGGTTGGAAAATTAGGGCATCATGAACGCTTGCTCGCTTGGTTAAAACAAATAGGTGTGAACTGTATTTATGATGTTTCCTTAGGTGCTGATATTTGCACGTGGGCACACGTCAAAAACATAAAGAACGAACTCAAGTATGGGCGAATTACACCTCTCATCACACAACCTTGCCCACCAATTGTGAATTACATTTTGAAGCATAATCATGCTTTGATTGAAAATTTATCACCTATTCAAAGCCCTATGCTTTGTACTGCGATTTATATGAAAAATTATGTAGGTGTTACCGATAAACTCGCTGCGATTTCCCCATGTATCGCAAAAAAGAATGAATTTGAAGAGACTGGACAAATCAGCTATAATGTGACGTTGAAAAAACTCTACGAATATATAGAAACCAATAAAATCAAGCTCCCTGAATTGTCTGATTTACCAGACGATTTTAACGCTTTTGACCATGATGAAGATGCTTTCTTAGGCAGAATATATTCAGCACCTGGTGGGCTTAGAGAAAACGTTGAGTTTTATTTAAAGCACACTCATTACAAATCTGACTATGATTTTGGGGAGCTGTTAATCGACGGTGCGGAGGGTGTAAACTGCGTTTATGATGCACTTGATGTGTATTCTAAAACGCCCAAAATCAATCTGCCGACAATTTTTGATGTACTTAACTGTAAAAACGGCTGTAACTTAGGAACAGGTTGTACTAATACAAAAAATCGCTTTGAAGTCAAGAAAATCATCCACGACCAAAAGCAGATGGTTCTTAAAAAATTAAGTAATATTTCAGATGAAATGAAGGCTCAGCATCTCACTGAAATGTTTGCTAAATATGACAAAGAGCTGAAAATCGATGACTTTGTCAGACAATATAAACCGCTCCACATAGAGCAACCCGATATCAACGAAAATGACATTGAGCGTGCATTTATATCTCTCGGAAAAACAACTGAGGCTGACAGAATTTTTGACTGTGAAGCGTGTGGCTGTGATACCTGTTACGAAATGGCAAGAAAAGTCGCAGCTGGGATTGACCTTCCACAAAACTGTATGCAAAAAGAAAAATACGATGCTCACGAAAAACGTCGCGAAAACGCCGAAGAAAGTCAAGCAAAAACACGCTTCTTAACTAGGATGAGTCATGAAATCAGAACGCCTATGAATGCGATTCTGGGAATCACCGAACTTCAGTTACAGCGTACCTCTCACCCGCCTGAAACCGAAGAAGCGTTGTTTAGAATCTATGACTCATCTAAGTTATTACTCACAATTATCAACGATATCTTAGATTTATCTAAGGTTGAAGCTGGTAAGATGGAATTGGTTAATGCTCGATATAGAATGGCATCTTTTATTGTAGATACCGTTCAGCTTAACATCATATACAAGGGTAGCAAGAATATTGAATTTAAAATTTCTGTTGACGAAATTTTGCCAGAATATCTAATCGGTGATGAAACTCGCATCAAACAAGTTTTGAACAACTTCTTGTCTAATGCGTTTAAGTATACTGACGAAGGTAGCGTGTCATTATCAATCAAAACAGCGGATATAAATGATAAACGTAATATCGAAATTTTGGCTAAAAAAGCAAACAAACCAAATAAACTTTTGGAATCAGATGAGCTATGGATTGTCTTCAGTGTGCAAGATACCGGTCAAGGAATGACTACAAAACAGTCAGAAAGCCTATTCGATAGAGAATTTGCACGATTTAATCTTAAAGCTAATAAAACCATTCAGGGTAGCGGGCTTGGTATGTCTATTGCATATCAACTGATTACTTTGATGGGGGGATATGTCACTGTTGAAAGCCGTGTGGATGAGGGTTCACTTTTCACTATCTATTTACCGCAAAAGTCAGCTGGGCAAACGTTAATTGGTAATGAAGAATCTCTATCACTCCAGAATTTAGAGAACACACAAAACTATGTTCGCAAAAAATCTGGGTTTGAGCGTGAGCCAATGCCATATGCACGTGTGTTAGTAGTAGATGATGTTGAATCCAACCTCTATGTTGCAAAAGGATTGTTGTTGTCTTACAAAATAGTAGCCGAAACCGCCGAAAGCGGGTTTGAAGCAATCGAAAAAGTAAAATCAGGAAATGAGTATGACATCATTTTTATGGACCATATGATGCCAGAAATGGATGGAATCGAAACCGTAAAAATCATACGTAAGCTAGGATATCCTCACCCGATTGTTGCACTTACTGCTAATACGATTAAAGGCGTATCTGATATGTTTGCACAAAATGGATTTAATGGTTTCGTTTCAAAACCGATTGACCCAGTTCAGCTTAATTCGTATTTGATGAAATTTATTCAATCAAAACAATCACCAGAGTTCTTGAGTAGGGTTCGTGCACGTTATGCAATGCTTGAAGAAGACATACTTTCGCCAGATTCACAATCTGCACCAGATGCGTACGTTGCTCCTGCCGAAAACTTTACCTACAACTTCTCTGAAAGCCTTGCTGCTAAAATTAACGCATCGTTCTTGATTGATGCGGAAAAATTCTTTGATGTTTTGGGTGAAATTATAATCCGCAAACCATGGAATGCTGATGATATGACAACGTTCAGAATTTTTGTTCACGGAATGAAATCAGCGTTAAATAACATCGACGAACCGTCACTCGCAGCACTTGCCTCTGACTTAGAGAACCTCGGCAAAAAAGGTGACATCGATTCAATCAAAAAAATCGAAACCAAACTACCTACTTTCCTTAGCGGAATGCACAAAGTAGTCGAGAGGATTCGTAAAAAAATCGGAGCGCCAGTTTAGAATGAATAACCGCCTTGACTGTTTTTAAAAACAGTCAAGGCGGTTTTGGTATAAATATTCCAAGAAGTCTAATTAAAATCAACAGTTCCAAGGTGGCGGACAGGTGATACGTTGAACTGCATGAACCAAATTGCTTGTAACTCTACAAGTCGAGAAAGAACAACGCACAGCATCGTAAGTAATTCTTGCACAACGTGGTGAAGTTGGAAATTCCCTGTGTACAGTCCTCACCCTGTTAGCAGGCGGAATGGCAACCCACAAATGATGCCCAATATCACACATTATAAAAGGTTCTATAACAACATCAGTTGTTCGGGTTCTATTAAGTTCATTAAGTGTATTTGCTGCCATTTGTGCCAAACGATATTCGATGCTACCACATACAACAACTGAACTGTTAGCTGAAAAATTGAAGATGTGTATATTGTCAGAACCATTTTTTATTGTTGGTTCTAAAGAAACAGTTCCACCTACTAAAAAGAAAACCGTGGCAAATAGCACAGTAAGTGAAATCAAACGCAAAGTTTTTTTAATTAAAGTCATAATATTTACTCCATTCTTGATATAAACCGCAACCAGCACAAGTGAACTTTTCTGTTGGTAATTCCATGAAAAGCCTTGATAAATAGTAGGCAAAACAATAATCAATATCACCTCTAAAACCGACAATTTGTGAGTATTCGTGAAAATAAAAATTTGTCATATTGCCTATGGGATTTGCTACAAACAACATCAAACTTTCAACAATTGTTTCGTCCGTGTTTTGTTTGTTACATTCCGAATAATAAGAACTACCCACCGTTCCTATAACTGTAACAATAGCCAAAATCATACCAAACAACATCTTAAACTTTAGATATTGTTTTATTTTTGTCATAATTTTTAACCTCCTTATAATATTACGTTTTTTCTTATTTCGTGTGATTTTAACGTTTTTATTAAAATCAACATAATATACATTATAACATATATATTTTTTTTGTCAATAGTTTTCTGGATATATTGCACAATATTCATTAATTATATTGTGTGTTTGTTTTGCAAATTTACCAACAAGATTTAATTTACGTATAATCATAAATATATACTACATTCATAGTTGAAAAGCAATTATTCAACAGCCCATAACACATTTTTCGCAAAAGTCAATCGAATTAACAAAAAAATATGTTATAACTCTTGCAATTGTTATAAAAATAGTGTATAATTAAATGTATGAGTGTGAGATAAGCAGGGTTTCTCCCTGATATTTCGCAAAATCGTAGAAAGGACAGGTTATTTAAATGAGTAAAGGAAATTTTTCTCACGAAGTCGAACAAATGTGTACAGTCAGGAATGCCACAGGTCATGGCCCAGCACCTATTCCAGTTGAGGGGCGTTGGGTAAACGCTTATCAAATCGGAGATATTAGCGGGCTGACCCACGGTGTAGGCTGGTGTGCACCACAACAAGGAACTTGCAAACTTACATTAAACGTAAAAGACGGCATAATCGAAGAAAGCCTAATCGAAACAATAGGTTGCTCTGGTATGACGCATTCAGCGGCAATGGCTGGCGAAATTCTACCTGGTAAAACTATTTTAGAGGCTTTGAACACTGATTTAGTTTGCGATGCAATAAACGTAGCGATGAGAGAATTATTCTTACAAATCGCTTACGGTAGAACGCAGACTGCTTTTTCTGAAGATGGGCTACCAATCGGGGCAGGGCTTGAAGACCTCGGAAAAGGTTTACGCTCACAAGTAGGAACGATTTTCTCAACCAAAGCTAAAGGCACACGTTATATGGAAATGGCAGAAGGTTACATCACAAAATTAGCACTTGATAAAAACGACGAAATCATTGGGTATGAATTTGTGCGTGTTGGCAAAATGCTCGAAGATATTCGCCACGGCAAAACCCCTGACGAAGCATACAAATCTAATATCGGGTGTTACGGAAGATTTGATGACGCTATCAAAACAATCGACCCGCGCGAAGAGTAATTAAAGAACTATGAACAACAAAAAGCTCTTACGTTCGAGAACAAATAAAATGCTTACAGGTGTTTGTGGCGGAATCGGCGAATACGTTGGTTTAGACCCTACAGTAGTAAGGGTAATCGCTGTCATACTCGGATTTTTGTCTTTCGGAACAGCTTTAATCGCATACATCGTATGTGCTTTGGTTATTCCAGAAATTTAGTGTGTTAGTATGATTTTAATGTAGGAGAAAAAACATGACTACTGCTAAACAAGGGCTAAAATGAGGGGATTCATTTCTCTCATTTTAGCCTGACGAATCAACGATTTGGAGCAAACGACCTATCAAACAATTTATGCATCGTGAAATACTACAAAAGAATTTGAGGCTTTCGCACGCCGCATTGCACATTAAACAATGCGGTTTGAACGTGGTGAAATCGATAGTATAGTCGATTAACATAAAAACCTATAAGTTTTTTCGGTCTTTTTGACACCATACTACGTTAATTTTTGTTTGAATATTAGCGAATATTCGTACAAA
>WRGW01000043.1 GCA_009786985.1 Oscillospiraceae bacterium
CTCTTCAAGTTGCCTGCTCAGTGGCAGAAGCCCATCAAGGGTGGGCTTTGCCCACTCGACTGGGCACGCCACTGACACCGCAACTCTCGTCTTGCAAAACAAGACTTCAATCTGACAGCGACGAAGAAAACCAGATAACAAAAATTGCGATTATAGGAAAACCAAATGCAGGAAAATCATCTTTAGTAAACCAAATAGCAGGAGAAGAACGCTCAATAGTGTCAGACGTAGCAGGAACCACTCGTGATGCTGTAGATACTATAATAGAAAGAACCCTAAAATCAAAATCACAAGAAACCGAAATCGATGATGAAGGAAATAAACACACCACGCTCACAGAAAGCTATGAAACCGAAAGTTTTCTCTTAATCGACACAGCAGGCATTCGCCGAAAGTCTAGAGTAACTAAGGCTGGTGAAGACATTGAGCATTATAGCGTTTTAAGAGCATTAAGTGCAATCGACCGAGCAGACGTATGCGTAATTATGGTAGACGCTCACGCCGCCCAAACCTCACCAACTGGAGGGACTGAGTTTTCAGAACAAGATAAAAAAATCGCTGGTTATGCTCACGAAAAAGGCAAAGCATCAGTAATAGCCGTAAATAAGTGGGATTTAGTCGAGAAAAACAATCACACGATGTCAGCGTTTAAGCGACAATTAGCGGCAGATTTTGCATTTATGTCATACTCACCAATAGCTTTCATTTCGGCAAAGACTGGGCAAAGAATCGATGAGATGTTTAACCTCTGCAAAGAAACGTTAAAACAAAACTCAACCCGAATCGGTACTGGCAGATTAAACGATATGTTAGCCTACGCAACGGCAAGGGTTCAACCCCCAACTGACCGCGGAAAACGATTAAAACTGTACTATATAACTCAAGCAAGCGTAAACCCACCAACCTTTGTAATATTCTGCAACAAGTTAGAGCTATTTCACTTCTCTTACCAAAGATATATAGAAAATCAAATCCGTGAGGCTTTTGAACTCGACAAAACCCCAATCCGAATAATCCCACGTGAGCGTGGAGATGATTAAATCAAAGGAAAAAATTAAATGCTACAACTATTCAAGCAAGCAAAGCTCGGCAAGCGTAACCTAACAGTCCTGTTAATTTTTATAACTCTACAGGTGTTAGGAACGCTATATTTACCAACATTAACCGCCGACATCATAAATTACGGCGTAATGCAAGGTAACAGAGATTATGTCTTCAGAACAGGCGGATTTATGCTAATTGTTGCAGTGTTGACTGGGATTTTTTCGATTTTAGGGACATACTTCTCGGCAGAAGTGTCAACAAGATTTGCTAAAAACACTAGAAAACAGCTATTCGATAGAACGCAAGAGCTTTCGTATCAAGACTATAAACACTTTCACGCATCATCGCTAATAACCCGTGCGACTAATGATGTAGAACAAGTTCAAACAACCCTCGGAATGTTTTTTGAAATGATGTTACCAGCTCCATTCGTATTAGTAGTGGGTACGATTTTGGCTCTAAGGCGTGATTTTTATATGGCACTAATTATAATCACCAGTGCCACCTTGTTTGCACTGATTATAGGAATAATTGCAAGATTTGTTCTACCAATCTTCGCAAAAGTCCAGAAAGGTCTCGACGAAATCAACAGCACTGTAGGGCAATATATTTCGGGGATTCGTGTGGTAAGGGCGTTTAACAGAACCAAGCTCGAAACTAAACGCATGAACAATTCGTTTAATCATTTTGCTAAACTAAATATCTCGATTAACCGAACATTTGCCCTAATGCTTCCACTCGTGATGCTCGTAATGTCACTCGTAGCGGTAGCAATAACATGGTTTGGTGGGGTGAGAATCAATTCAGGAAATATGCAAATAGGCGACATCACAGCAGTAATCGAGTACGCTATGAATATTCTTATGTACGTAATTATGGCAGTATTCACCCTTATTTACATTCCACGGGCAAAAGTATGTGCCGCCCGAATAAGAGAAGTGTTAGACTATTGCCCGGAAATAGTTGACGCTAAAAACGCCGAATACACTGAGTCGGCTAAAATCGCCAAAATCATCAAAACCAATAACGTTTCTGAAAAATCAGATTCAAAAGCGACAAATAAGACAACTCTGCGATTCAAGAACGTTTGCTTCGGTTATCATGAAGCCGAAAACCAAGTTCTACACGACATCAGCTTTGATTGCATTGCAGGGACAACGACGGCAATTATCGGAGGGACTGGTTCTGGCAAAACCACTTTAGCCCGCTTGATTCCAAGATTACTCGACACAACGTCTGGCGAAATTTTGCTTGATGGAGTGAATGTAAAAGACCTACCTCAAGAAAGCGTAAGAAAACGAATAGGATTCGTATTACAAAAAGCGTTTCTATTCTCTGGAACAGTCGCTGACAACCTTTGCCACGGCAACGCAAACGCCGATGAAAAAGAAATGGAACGTATCTTACAAATCGCCCAATCAAAAGAGTTCGTGGACGAAAAAGGCGGATTAGAAGCCGTAATCGAACAAGGCGGGAAAAATCTTTCTGGCGGACAACGGCAACGCCTCTCGATTGCACGAATGCTTATGAAAAAACCAGATATTTATGTGTTTGACGATAGCTTTTCAGCACTCGACTTTAAGACCGATGCAGCATTACGCCAAGCTCTAAAACCCGAAACAACCGACGCTATTGTAATAAACATCGCTCAAAGAATTAGCACAATAAGAGATGCTGAGCAGATTATAGTATTAGATGAAGGCAAAATCGCTGGAAAAGGTACACACGACGAACTCATGAAAACCTGTGAAGTATATAAAGAAATCGCATATTCGCAACTTAGTGAAGACGAACTTTCACAAAAGGGTCTGTAGAGCTAAACAAGGGCAGGGTTTCCCTGCTCGACTGGGCTTAATTTGACAGGCTTTTTTCATGCCATATTTGTGGCAGAAAGGAATGGTTATAATTATGGATAATGACAATCAAACAATTGACGTGATGGACTGGGGCGGAGATGGTATGTCTACTGCGCGTGCCAAGTCCCCACTTAAAACAACCAAAAGGCTTATTCAAACCCTCGGCAAACAAAAATATAAACTGTTAGCGGCATTCTTATTCGCCGCTGGAGCGGTAAGCCTAAACCTTTTTGCACCTTTAATAGTAAGAGATAGCATGAACGTAATTTTTGATGGGGTGATTTTGCATTTTACCACTGGAGCCCCAATCAATATTGATATGACGCAGCTGCTTGATTACACAACTCTGCTAATAGCGATTTATACAGCTGTAGGAATACTGACTTTTTTTCAAGAATTTATCATGGCATCAATAGGGCAAAAGTTGACTTTGAACCTTAGAGAAAGAGTTGCAGCTAAGTTAGAAAAAGTCCCTCTCAAATATTACGACACGCATAAGAAAGGCGACATTTTAAGCCGAGTAACAAACGACATCGAACGCTTGAACGAGATTATTAAAGATGCTATTATGCGACTATTCACATCTTTTTTAACAATAATCGGTGCGTTTATATTGATGTTTATAATCAGCCCGATTGTTGGTGCAATCGCACTCGGTAGTATTTTTGTAGGGCTTTTGATTGTCGCTTTAGTCAGTGCAAAAAGCAATAAGCTATTCACTAATCGCCAAAACGCAGTTGGTGCATTTAATACCTGCATTGAAGAGTTCTTTTCGGGACACGTAGAAATCAAAACCTTTACACTTGAAGACGAAGTCAAAAACAAGACACATAAAACAATCGACCAACTTTATGTTGACGATAAAAAAGCACAGTTCATCATGTACGTTATTATGCCGGTAATTCGCTTAGTAAACCAACTTGGATATGTAGGAATTGCGGCAGTAGGAGCATCTCAAGTTATTTCTGGGCGAATTAACATTGGGCAAATTGCATCATTTTTTATGTACGTCCAGATGGCGCAAGAGCCTTTTGCCGAAGCTACTTTTATCCTAAACTCTTTACAATCTGCCATTGCATCATCTGAGCGCATTTTCGAGATTTTAGATGAAGAAAATGAAGTTGATGCGTTTAGTGATGACGTTACACTAAAGCTCGACCACAAAAACCTTAAAGGCGACATTGTGTTTGAAAACGTGCAGTTCGGATATAGTGAAGACGCTCTCCTTATGAACGGCGTAAATTTTGCCGTTAAATCTGGTCAAAAAATCGCAATTGTAGGACCTACTGGTGCTGGCAAAACCACACTTGTGAATCTGTTAATGCGGTTCTACGAAATAAGTGGTGGTTCGATTAAAGTTGATGGAATAGACATTCGTGAACTTTCAAGAAAAGAACTACGCTCAATGTTCGGAATGGTCTTGCAAGACTCCTGGGTGTTTGATGGAACGATTAGCGAAAACATCTCATACGGTCTTCCAAACGCACCAAAAAGCGAGATTGTTAAAGCAGCAAAGCTCGCCAAAGCGGACTATTTTATAAGAACCTTGCCAGACGGTTATAACACACAATTTAACGATGAAACCGCAACCCTGTCTAACGGCGAAAAACAACTCTTGTGTATAGCACGCTGTATAGTCGCGAACCCGACATTTTTGCTACTCGATGAAGCAACTTCAAGCGTAGATACCAGAACTGAACTGCACATTCAAAAAGCTATGAACGCACTTATGAAAAACCGCACGAGTTTTATCATAGCACACAGGCTTTCAACAATCAAAAACGCTGATTTGATTTTGGTAATGAAATCTGGCGACATAGTCGAAACTGGTACGCATGACGAACTTTTGTCTAAAAAAGGTATGTACGCCGAGATTTATAACAGTCAGTTTGTTAGCGGGTGAACACATATAGTCGGTTAAATCGACAATGTGGCACTAAATCCACGTGATTTTTTCCCAGCCGCTGCAATAGGTAACAGGTAACAAAGAAAGGAAAGTCTTATGAAAAAAATAATTATATCAACTGTATTAATTGCGATTCTAACCTCTCTTGTTGCTTGTGCAAACGAAGTGGGAAATACTACACAATCTCCCGAAACCGAAGCAAGCGAGGTTGTAACAACTGAGGCTACAACACAATCAGAGCCGACTGAAATAACAGAACAACCTTTGCAACAACAGCCGAATTCTTTTGAGATTGTCGGAATGCCTGCTCCGTTTGACGAAAATAGATGGGGGAGAGATTCTTGGATAGTCGCTTTTGATGTACCAACTGACACTTCAGGTGATTGGTGTCTTGGCACGTTTCCAGATTGGCTGATAAATCTTGTTAATCCCAATAATATGAGTATGGGTTCTGACTGCTTTGTCCATCAGTGGGCTATGAATGACCGATTTTTTACTGATAAGCCCGCAACAAATTTGTCAGACTATCCTAATATTTTCACGTTTATCAAACATTTTGATGTTCCTTTAGATGAGGTTGCAAGAGTTTTTGAAGAACATAGACTACGCTCTATCGAACATGGTTGGAATTTTTTCACCGATGAAGAAATCGAGTTAATCCTTTCTCTTGATGAAGATGCACTTATGCAACATTTTGTTTCAGACCATGCAATCTATCACGAAGGTGCGATTTATACTCCTATGTGGTTTTACTGGCACGCTCCAGAGAAGTACGCCGAAGTCGGGATTACGCCTGAGATGGTCGAGGAGCATTTAGAAATCCTCGCAGAGTTCGAGTTCACCGAAGAAGCAGACGAGGCTTTCTCCGAAAAGCTGTCGGAATTTATCGGGGAAGAAGTTTCTCTAAGAGAAATCCGCAATCGCAGGCGGGGAAATCATAACATTCCGTACCAAGAATTACCACATTGGCCAGATTAAAAACCTGTTTATGCTATTCCTCTCTATATTTTTAGAGAGGAATCTCTACATAATACGTCAATTAAGTTCTTGGTAACACTATATGTAGAATTTGGCTCAATCGTTGATTTTTTTACTTTAAAAAGCTAAAGTTTTAGGTTATTTTGCCGATAATAAGTATAGGACTTGAAAGCGAGATTCATCGCTCTCACATATATTTCATAAAAAATATCAAAAAGGGGGAAAATATTATGGGTGCTTTACAAGGAATTTTACAAGCCAACGCCAATCTACCAGTAACGCGTACCGTAAATGAACAGGCGAATCAGCGTAATACACTTGGGAGAGAAGTTGCAAGTACTGAAAACAATGTTAATACAGGTGTAACTCAAGTTAGCGGAGCATCGGCGGCGGTGAACACCGAAAACACTGTATCAGAGATGTTTAGCTATCTAAACAACGGGCTTGATATGCATGACGGTGCAGATGTTGCTTCGGCATCGGTATGGGGTAGTGGAACTTTTGAAACTGGAGGTGTGGCATCTCCGACTGGTCAAAACGCTGAAGCTGCGCTTGACCCTCTATCTGCTGCACGTGGCGAAATTGCTATGCGCGCGGATGTGATTGCTACTGAAATGGCGTATGACCAAGCTAGGGGCTTAGATGTAACTCCGAGCTTAGAAGCTATGGTGAACTTAGGTGAGAACGCTGACATTCTTGATGCGAATATCGCTCTCGAAATGAACGGCAATCCTAATCCTAACCCTAATGCGACTTCTGCTGCTGAGTTCGCACCAGATTATAACGCCGAACCAGTCGAGACAATTGTTGAAATGATGAACGAAATCGCAACCGCTCCAAATACAGCGGTCGTGGCTGCATCTGTGGAAGAGTCTGATTCTCCGAGTTTTGCTGTACCAGGTGCATTTGAAGGTAGCGTAGCTGAACAAGTGGCTCAAGCTGCTACTGCTCCAGAAGATGGCGAGATGAGCATTGCGGCACAAATCGCTAGTGATTTGCAGGCTAACTATTCTGCTACTGGAAACGATGTTTTGGCTGCTGGTTAAGGTGTGTTCTGGATTAAAAATTTGAATGTTTAGTGACACCTCAGGGTAATCCCTGCACTCCTCGTGCTTTGCTCGCGAGAATCGATGCAGAGCGTCGGGGTATTACATCTGAACTTTCAATAATTTAGAAATAATAATATAACCTCCATTCCCTCGAAATTTGTTGGGAGTGGGGGTTGTCTTGTCGATTGAACACAGGTTTTTGCAATTGTCTTGATGAGGCTGTTGAAGGAGGTTTGATTTTTATATGGACGAGCGTCGTGAGCTTCTAAAACTAAAGCAGGGGTTGGTTACTGATGATGAAACCTCACTCGAAACGCATTCTAACAGTGATAAACCGCATATTGAACGCCCAGTTGGTTTTTCGGCGATTATGTCGAACTTTTATTATCACTATAAGCTCCACGTTTTTATAATCGTTTTTTTTGTCTTAGTTATTGCAGGATTGATTTTCCTCACACTAGGAGGAGAAAAACCAGATTTAACAGTGCTGTTCATTTCGGGTGAGCATGAGTCATCGTCGTTTTTTCGATTCGAGGGCGATACACTGCAGAAATCGTTTGAGCAGTTCACTCCAGATTTTAGCGGCAATAATAATATCTATGTAAAATGTTTGTTCATAGATTTGATTAGCGAGGGGCGTGACCCACGTTCAGTTCACGGAAATACTGTGAAGCTGTTCGGCGAAATTCAGGGTGCGAATGCTTTGATTTTTGTTGGTGATAGAAAAACCCTCGAACAAATACCGGGCGGCGAAACTGGGCTAAGTGTTGAGGAATTTTATCTGAATTTATATGAACGTTTCGGCGAACACCCGAATATTGTAGACGATTTCTTTTTTAGAATCAAAGGTTCATCTTTGGCGGCGGGTGAAGGAATTGAGTTTAATCACCTGCCAATCCCAGAAGACCTCTACATGGTCGTTCGTACGAATTTAGACACAGCACGACTAAATCCGAACAGAGCACAGGACATTCTTGACAATGCGATTGAAGTTGTAGATGCTATTATGAACGAGTAAGGCTCATTAAAGAAAGCGAACTTACGTAAGGCAATCTCCGAAAACTTCTATACGTTTTCGGAGATTGCTATAAATCGCTAAAGTGGATTGTTGTCAACTTCTTCTTTGGCGAGTTCTGCTTTACGTTCGAGGGTGTCAATACCGTCTAATCTGTGGTATCCTCTTGTTTTATGGTCGCTCACTACGTTGTCCCATTGAGGTATTACGGATTTAACTGGATTTACACGTGCACTGTTTCCGTGTAGAGCTACGCCAGTTCCGTATATACCCGCACTCCCTCCGACAACTAATCCTGCATCTTCTGATAACGGGAATTTTGATTTTTTCATTAGTCTTTCCTCCTATAACACAGTTATATAAGTCAATTAAATTGACTATAGGCAACCTCCGAAAACCTCGTTGTATTTTTTGCCACGCAGATTTTTTTGTGATTTTGCACAAAAAACGCAGGCAATACTTTGTGTATTAACGAGTATTTTTGGGTAAAATGACGAGAAAAGCCTGTGCTGCGAAAATGCGGCAAGGTTT
>WRGW01000044.1 GCA_009786985.1 Oscillospiraceae bacterium
AAACCGCAGTGTATAGCGGTTTTTCGGGAGGTCGATTTAGGAGAATTTTTTTTTAATCTAAAAATCCCCCATTCCAGAGCAAAATCTGAAATGGGGGGTAAAATGCAAAGGTAGAATCTTAATTCTAATCAACTTCAGCAAACCCTAGGCTTCTCAAGGATTCTTGAATAGTTGCACCCAATAAAATCTACCGTTATATTGAACAGCACCGACAGCAATTCGTCCGAAATTTGGATTCAAAATATTTTCTCTATGTCCTCTTGAATTCATCCAACCTTGCATCACCTCCGCAGGAGTTCTTTGACCCCATGCCAAATTTTCACCAGCGGTAGTATGCGGTATGTTGTTTTCGATTAACGTTGTAGTCCATGAAGTTCCGTTAGGGCGTGTGTGCGAAAAATAAACTGTGATTTCTCTTGCACGAAGATTAGCTGCCATAATCATATCATCGCTCGCAACAGTAAATGGTGATAATCCACGATTTTCACGTTCGATATTAGCAAGACGAACAACTTCAGTAGCTAATTCCGTGAGATTTTCAAGTTCTGGAATCTCTGGCGACGGTGTCAGTTCTGAAGTTGGTAATTCACGGTCGTCTAACACACTTGGTAAGCCAACTAAATATCTAAGAACTTGTAACGCATCGTTTATATCAATCCAACCGTTACCATCAACATCGTAAAGGAATTTTTGTGCATCTGTCAATTCTTCAAGCCCTACAAGTGCTCTAAGAATTAAAAGGGCACTGCTGATTGTAAACTCATAATCAGCAATCGAAATTTCAGGTGTCGAATCCGATTCAGGTTCAGGTTCTGACTCAGTAGCCAATACAACAATCTGTAAACTAACCATAGTCATGATTAAAAAAGCCAGCGATAATAATAATGAAGCCAACCTCACACTAAGTTTATTTTCTTTTTGCATAACCAAAATCCCCTTTATCTAATAGTAACTCCACGGTAATAAAACAGCAGAATATCACGATGGCTATATCCGTGATGAGTTGCTAAAATATTTGCACCGTTTTGTGATAATCCTACACCGTGTCCAAAACCGTTGGTGGTGAATGTAAATGTATCCGTTGAACTGTTATAGGTAAATGTAAACGACGCTGAACGCAGTTCAAATCCCATAATCTGCTCTCTGAAGAATCTCCCAGTGAGCGGTGTTTCTACACCGTTACGAGTGAATGAATTTTGTCCGCCGATTGAAAGCGTTCCGACATAAACGGTATCGACGTGGTTTACGATTCTAAGCCAGTTACTTGGGGCACCAGTGAGTTCTATACCAGTCACCCGGCGGACGTTGTCACGAATTTCACTTGCAGTAAAATCACGCTGGTATTGCCAACGCGGACAGTGGCGTTCATCGAAAGAAGTTCGCACGCTCTGAAGATAAGGAATATCTCTCCCCCACACATTACGTGCCGACGAAGTCCATCCAGCTGATGATGCCGAAAATGCCGCTTGAATCAGTTCTCCATTGTGGAAAATCGCCGTTCCAAAAACTTCACGTGCATATCGCAAAGTACGTTCGGTTGCTTCTGGTCTGATTGGCAGAACCGGGGCATTCCCAGCCTCGTTATGCCGTCTGATATAGGTGTATGCCGCAATTACTTGTGCCTTAATAGCTTCTCTATGAAAGTTGCCACCTATTTCAGCTTCAACAACACGAGTGAGAATATCAAAAGCCTCACCCTCAACTATTCGCCCGTTAGATGTAATCCGAAAAGTCTGTGAGACCCCCGGACGGTTAGAATTCCCACCGCTTGTGTTTCCTCCAGAACTCCCACTATTCCCACCACTTCCGCTATTAGGAGCGGTTGTTTCAGCTGGCGGTGAAGTAGCAACAGGAGTCATAGTAGATGCTGTCTGTGTAGTTGTAGTGGGTGGTGCAACCTCTGGAATAGAACTCTCTCCGTCGCCTTCCACACCAACAGACTGGACTTCGTCTTCTCCAACAAGTCCAGTTTCATAACCCGAGTCGTTTTCAGAACCAGCACCAAGCACGTCAGATTCATTATCGTAATCGTCTTCACCAGATTCATCATCGTTATCCGCATCATTGCGCGGAACAGTAGGTGCCGCTACAAAATCAGTGAATTGTGGCACACGATTGTCAGAAAAATCAACCCCTAAAACCGCATTTGTGCCAGTTTCAAAATCTGATTCCTCTCCGGTGTTTTCAGCATTGTCTGTGTCAGTCGAATAATCATAATAGTTTGGCAAATCCAAAAACTCGCCGCCGTCAACAAAATCCATAACAGCGAATATGTAGGTATAAAACGATATAATCGCCAAAGCAAACGATATTTTAATCAAAATATTTTTCGGTGGAATAAATCTCATTTATTATTCTCCCTATTATTTTTTAGAACCTATTCATTAGCATCATTGTTTTAGAACTTGTATCTTAATCATTCAAATACTCCAAATTCCCAGTAACGAAATAAGGGTTTCGCCTGAGAAAATCATCAAGCCCTTCGACACGTGACGTATCCCAATTTCTACTGTGTCGCCCGACCCAACCATTACGCCCGTTTAAGTTGCGATAATATGAATCAAACATCTTGTATTTTACAAACCCATCAGAAGTGCGACCACTGTTTTCTGCTCTAAGATTTACAAACTCGTCAACATTCATTTCATAACTTTCGCCTTCACGAACACGGCGTGCAACGACAACAATCCGAACGCCCTCGCCAAACATGGACGCATCACACGTTGCGAGTGTGAGCAGTTCATCGCCGTATCGCAGGTCTACATCAGTATGGAATCGGCTTCGGTCTAAAAGCTCGACAACGTATTCATAAAAATCGTCCGAGGTTTCAAAATGGCTTTTTCGCCAAAACGGAAAAAGCTCTCTACTCCCTTCAGCGACGAGATGGTCTAATACTGGCATTTGTGCTACTGCAAAAATTTTGTATGTCCCTCTTTCAAAAAGTGTATCAAACTGAATAATTGGGTTATCTTGTAAGAACTGAAATCCATTATCACGGTTTACATAATGCCGCAATGAATGAAACAACGCTCGAACACGAATGTTATGACCGTGGACAACAACATTATCAGGTCGACCGCTTTCACCAGTGATTGGATTAGGTGCGGTAAAAATCCCCCAACCATCGGTGAATAAAGTTCCGTTACGAGTAGGAACACGGTCAAAATTGTGGTTTAGGTAGAATTCATTATCGTAACGCCTCCACACAACTGGGTAATGAATATAAGGGTCGTCATCATCACCGAGCGAGAGAAAACCGACAAATTCATCATTAGACTCCCAAAATTCACGATAAACGTCAAGAATCGGAACTTCGACAGCAACTCCAGGATTAAGCGGGTCATTTTCAGGGAGTGTAATCGTCCCAATCGAGTTATCATTACGGTCAAAATCCACAAGAATAGGGTTTTCGGTAACATCTTCTTCAAAAAAACCCAAAAAATTACCGAAAACATAAAAATCCAACACGACTAAAGTAGTTGCGACCAAAAGCAGAATCGAAGCAATCAAGACTATTTTGCGAATAAATTCACCAGCTGAATCACCCTTACGAGGAAAAAAACCAGCCTTAGCTTTAGGGCGATTACCATAACCAGCCTTAACTTTACGAACATCCATCTGTGGCATATTATTCAGAGAACTCCTTTCTCGATATTGAATACTGGTTATAAATGTTAATGTCAAGATGCTCTTTGTGGGTCGGTTGAACACCAATTAGGGTTGTTGGCGAGCCATTCGTCAAATCCAAGGACTTTTGAGGTATCCCACATTCTTTCCCCGCCCCACGAACCGCCACGGCGACGATACCATTCGTCGAACATGAGTGGGTCAGGGTTCTGACGTGCTACATCGGTGTTTACATGAGGGTCTTCCCCTGGGCGAAGTCGCCTTGCGAATATCGCAAATCGTGCATCTACATCTCTACCAAGCGGTTCAAACAAACAGGTAGACAGCGTTAAAATCTCATCACCAAACTGCACATCTACATCAGTGAAAAAAAGGCTTCTATCCATGACGTTTCCAATAAAGTCAAAAAAAGCGTCTTGAGCGGTTCCACCCCAATGCTCCCAGTGGTCAGAATTAAAGTGCCTACGTCTAAAATAATCAAAAACTTGACCATGTGCTTGCCTTGTGTTTTGATGGATTCCCGCAAAAATTTTATACGTATTGTAAACACTGTCAAACTCATCATAAATCGTTACAAATTGAATTGTCGGGTGCTTTTGATAAGTATAATAAAAGCTGTTGACGTAATCAATCAAGAAATTAAACTTATGCCCAAATCGCATATTATGCCCATAAATAACAGTGTTGTTAGGGCGACGAGTGTCAGCAATAGGGGTGTGACGGTCTACAAACAACGTTCCACGACTTTCATAAATCCATACACCGTCAAAATTGCGGTTAATCCAGTAGAAACCGTTGTAACCAGACTCTTCGTATTGTTCCAACGTTTTTTGTACGACTGGGTAGTTTAAGCGAGTATCTTCAATTTCAATCCAGCCGATTAAGTCACCGTTGCGTTCGATACTGTAACCATTATGCTCAGTCCAGCGCGGGGTTGGAATTGGCACTGGTAACGGTTCAAGCTCTGGCAATCTTCCACCACCTATTGTGAGTACACGTGAATTAAATTCTGGTAGTTCTATTGGTGGTTCAGCTAAAACTGATGCCACCGTATTCACAATCAAACAAAGAACAATCACAGTAGCAGAAATCACAAACGTACCTTGTCTACTAAGTATACGCTCACCAAATGATTTATTTCCACGGATTTCATAATTTTCATACTGGTCTTGATTTTTCTCTTGAATTTCGTTTGATTTTTCTGTTTCTTTAGAAAGCGTGACTTTTTCAGTGATTTTTCCTAAATCCTCACCAATTTCGCTGGTTTTATTGTCACCACCTGAACCGTATTTGGATACAATTTCATCAAGCTCTGCAGTTTCGTCTTTAGTGCGGTTTTCAAAATTCATAAATCCCAAACCTCCCTTGATTTTTTAGGTTAAGCGACTATACACTAATCGTTTTCGCACGCTAAACAATCACCTTCATAACTAAGCAATTTACAGCTATGCCAAAGTCGCCTGCGACCGCTTCCATACGCACGTGCTGCAGGTGCAAAATCACCAAAATATGCGTATCGGTTGAATACGGCAGCATCTATATCAAAGTCGCTTCTACTCTCATTTAGGCGAAGTCGCCTAGCGAAAATTACTGCACGCGATTCAGCCGTAGTACGCCCTAATCCCAAAGGATAATAACAAGTCGAGAGTGTTAGAATATGGTCGCCGTATTCTATATCGGCATCGGTGTGCAAAACACTTCTATCCATAATATCGAGGATAAATTCGTGGAAATCGTCCTCATCTTCAAACTCGATTCTATCCCAATAATCGTGTACGAATCCGTGACGTGCTTCTGTATTAAAAAGCCCCACCGCGAACACTTTCCATTCCATGCGTTCCCACAAGGTATTAAACTGGACAAACGGATTTTCTTGATAAAAGCTAAGCGAACCATTTCTTGTGGTAGAAAAGTATCTCGAAAGCAACGAAAAATACGCACCAGTAGAGATGTTATGCCCGAACAGCACTGTGTTATCAGATAGTTCCGTTCCTTCAAATCTGTTTCGGAAATGTGCATAAGGCCAACCACCCCTGCTTTGATTCCCGTCAAAATCTCGATTTAGGTAGAAATGGTTATCCTCAGCTTGAACAATCGCATATTGAACACGTGTATCACCAACTCGGACAAACCCACGAGTGTCAGGATTTTGACTAAACAGTTCTAAATAATAACGAGGTTCGAGATGGCGAATGTCGTCAAATTCAGAACCGCTTAAGTCTACTAACATTATTTCGGCAGCCTTTTCAACTCTTGCACGGATTCGTGCCGCACGCCACTCATTGAACAAATCAACTCCAAGCGTCGAACCAAAGTAGATAAAACAAGCGAGTGCTGATGTAAAAATCACCTTACGCACTCCCTCACGAACTCCATCGCCCTTGACCGGCACAAAAGTCGTGACCGCTTTAGTAAGCAGAGAATTTCTTCTATAGCTATCATCGGTTAAGACCGGAAAACGTACACAATACACCATGCTCATAATCGCTACAAGCCCTGTGAGGAATGGATAAAAAGTGAAATTTAATATATTCTCATCAAGTCGAGCGTTTGCTACGTGCGACAATACAATAAGCATAATTGGCACAGACAGACCTACAAAAAAACCAGCGTATGCAAAAGCGGTTCGTGCTTTAGGTTTACGACAGGTAATCATAGATGCAAAAACAAGAATAACAGAACCCACAAACAAAATAGCCAGCCCAGTAAAAAATGCCGAAAAACCCGAAAACCATTCCGCCATTTCATAACCTAGTGCAGTTCCGCCAGTGATTTCTAAAACACCAGCGTTCATAGCTTCACGAGTAGCGATTGGCGAAAAAATCAAGTCGAATATACTAAGCCGCATAACTTCACTTGCTGCTCCGACACCGTATCCACCGCCAATCCTTAACCAGTTCAGCGTCGCCAAAAAAACAAGTGGCACTATACCGATTAAAGACATAACAAAGCCAAAGACAAAGTTACGAGGCTGTCGCCATTCAATAAAAGCTGGTGTGCTTTTAGTAGACTCTCGAACTTTCCCTCTCGCTGCTGGACGTTTGTTGTAAGCTGGTGATAACATATTTTGACCTCCACCGGTACTTTGTGTAGGGGCGATAACAATTCACCCGCTGATTTTAAAACCGACCTTCAATGTTCGGTTTCCTTCGACAATGTCCTACAGCGAAGCAAAGCTCCGTTTACAGACATCTTGTTTGGCTTACACACATTCCCCAAGCAGAGTAAGTGCTTGTCGAACTGTCTGTTTTCTTATTTCGTTTCGGTCGCCTGAAAAGTTGAAATGCTCCACAATCGTATCTTCTTCAATCGCAAAAGCGATGTATACTGTACCAACTGGTTTATCTATACTTCCGCCCTCAGGTCCTGCAATTCCAGTAACTCCGACACCTATGTTCGAGCCTGAGCGTTCGCGAACACCAGATGCCATAAGCACGGCCGTATGTTCCGAAACAGCACCAAACTCATCAAGAATATCCTGCGTTACATTTGTATAGTTGATTTTTGCCCAATTAGCATAAGTCACAAAGCTCAAATCCAAAATATCAGAAATTCCAGATACGCTTGCAAACGTGGCGGCAAGAAGCCCTCCAGTGCAACTTTCCGCAAAAGAAACTTTCATTCCTTTCGCTCTAAGGAGTTGTGCCACAACCCGTGCTAATTTTTCGTTAGTGCTAATATTCATTATTAAAATCACGCCCCTATAAATCATTAAAGTAGTCACATTATCACAAGATAAAGTTTCACAATTAAGCTAAAAATCTACAACTGTGATTTGATTTACTGCTTTTTGAACTAAGCTGTCATAATCGAATTGTGCTTCAAGTGCAAATATGTCGGCTAATTTCGGATTAGTCTTAGGATGTTTTGGGGTAAAGACTGTGCAACAATCTTCATAAGGTAAAGTGCTTATATCAAAAGTATCAATTTTACGAGCGAGTGCCACAATCTCAATTTTATCCATACCGATTAACGGGCGTAAAACTGGCAAATCAGCAACATGGTCAGTACAACCGATTGCTGATAAAGTCTGGCTTGCCACTTGACCCAAACATTCCCCTGTAATCAGTGCTTTATAGACATTATTTCCGCTTTTTTGCTTTTGTTCGCACAAAAGATTTGCAGCCTTAATCATCATTCGCCTAAGAATTACAGTAGCGTATTCTTCACGACAGTTATCACGAATGGCCTCTTGCAATTCCGCGAAATCTACACAGTGCAAACGAAGATTTATAAGATAAGGTTTCAATCGCTCACAAAGACTGGTGACTTTCATTAAAGCACGTTCAGAAGTATACGGTGGGCTTTGAAAATGAATAGCATCGATTTTTACTCCACGTTTAGCAATCATATAAGCGGCTACTGGGCTGTCGATTCCTCCAGACAACATCAGTAAAGCATTCCCCGAACAACCGACTGGTAAACCTCCCGCTCCAGTAAGCCTTTGAGCATTAAGATACGCCGCTTTGTCACGAACCTCAAGCGTAAGTGTGACTTCAGGGTTATGAACATCTACTGATAAATGCGGAAAAGCATCAAGCACCACTCCACCGAGTTCTCTCTGAATAGCTGGCGTATTCAAAGGAAAGGATTTGTCAGAACGTCTCGATTCAACCTTAAAAGTTTTAGCAAAATCAAGCACTTTTGTTTTCTTCAAATATGCAACACTTTGCTCTGCTACTGTTTCAAAACTGTCTTTGTTAAGAACACCACACTTTTGAACGGCACCCAGCCCAAAAACTTTCCTAAGCTGTGACACCATGCTCTCTAAATTAACTGAATCAGATACACCATCAATTCGCTCAACATAAACGGTAGACTGCATTCGGGAGATTTTGAATTCCCCTAAATCAGAGAGTGTTTTTTTGATATTACGAATAAGGATTTCTTCAAAAGAACGCTTGTTATGACCCTTCAAAGCGATTTCGCCGTATTTAGCGATTACTATTTCGTTCATGCTCTACTCCCTTTTTGCTTTCGTCAAGTTCTAAATGAGAGAAATAAATTCCCTCGTTTAGAACTCTTGTTTTGCTTTCGTCAAGTTCTAAATGAGAGAAATAAATTCC
>WRGW01000045.1 GCA_009786985.1 Oscillospiraceae bacterium
ATTCAACGATATTTAGTGGGGCTTACTGGTTGTTTCAATCGAACTTGTGCAACAAGTTGTGGTTATTGTCGATAAAACAATTATAGCTTAGAAAGGAACTTATTATGAAAAAAAGACTTTTAGCAGTAGCACTTGTGGTAACTATGGTATTTTCGTTGACAACAACAATTAATGCAACACAACCATCCTTGGGTGTTAGTGTAGACATCGCACTCCTTGAATCGATGTTTTATGCTGATGACGACGAACTAATCCATGTTGCATTATCATTTTTTCCTTTTAATGATGTAAGCGTTGAAGGCATATTGGAACGTATTGGTTCACGCCCGTGGAGCAGAATCCCTAATGCAAGTTGGCAGGCAGTTTCTTTTAGAGCTACACGAGATGAAATTATATCAATGTTTAACAACGCGGTGATAAAGATTACATTGTTTACTACCAATGCTGATTTTTTAGCAAGACAAAATTACCGTGCAACGTTTGCCAGTGATTACAACTATGATTTTGTTGAAACCCATATGTCATCAAATCTTTTTTTGGAGTTACTCGAACTCCCGACGTTTGAAGAAGTTTCGGCACGTGTAGAAACGTTTAAGCGTGAGAAGTCCGAGGAACGCAGAGAAGCGCATAGAGAAATACTTGAAAGGCGTGGTTTAAAGTGCAGTTGCGGTCGCTGGGAATACGAGCATGAATTTGACTTTATAGCCGAATTAGAAATATATGATGCTTTGCAGATTCTGCGATATCTTGTGGGGCTTTCAAATAGTCTTGATAGTTGCGATTTTAGAAGGGCGGCTATAATATCTGACCCAGACAATCCAACTATAGCAGACGCACTGCAAATCCTGCGATACCTCGTAGATTTACCAAGTGCTTTGGATTAAATCGACTTTTTCTTGAATTGAGCAGTCAGGGCGGAATTAAAACCGCTTTGGCTGCTTGATTCAAAAAAATCGTGTCTATATTTATAAAGCGAGTAAGAGCCAGTGTTCATAAGAAGATCCACCCCCGAAGCTCTTTTCTTGCTTTCAAAAAATTTTCAAAAATTGCTTGACTAACTGATTTTTTTATGATATAATAGAGTTAGAATTTTTGCTTCTGTGGCGCAGTCGGTAGCGCGTATCCTTGGTAAGGATAAGGTCACCGGTTCAATCCCGGTCAGAAGCTCTCAAACTTTTCCTCTAAAATTGCCTAAAATTATCTGCATTGCAGTCAATTCTTAAAGAGGAAGTGTTCTCTGATAAGCTCTGCTCAGCTTATCAGACTTTTCTTTTGGGTCAACTCTTGCCAAACGCTGTCTAATATCTTTAATCAAAACGGCACGCTTGATATAGTAGATGATGCTCTTCAGGTATTGCGATACCTCGTAGATTCACCAAGTGCTTTGGATTAAAATCGACTTTGCATAAAAAACACTGCCATAACTATGATGGCAGTGTTTTTTGCATTCTTCGCTCTTATGAGTTTGGTAAAAAATGTCGTGGGTTTAATCGGCGGTTTCCGCCCGCTTCGATTACTTCAAAATGTAGATGAGGACCAGTGCTTCTCCCAGTAGAGCCGATGCTTGCGATTTGTTGACCTTGAGTAACTATTTCCCCTTCTCTCACGTGGAGTGCACTTGCGTGAGCGTAAAGTGTACGTTTGCCGTCTTCGTGGCGAATGACAACAGTGTGACCAAAACTACCGTTGTTATATTGTGAGAGTTCTACCACACCACCAGCACCCGCCACAATCGGTGTTCCCATTGCTACTGCTATATCCAGACCGTTGTGACCGCCTCCGATTCCACGCGTAATCGTACCCGCACGGTTGCCAGCGGTGTCTACCACTGGCCATATAAACATTCCATAATGACGTTGTTCGGTTGCTGTTACACCAGTAGTATGTTGTCTGGTTCCGCGATTTACGATTTGTGTGGTAGGTTCTGAAACAACCGCAGTTTGCATTACGTTTCGGCGAATTTCTACACCGTTTACATAAGAAACACGTGCAGTAACTCGGTTAATGCCGAGAATCCCTTGTTGAACTACACTTGTTGAGCCTGAAAAGAGCGTATCATCAGGTCGTTCAATGCTTTCAAAAGCGACTTCGGCGTTATATTCCTCGACCCTTGTCACCATGACTGGTAGGTAAGGGTCACCATTGGCACGAGTTGCCGTAATAATCGCAATTATTTCTTCGGGCGAAACCACGCTTTCTTCTAAGAACAGGTCATATCCTTCCCACACAACGTGGTTCATAAAGCTGACTTCTTCTTCTAAAATATTAGCTTGAATTGTTGGTTCTTCGGTTTCGTTGACTTCGTTAGTGTCATCAGTTTCGCCTAAATCGTCCGAATCATCATCGTTTTCGCTATATTCACCGCCGATATTATTTCCAGCATAAGCAGAAAGTAGTGAGTTAATGGTTTCTCGGATTAGTGGCAGGTCTTCATCAAGAATCGCACCATGCAAATTTCCATCAATAAAAAAACCGTGAGCATAAGTCAGATTAAAATCCGAGCGCCTAAGAATAAGATTTGCGACTTGGTCACGAGTAAGCGTATCGTTTGAACCAGCGTTAGCAATCGCAAATTCTGGGTTTAGTTCAATCGTTTGCCCGCTCCCGAAATAGTTCACACGCTGTAAAACCGAGGCTTCAGCGTCAAGGAAGACTTGTTCGCTTTCGATGTATCCAAAAAATTCTCCATTGATTGTAAGCCTTAAAGAAAAGTTAGTTGCCGTGGCGTAAGATATTACGTTTAGTAGAAAAATTATGCTCAAAATAGGGGCGGCATAGTTAAAAGATGTCACAAAAAGTCCGCGTCGCCCGAACATAAATTTTCCTATGTACGGAATACATACTAAAGATGCTCTAAGTCCGCCTTTTTTGTATCGTGCCTCACTCATATCACGACGCATGTTGTGCAGGTTAATCGACATTTTTACAAACGGCGATGCTACAAATACAAAGATATACTGTCCTATATATACCAGTTTTTCGCGGAACATAATAGTTTTATCCCAAACAAATTTTAGAATTAAGAATAAGTATTCTAAAATCGTTTTCAACACTACAATTGCAACAAAAACAGCAGTTTCGCCCAGCTTTTCAAGGAAAGCAAGAGGGGCGTATGTAGTTTGTTTTAGCATATCCAGTGACCTCCGTTGGTTTGACTTTCGGCAATGTCCCACGGGGTCGGCGAAGCCACCCCTCTGGGACATCTTGTTTGACTTTCGGCAATGTCCCACGGGGTCGGCGAAGCCACCCCTCTGGGACATCTTGTTTGACTATTATAACATAAAAATCTGAATACGTCAAGCAAAATAAAGTCGAAGCACAGCTCCGTCTTTATTCTGCTCTTGTTTGACTATTATAACATAAAAATCTGAATACGTCAAGGCTTTTGCGAAATTTTAATTTGTTTTCATTGACATAACAAAATTTATATGATATACTATCAAATGTACGTGTTTAGAAAAAAGGAAACGAGTTAAAATCTCGTGCGAGTTCGTCGCCGTGAGTTTTGATTGTTTTTTCAACGATGTCTAAGCCGCAACTTAGACTCGATAATCATTGAGTTGTTTCAACTTGAGAAGATTGAAAAAACGCAGAAACCGAGCCGGAAAACTTTGTCTTTAAGATGGTGTGACGCTGCGAAACCAGTAAATCATCACATTGTACACCTCTGATTATATATCAGAGAAAATTAAAATATTTTAAAGGAGAACCAAAGTGAAAAGAAATTTGTTTGATTTAGGCAAATTCGCTTTGTTGTTGCTTCTTGTCGTGGCGGTTGCGGTAGCCACATTGACAGGTTGTGATAGCAACGAAACTGGTGAAGAAACCCAAAATGAAGGAACACAGAATGAAGGAACACAGAATGAAGGAACCCAAAATGAAGGAAGTCAAAATGAGGGAACACAGAATGAAGAACTCACATTTACATTCATGGCAGTGGATGCCGACGGCGTTTCAATTTGGGAAGGTGACATAACCACATCAGAAACAACAGTTGGGGCTGCACTTCTCGAAGCTGGTTTAATAGCTGGCGAAGAAAATGAATTCGGGTTGATGGTGACGTATGTAAACGACGTACGTGCCGATTTTGTGTTAGATGACGCATGGTGGGCTTTCTACATCGATGGCGAAATGTCAATGCAAGGTGTTAGCACTACAGACATCGAAGAAGGTGTAACTTATGCGTTTGTCTTTACGCCAAACTAAACGCCAGACGACTTTTGCGATTCTAGCTGCGTTGATTTTAGTTTCACAAATCGCATTAGCAGGAATACCAGGGTTACAATTTGTTGGAACTTTTATCGCAACTCTTACAGTGACTTATCGAAAAAGTGCATTAATCCCGATTTATGTATTCGTGCTATTATTTCTACTGTATTACGGCTTTTTTGCGTGGAACTTGCCATATTTATATGTATGGCTTCCACTGTGGGGACTCTTTATGTTTGCGGAATGGTTTGCAAACAAAGTACAGCTTTCAGTAGGAACACGTATGTATTTTTACGCTGTCTTATGTGGACTACACGGATTATCGTTCGGAATCCTGTACTCCCCGTTCCAAGCACTCATTATGGGCTGGGATTTTGAGCAAACTCTCATATGGATAAGAGCTGGTTTCTTATTACCGCCTTATGTAGACTTTATCCATGCAACCAGCAATTTCACAATAGGATTTCTGATTATTCCTTTATCGAAATTACTGAAAAAATTAGAATCTAGCTATTAGGCAATTTAAATCCCCCCACGACTTATTTAAAGAGTCGTGGGGGGATTTTTTGCATTCATTCACTCGATGAGCCTAAATCATTCCCTATTTCAAGTTCGGGTTCAGAATCGGATATTGGTTCAGTTTCGCCTTTGATTTTATTTTTAAACTTGTTCTTTAGACCAGCAAGTCCTTTGGACTCTTTAGAATTTGAGGCGTTTTCAGATGGAGGAACGCCGTCAAAATTGTCAGAATCATCAGTATCATTCTCATCACGGAAGTATGAGTTTTCGGCGAGAGAAATCGCAATATCCTCAATCAAACGAAGATAAGATAGTTTTTTTAGCCATTTTGGTGAAACAAAATGAGCTCCGTGATATGCACCTAAAATCCCGCCACATAACGCACCGCAGACATCGCTTTGCCCATCATGATTAGTTGCTAATCGGATTGCATTTTCAAAACTATCTTCAAACAAAGTCGCTGCGAATAATGCCACTGCAAAAGCATGAACCGCCTTGTTTTCGGTACCAATATGCGAAATCGCCACTAATGGAGGGACTTCAGGGTCATTAAGATAACTCTGTGCCTTTTGAAGCGTTTCTAAAAGCTCTTCATGACCTTTGTAGGTTTGCAAAATCTCGATTGCGGCTACTGTTGCATCATCAATACTTTTATTATTGATTAATTCCGCAATAATTGCACAATAGCATCCAGCCGAAAGATACGATGACGGCGAACCGTGAGTTATTGCCGCAAAATCCGCCCCCGCTCTAAAAGCGAGTTCGGTGTCATAATTAAAGAAAAGCCCTGCTGGCATCACACGTTTTATTGCTCCAGTATCGTCAAGTGTGTTTTGTGGCTTAGTGATTTTACCGTAACTAAGATTACGCATTCGTGAAAGAATTTCAACGTTTATTGGTTCGCTAAAAGCCTTTCGATACAAACCTTTTGTTTTAATCAGCTTTGAGCGATATGGGTTTTGATTCATGTCAAAAAGCCAAGTGTATTCCTCACCAGCGACTGTTTTGGTTTGCGTGTACAGCCACATTTGATACGCATAAAACACGTATTCAGTGTAGTTGACACCTTCGTCGCCTTGCGACAAAGTCGCCCACAGAATCCCATCGGTGGTGAACAGGCTCATTTGTGTTGCATCGGTGAATAAAGCGGTATTGGTTTTGCCACTAACCGCCAATCTAAGACAACCTTTTTTCTCAAATCGTTCACAAATTTGCTCAAAAGTCATATCCCTACACGGATAACCAAAAGCATCGCCGATTGCCAACCCAGTAAATGCCCCTATGAATCTAGAAACGTGGTCTAACATATTATGTTTTCTCCTTGACTATATTATCACTTATGATATTTTCCGTTATTCTGAATGCTTAAAGCACGATAAAGCTGTTCTAATAACATGATTTTTGCTAATCTATGCGGAAAAGTCATCTCCGACATACTAAGTTTTATGTCTGCGATTTGTTTGACACTTTCAGGCAATCCTTCAGAGCCGCCGATTAAAAAACACACTCCTTTCTTTTCAGAAATGTAGACGGTTTCTAACTTTTCGGCAAACTTCTCACTTGAAAGTTGCTTGCCCTCAATGCACAATGCGAATACAAACGAATTAGCTGGAACACTCTGCAAAAATTTAGTCGCCGTCTCTTTCTCATTATGAATCTCTTTTAAGTCAACAATATTGATTTTTCCGAAAGCTGAAACCCGCTTGATATATTCGTCGGCAGTGTCAGAAAAATACTTCTCTTTTAATTTGCCAACTGATATTATCGTAAATGTAGTCATGGTTTAGGTCTCCGTTAGTCAACTCTTCTTTAGTTTTAGATGTGTGCAGGGTTTGCCCCACGATGTTCCCCAACATTTCACCTACCTACGAATTCGACGATTAGGTGGCTTTCTTCGATTGACACGCCTTTCTCTACTCTGTTTTTTATGTTTACGAATATAGCTCAAAACAATCAATGCGATTATGAGGACGCTTATTAAAACAAGAATGAATACGTACAAAGGGCGTAACCTATATTCACCAGTCGGCACTCTGATTAAATTACCCTCTTCGTCGATTTCGCCATCTTCGAGCGATTCTAACACTGGTGTAAAGAACATATCTCTAATCCATGAACGCAGTGTAGCACTATGCGTTTTTTCGATTGAGTCAATTGTTATTAGTGGAAAAGTTTGAATCACTCTATCAGCGAACACAAGCTCTACGTATCCAAGAATCGTTCCAGCCTCCACTGGTGCTGTGATTTCTTCATAATCTAAATTTGCGCGACGAAAAATATCAGTAGTGCTATCAATATCATGTGGTAATAGTGCATGAAATTCTTCTTCATTTGTCATTTGTGGGAAAAGATTAATTGTATCTCTTTCGCCATCTAAAACTCTGACTGATTGAATAGGCTCATGTACACCTAATACTGAGCGGTAATCAAAAGTCGAAAAAGCCCAGCTGTACAACGCTCTATGGTCATTAAACGCGTGATGCAACCCACGCTCTCCAACCTGACGCAATTCAGATGGATGCCACGGAGCAGCGGCGGTTACGATGATGTACTCAAACCCATCTCTCTGTGCAATCGAAACTAAGTTTGCAGTGCCAGGGAGATGTTCTCCCCACGTTCCGTCGCTATTTTGACGGCGAATGTACGGTAATCCTCCAGTTTTAACCCCACTTACAAAGTCATAAAAATATGGGCTGCTCTCTCTTAGAAGATAGTTAGTATTTTCGACTGGGTATCCAGTCGAGTTTAGGGCATTAGGAGGCATATCCCAGCGTGTTTCTGCAACTAAGTCGGCGAAAACAATCGAATGACGGTCAAAGGCGTACTTAGTCAGCAAAAACAGGTCATATACGGTTGAGTAGTTGTTAGGCTCAAACAAACCGTGTGCGTTAGTGAAGTTTGTGCCAGTCATACCAATATCACGCCCAGTTGTGTTCATTCTTTCGATGAAATTATTAACACGTTCAATCCCTTCACCTTCGCCGAAATGAAAGGCAAGCATATTCGCAGCATCACAGCCTGAAGGCAACATTAGCCCATATAACGCATCACGTACAGTCAGGTTGGTTTGCGTGTGGTCAAAGCCAGAGTGTGCAACTCCGACGAAGTTAGGGTCACTACCTACAAATTCAGCGCTTAGTATAGTGGGGTAGAAAATTTCACAATCAAGCGTAAAATCGAGGTTAATGTCTTCAATCATGTTTAATACAACAAGCGTAGTCATAATCTTTATTGTAGAGGCTGGATAGATTCGCCTATTTTCATTTCTCGAATACACAAGTGTATTTGTACGTGTTTCAAAAACGTAGACCGCCTCGCTCATAATTTGAGTAGCCGGAAAGCTCCCTCCAAGTGCAAAAGTATTTTCACCAGGTCCTGTGACTTCGTCTGTTCCTTCTGATTCGCCGTTACTCCCGTTAGCTTCACCAGACTCTTCAGAACTTTCTGATTCTCCAGATTCTGCACCTTCAACATATAAAAACAGCCCTGATTTAATGTTTATAAATATAGATAAAATCAACAAAGCTGTAAAAATTCTTTTTACATTTCTTTTGCTTAACATGACTGACACCCCTCCAAAATTGTATATAAAAGTCGTACAACTAATATTATAACATAAAAATCCGAATACGTCAAGCAAAACACGTGCGGAAATGTCAGTGACTCCGCCACTAAGCAGTCCGCTTGAAGTCTCGCCGTCGAGTTCCCCCCACTTCAGACGAGCAAAGCCCGTCTTTGTTTTGCTCTTATTTTGGCTATTATAACATATTTTTACGAAATTTTCAATACTCGTACACGATATTTTTGCAAAAAATGTTCGATAACAACGCAGGAATTGACCTACGATTTTATCGAACATTGTCTGAAGATATTTAACTAAATACTACTATACACTTTCTTACTCGTTGCAATCAAGAACTCGTCAAGTGTAGGCTTTCGCCCTCCCCATTGCAACCAAAATTTCATCGAAATCA
>WRGW01000046.1 GCA_009786985.1 Oscillospiraceae bacterium
CTCTTCAAGTTGCCTGCTCAGTGGCAGAAGCCCATCAAGGGTGGGCTTTGCCCACTCGACTGGGCACGCCACTGACACCGCAACTCTCGTCTTGCAAGACAAGAGTATCCCCCAGAGGGGGAATTCACTTCCCCCGTCGGGGGTATCTCGACGAGAGCAAGACAAGAGCTGGAGGGGCGGCTCTGCTGACACCTCCGCTCACGTCTTGCTTCGTCAAGCTAATCCTTCCAAGACGGCAAAGCCGCCTTTGCGAGACGCACTCTCATCTTGCTCCTTATTAGACGTAGGTTCTGGTGCAGGTTTCCCTGGAATCCCAATCAAACTATTATATCCAGAACTACAGGTATCTCTACTTGATTCGGCGAAAAAGCGATGTGACTATCTGCGTTCGCTTTTAGAACACATTAAACTCCCATGCGAAGTTTTGCAAGGTCGAAGTGAGGAGCTTTCGATTCTCCCACAATATCGAGAGCAATACGACTTTGTAACGGCTCGTGCAGTTGCGAACTTATCGGCTTTATGCGAATATTGCCTGCCATTCGCAAAAGTTGGCGGAAGATTCTTTGCTATGAAAGGCTCAAACGCTCACGAAGAGTTAGCAGTTGCCGAAAATGCAATAACGCTTCTTGGAGGGAGCGTTTCTGATGTATATGATTATGAACTGCCAGATGGAGCAAAACGTGTTCTAGTCATAATCGACAAAATCAAACCTACACCAAAAGAATATCCACGACAACGAGTTAATATTTCAAAAAAACCGGTTCGCTAAACAAGAGTATCCCCCCGCAAAACGGGCTCTGCCCGTTTGGAGTGGGGGTATCTCGACGAGAGCTAGACAAGAGTATCCCCCAGAGAGGGAATAATTTTAAAATCACAACTAATTTCGACAAATTATGGGAGGAAAATGTGCTATACTAAAGCAAGACAAGAGTATCCCCCGCAAAACGGGCTTTGCCCGTTTGGAGTGGGGTATCTCGACGAGAGCAAGACAAGAGTATCCCCCCCGCAAAACGGGCTCTGCCCGTTTGGAGTGGGGTATCTCGACGAGAGCTAGACAAGAGTATCCCCCAGAGGGGGAATAATTTTAAAATCACAACTAATTTCGACAAATTATGGGAGGAAAATGTGCTATACTAAAGCTAAACAAGAGTATCCCCCCGCAAAACGGGCTCTGCCCGTTTGGAGTGGGGTATCTCGACGAGAGCAAGACAAAAGTATCCCCCAGAGGGGGAATTCACTTCCCCCGTCGGGGGTATCTCGACGAGAGCAAGACAAGAGTATCCCCCAGAGGGGCGGCTCTGCCGACACCTCCGCTCTCGTCTTGCTTTCAAGCTAATGTATTAGGAGGATTTAGTATGGCAATTTTTACAAAGAAGATGGATGTTAATGTAATCAACAAAGTGGTCGAGCTTATGGTTGACGAGATTTCACCCAACCCAGCTCAACCGAGAGTAATTTTTGATGACCATGAGTTAGCACAACTTGCAATTTCAATCGGGCAAAACGGGATTTTGCAACCGCTCACTGTCAGGAAAGCGGGCGAGCTTTCATCTGGTTATGAACTGATTGCAGGTGAGAGGCGACTACGTGCGGCAAAGATGACTGGTCTAAAATCTGTGCCATGTATCGTAATGGAAGCCGATTCATCAAGTTCAGCGATTTTAGCAATTATGGAAAACATCCAACGGTCAGACTTAAACTATATCGAAGAAGCGTTTGCAATTAAACGATTAATCGAATTTTTAGGAATTACTCAAGAAGAAGTCGCGATTAAATTAGGGTTAGCACAATCAACCGTAGCGAATAAATTGCGATTACTTAAACTTTCTGATGCGGAAAAAGCCCTCGTTTTACGATATAAGCTAAACGAACGTCAAGCACGTGCGCTACTAAAATTACCAGAAGAACTTAGAATAACCGCAATCCAAAAAATCGCACATGAACAGCTAAATACCGCTGATGCAGACAAGCTGGTGAAAGAACTTTTGTCAAAAGAATTAGGTGATTCGGGCAATTCAGGCGAAAACAAACGTAGCTCAAAATCGTTTCTAATCAAACACGCTGAGGTGTATATAAACACCTTTGACCACACAATCGACACCATGAAAAAAGCTGGTATTGATTGTGAGGCTATTCAACGTAAAACAAGCGAGTATGTAGAGTATAGTATTAAGATTCCAATCAAATAAATCTAAAAATTTAAGTAGGGGGAGACTGAAACAGTCTCCCCCTACTTTATTATATTCCTTATTTTATAGTCGTTTAACTTGAAAATCTATAAGTTTTTATGTTAATCGACTATATATGACAAGCTCCTCCCATATAAGAACGCAAAGCCTCTGGAATCTTAACACTACCGTCTTCAGAGAGATTATTCTCTATGAACGCAATCAACATTCGTGGAGGGGCACAAACTGTATTATTTAGCGTGTGCGGAATATACTTTTCACCGTCTTCACTTCTGACACGGATTCCAAGTCGCCTTGATTGTGCATCACCTAAGTTTGAACAGCTCCCTACCTCAAAATATTTGCTTTGGCGTGGTGACCATGCCTCCACATCAATGCTTTTGACTTTCAGGTCAGCTAAATCTCCTGAACAACACTCAAGCGTTCTTACTGGAACGTCAAGTGAACAAAAGAAATCTACCGTATGCTGGCACATCTTTGAAAACCAGTCCGAGCTTTCTTCTGGTTTGCAGATGACAACCATCTCCTGCTTTTCAAACTGGTGGATTCGATAGACACCACGCTCGTCAAGCCCATGAGCGCCAACTTCTTTTCTAAAACATGGCGAATAGCTAGTAAGAGCTTGTGGCAAATCTTTTTCAGGGATGATTTCGTTAATAAACTTTCCAACCATTGAGTGTTCGCTCGTCCCAATCAAATACAAATCTTCACCTTCGATTTTATACATCATATTTTCACGTTCAGAAAAGCTCATTACTCCGTCAACTACGCCCCCTCTAATCATAAAAGGTGGAATGTAGTAGGTGAACCCTCTTTCAATCATAAAATCACGTGCGTAAGACAAAATTGCCGAATGCAACCTTGCAATATCGCCTTTTAAGTAGTAGAACCCAGTCCCTGATGTTTTGCGTGCAGGTTCGATTTCGATGCCGTTTAGTCGCTCCATAATCTCTACATGATGAGGAACTTCAAACGGTTTTTCAACCGCCAGAGCTGGCAAAAATCGCTCGACTTCTACGTTTTCTGAATCGTCCTTACCAATCGGAACATCATCAGCAATGATTTGTGGAATAGTAAGCATAATCAGATTAAGTTCTGATTTAGAATCACTAACAAGTGCCTCAAGTTCTGGAATGCTTTTTTTGAACGCAGTGACCTCTTGTTTAGCAGCCTCAGCCTCTTGTTTTTGACCCTTAGCCATAAACCCACCAATTTGTTTTGAAACAGCGTTCATCTTAGCACGAGCAGCCTCAAGCTCCCCAAGTTTAGTGCGATATGTCGCATCAAGCTCAATTGCTTGAGCAACAAGTGGTAGTTTATCATGCTGAAACTTCTTTTCTATATTAGCACAAACTAAATCAGCATTTTCGCGTACAAATTTTATATCTAACATTTTTTTCCTTTCTTAAAAGATGTTTCCAAGCATCTTCCTCCTCTGATAACAACCCAAATTACTCATAACACATCAAATCCCTTTTTTTGAAAAATACCCTCGCAAATCACCGATCTCATGTTCAGACAAACAGCGTTTTGGGAACACGTAAATAAGTGCCTTATTCACAAACAACATAAACATATCTTGCGTCTCGATTGAGTATAATTCCTCTTCGTTAATACCGAATGTAGATTTTTCAACCGCCACGAGTTCCTCTGATGTCAAATCAACTTTAGTAATCGTTTCAATTATGATTTCTTTATCATCAAAACTAGCTGAATATGTTTCCTCTTCAGTCTGTTCAAAAATGCTAACTATTTTTCGGCATAATCGTTTAGGTTTATACCATAAGTTAAAAAGCATTCCTCCAGCTAAACCAGTGATTATTCCACCAACTAATTGTGCCATGCCCACACCAAAAATCACTAAGTTAATAGAACCTATAATAGCTATAACAAAAACGATTGAAAGCATAACCGACCGCCTCATAGCATATTTTCGCCAAAACCGCATAAACGATTCTTCAACTTCGAGTGCATTATTATCATATTCTATTTTTAACATATATTAGACCTCCATAGAAAACTACACTTTTCTTAGTCATAATTAGCCTTTATTCTCTTTAGTAGCCTTTATAAACTGCACAATGTAAAAAGTCGAAAACCACCATAAAAGCTACAAAAAGAGCTTTTGCTCGCCGTCGAGATACCCCCACTCCGAGCGGAGCAAGTCTTCGAGTTGCCTGCTCGTTGGCAGAGCCAACGACACTGCAACTCTCGCTTTGCAAAGTCCGCTTGAAGTTTCGCCGTCGAGCTTCGGGGAAGCAAAGCTCCCCCTTGAGCTCTTGTTTAGCGAATAACCAAACTAATCGCCAAAACAATACAACCGAGCGAGAATAAAATCCCCATTACTACATCAACAATCTTTTTCTTGATTACAAATATAGGGATATGCAAAGCGACTAATACTGCAAGCGACAGGAATAAAAACGGGAAAATCCCTCGTAAATCCACACCAAACAACAGCCCTCCAAAACAAAAGAACCAAAACGCTATACACGAAACCACCGCAAATTTACGAGCCGTCGGCAAAGGATATTCACGAGTAGCTTCTTCCAACGCAGACTTATACTGCTTCTCACGGTTTTTATCTTCCTCACTCTCAACATAAACTTTATCGAGTTTGTTCATTTTTTCAATATTTTTAGAATTTCTTTCTGGTGTATTCATACTTTTTAATCCTTTCGTTAGACGAGAGCGCGTCCCGCAGAGGCGGCTCTGCCGTCTCGTAGGGATTAGCTTGAAAGCAAGACGAGAGCGGAGGTGTCGGCGACTTCGTCGGCGAGCAGTCCGCTTGAAGAGCTTTTACTCGCCGTCGAGATACCCCCACTCCGAGCGGAGCAAGTCCGCTCTGCGGGGGGATACTCTTGTTTTGCTTTACTTACACATCAAGATTAGCCACTGTTTTAGCATTTTGTTCGATAAAATTACGGCGTGGTTCTACTTTATCGCCCATTAAAATACTAAAAGTTTCATCAGCTGAAGCAGCGTCATCTATTTCTACTCGTTTCATAGTTCTCGTTTCAGGGTTCATGGTCGTTTCCCAAAGCTGGTCAGCGTTCATCTCACCAAGACCTTTGTATCTTTGAACATCTACCTTAGCATTATTCTCTCCAGCAAATTCTTTAATATAAGTGTCGAGTTCGTTTTCATTAAACGCATACTTCACTTTTTTGCCACGATATACCTTAAATAGCGGCGGTTGTGCAATATAAATCTTCCCACTTTCGACAAGTGGTCTCATAAATCGGTAAAAGAAAGTTAGCAGCAACGTTCTAATATGCGAACCGTCTACATCAGCATCCGCCATAATAACAATTCGACCGTAACGTAACTTTTGTAGGCTGAACTCTTCCCCAATTCCAGTTCCAAGTGCTTTGACTACTGGTGTCAGCTTATCATTACCAAGAACTTTGTCGATTCTCGCACGCTCTACATTTAGCATCTTCCCCCACAAAGGCAAAATCGCCTGAAATGCACTATCTCTACCTTGCTTAGCCGAACCACCAGCCGAATCACCCTCGACTATATAGATTTCGGTCTTCGTCACATCTTTTTCATAACAATCAGCCAGTTTACCAGGGAGACCTACTCCATCAGTAACTGATTTTCGTTTAGCCTCTAACGCTTTTCGAGCAGCGTCACGTGCGGCCTGTGCGTTAATCGCTTTAGTGACTATGATGTTTGATGTTTCTGGATTTTCTTCAAAATAATAAGTCAACTTTTCTGTTACGATTTTATAAACAATCGGACCTACTTCAGGATTGCCGAGCTTGTCTTTTGTCTGACCTTCAAATTCTGTTTCAGGGAGCTTTACACTAATAATTGCGTTAATAGCCTCACGAATAGCTTCACCTGAAATGTTTGTGTGAGCTTCTTCCTCACCCTTTTTCTTTTTGCCTTTCCCCGGTTTCTTAGCCTCTTCTTCACGGTGCTTTTTGACAAAATCGTTCACAGTTTTACTCAAAGCTCGTCTAAAAGCAACTTCATGTGTTCCACCACCGCCAGTAAAAATATTGTTCGCAAAACTACGGATAGTTTCGCTATTAAAATCATTATTATACTGAAAAGCAATTTCTACTGTAATGTTATCAACCATTCCAGATAACAAAATAACATCGTTATGCAAAACAGTTGCACCACGCTTTTTTTGCAACCAGTCAATATAACTAACAATTCCGCCATCATATACGAACTTGTCTTGTTTAGCTAAACTTTCATCACGCAAATCAGACGTATTAAAAATCAGACCAGCGTTTAGAAAGGCTTGTTCACGCATTCTATCACGTATAACCGAATACTCATATTCCACCGTCTGAAAAATCGTAGCATCAGCTTTGAAACGTACTTTAGTCCCAGTCTTATCAGTTTTACCAACGATTTCGAGCGGTTTTTCATAATTTCCGCCATTAGTGAACTTTTGTTGATAAATATTTTCACCGTTACAGACAGTAAGCTCAAGCCATTCAGACAAAGCATTAACGACAGACGCACCTACTCCATGAAGTCCGCCAGAAACCTTGTATCCACCGCCACCGAACTTTCCGCCCGCGTGCAAAATCGTATAAACAATCGTCGCCGCAGAAATACCTTCTTTCGGGTGAATATCAACTGGAATCCCTCGCCCGTTATCTGAAATTTCAATCACATTATCAGGCAAAATCGCCACATTTATTTCAGTACAATACCCAGCGAGAGCCTCATCAATCGAGTTATCCACAATTTCATTTACTAAATGGTGTAAACCTTTAGGCCCAGTCGTCCCAATATACATAGCAGGTCGCATTCTAACAGCCGATAATCCCTCAAGAATTTCGATGTTATCAGCACCATAATCACCCTCTACCTTTGAATCCGACTGGGATATATCCAAAATCTCACCAACATTTGCATCAGCATAATGATTTTCTGACGCTTCTGGTGTTCCTAGTGTTTCTGCTGGCTTTTCTGATGTTTTGACATCAAGTTCTTGTCCTAATTTTTGCATAGCTTTAGTTATCTCCTTATTGAAAGTTCGGGTGAATACCTCGACGCTCTGCGTCGGTTCTCTCGAGCAAAGCGAGAGGGGTGCAGGGTAGCTATGTCAAGCAGGCAAAGCCTGCTCTTCGTGAGCTTTACCCTGCGGTGTTACCGAACATTTTGCATTACATCTCTTCTTTAAAGTAAGTGTTGACACATTCGTAATATATACAATCTCATCAGTCACAACAAAAGACTTGGGTAAATCTAATGACACATAGTATATTTGTTTAGCTTTTTGACTATTTCGTAGAAAACGTTCCGCTTCACCACCACTGATTTCATTTTCAGTCAACCGTTCAATATCGAAAATTCCGATTACATCATCTGTATGAACACTCACATCAGCACCTAAATGTAAAGCAAAACAAGAGGATTCCCCCTCTGAGATATACTCTTGTTTAACTAAATTTTCCATCACTAACCTTCCACGAAGTTAATCCTTCACTAATTTCATAATCAGCACGATTACAAGTAGTAATAAATACCTGTGAATCCTCAAAATGTTTTAAAACATACTTCCGTCTATTCTTATCGAGTTCGCCTAAAACCTCATCTAACAAAACTACTGGTTTTTCTCGATTAACATTTTTAATAATCTTAGCCTCCGCTAATTTGAGTGCGATTGCAATACTTCTCAATTGTCCTTGTGAAGCGTAAATCCGTGCATTTTTGCCATCAATCGTAAACATTATATCATCTCTATGAACGCCTTTATCAGGAAAAAGTGAAGCAAGAGCGGAGGTGTCGGTTGCCAGCTCTTGTATTGCTAGATGACTCGTCGAGCTTCGAGGAGGCACAGCCTCCTCTGCCAGCTCTTGTATTGCTTCCGTCGAGATACCCCCACTCCGAGCGGAGCAAGTCCGCTCTGCGGGGGGATACTCTTGTATTGCTTTTCTATAAATTTTGTATAACTTTTTTAAGTCTTCTTTATTTATTTCTTTACTATTTATTAGATTTAAGTCTTTACTATTAGTATAAATATTACTTTTATATTTAATTTGTAGAGTTTCACCACCAGATAATTCACTATAAATATTACAAGCGTGATTTTTGATTTGTTCTAAAAATTTTAACCTACCATAAGTCAGATTAATTCCTTGTTTAATTAGTATATCATTCCACACTTCGAGCATTTTTAACGAAACTGTGCTATCAGCATTATTAAATAACAGAGCGTTCCTTTGTCTTAACGCTTTGTTATATTCTCGTATAAAATTTCGATGAACTTTATTTTGCATAATCGCAATATTATCAAGATATAACCGTCTAACAGCTGGTTCACCTTTGATTAGATTTAAACTATCTGGTATAAACACTACATATTTAAACTCTCCGTATAAGTCTTCAGCTTTTTTGAGCGGGATTTTATTCACCCAAATTGATGTATTTTTAGAATCCGACTCATAGCAGATTTCATTCAGTTTACCATTAGCGTTTTCGCTTTCATAATACAACTTGATTTTACAAGTTAATTCTTGACTATGTGAATGTGGTAAAATCTCATTTCGACGAATTTTCCTAAAACTTTTACCGAGCGTAAGTGAAATAGCCTCAAGCAGATTAGTTTTACCCTGTGCATTATCACCGAACAATATGTTCACACCTTCACTAAAATCAAGAACAGCATGACTTATATTACGAAAATTTTGCACCTCAATTTTTTTAAGAATCATTGTTTATTTCACAAAGCAAAACGAGAGCGGAGGTGTCGGCGACTTCGTCGTCGAGCAGTCCGCTTGAAAGCAAGACGAGAGCGGAGGTGTCGGCGACTTCGTCGTCGAGCAGTCCGC
>WRGW01000047.1 GCA_009786985.1 Oscillospiraceae bacterium
TATCTGCGGTTGAAGTCGAGAAGTTATATCTTTTCGGCTCATACGCTTATGGCACACCAACCGAAGATAGCGATTATGATTTTTATATGGTGATTCCTAATAATGGTATGCGTCCAATTGATGCAAGCATTGAAGCACAGTCATCATTATGGGGACTAAATGTAGGTGCAGTCGACATTGTTGCTGGAACGTCAGAAACATTTGCTCGACGTAGCATTGCACCAACACTTGAGCGAAAAATTGCTTGCGAGGGGGTAATGCTCTATGAACGATGATTATATCGGAACTGTAAATGAGTGGGTGAAAATCGTCAATCAGGATATCGACGTTGTACGTCATTTAGCTACACATCATCCATTGCCCATTGAAATAATTTGCTTCCATGCACAACAAGCTACTGAAAAAATACTCAAGGCGTTTTTAGTCTCAAATGGGGTTGTTCCTCCAAAAACTCATAATATTCGTCACCTAATCGAAATGTGTCAGAAAATTAAAGCTGACTTTGTTGCGTTTTGTCGTGAAGCGGATACTCTCACCCAATATGGTGTAACGCCACGCTATCCAACCGAATACGACCTTGATGAAACTGATGCCAAAATCGCAATCAGCTATGCCGAAAAAATTGTGCAGTATGTGAACGGATTGCTGTTTCCTGAAAATAATAAAACGGACACTTGAAACGTGTCCGTTTTGATTTGTATAAACAAATTTATCGCACAAGAAATCACTAACAATGATAGCTTTCACTTACAAAACCCCTGCAAAAGAGAGTTTTATATTAATTCATATCAAGCTCGCATAAGTGCATATTCATCACCATTCTCAAAAACTAATGTAAGCTGATTACCACTAATCGAATATGTTCCGCTCATTGAGACTGTACCTAAAACTGAAACTGTGCTTACTACAATCTCGCCGTCAGCAGGACTACGCCATGTGCCTGTCTGTGTGTTTTCGCCAACAAAGATATATTCTCCGTCAGCCATAAAATCAATCGTGACTTCATCGTTCACCCACCGCCCGACAAGCCCGTCCGATGAACACGCAGTTAGCGGTATAAGGATTGCAATTATTATAAATCCTGTTAATAATTTTGTTTTCAATGTAATTTCCCCTATTTTTTTATCCCCACTCGGAGTTACGTTCTAAGTATGCTCTAATATCCTCTTGTGCTTCTCTTACAGCAATACTATCGGCATTATCATTTCTTTTTGCATCTGTAACTAAATTTATTTTTTCAGAAATATCTTGCATTTCACGAATAGCATCATAATCAACTGGGGGTTTGTCAACATCATTTTCTGTGCCGTAATCTTCAGGTCTCAAAAACCAAAAAATATCATAGATACTGATGGGGTTATGTCGCCAAAAAGCAATTACAATTGTACCGATAATTCCCGATGTAATCGCTACTAATTCATTTAACCAAATTTCATAAATAAAATAGCCCACTGCTATTCCGCAAATAATTATACCAATCCATTTGAAAGGGCAAAAACCTTTTATGTCAACGAAATTTGTTAGCCCATACCAAACTGTAGCAGAAAAGAAAAACAACAAAAGATTGTACACAAAAGGAAAACCAGTATTAAACAAATTAACATCATATACTGTTTCAATAGTTATGAATGGCATTAAACCTGCTAAAACATAGTCCAAACGTTGTAAAACAAAAAGAAAAAACTTTACTATAACGCTCCCGATGATAAAAAATAACGACAACATTTGTTCAACATTTAATCAAATTTGCAAAAAATCGAATAGGCGGTTTCTATGTGTTCGTTGCCGCCACATAACAAAAACGAACAGGTTCGCCCAGCCATTGCAAAGTAGTGGGTTTGTATTGACATAACAGGGTGTGCGTTGTATAAATTAAACAATGCTTGCCCAAAATAAGAACATAGAGGAGAGTGAAGCCATATGAATAATAACAGTAATATTTTGATTCCAGCAAACGGAAACGAACACATTTATGACGGTTTACTAAAACTTGCAAAGGAAATTGCAACTACAACTAACAAAGCTACAAATAACGCACAGCAAATTGTAACACAATCTTTGCCCAATAATGTAGCCAGTGCATGAAGAAAGTGGCTATTTACATTCGTGTATCAACCCAAGAACAAGCAGAGCATGGCTTTTCAATTGGCGAACAGCAAGAGCGATTGTTGGCATACTGTAAAGCACAAAATTGGCTTGTACACGAAGTTTACATTGATGGTGGTTATAGCGGTTCTAATCTTAACCGTCCTGCAATTCAAAAGCTCAAGAATGATATAGACAAGTTCAATGTCGTGTTGGTTTACAAACTCGACAGGCTTTCACGTTCGCAATTTGATATACTTGATTTAATTGAAAAAACTTTCATGCCGTGTAACGTTGATTTTGTTTCAATGTCTGAAGCTTTTGATACTGGAACTCCATTCGGGAGAGCAATGGTCGGTATACTCGGTGTATTTGCACAGCTTGAGAGGGAACAGATTCGTGAGCGTAGTGCGATGGGGCGTAAAGCACGTGCCAAAGAGGGCAAATTCCACGGTGGAGGAAGTATTCCAGTAGGATATGATTATGTAGACGGCGAGTTAATCATAAACGAATACGAGGCAGAGCAAATTCGCTTGATTTTTGAAATGGCTGCTGATAATAAGTCAAACCAAGAAATAGTCGAAAAACTCATCGAAAGTGGCTATACAACAAAATATGGGAAATATAACAACAATCATACTGGACGAATGTCACGTGTTTTGAAAAATGAGCTGTATCTCGGGACAATTCGCTATGATGATATTGTAACACCAAACTCACACACTGCAATAATTAGCCCTGAATTGTTTCACAAAGCAAATGCAACACGAAAAACACGTCGTGCGACATATGGCGATGTTGGTTATAGAAAAACAACTTTGCTTGCAGGGTTTATATGGTGCGTAAAATGCGGAGCTCGATACTCGACATCTATAAGTAAATACAAAAATAAGCAAGGTATTGTGAGTTCTATGCAACGGTATCACTCTTGTTATTCTCGTGCATTTCCGAAATCAAAAATGGCAAAAAACATCAATGGAAATCGTTGTGACAATCGTATTTGGCGTGTAGAAGAATTAGAAAACGAAGTTGGCAATACTATAAAAAAACTCATCTTTGAAAAAGGATATTTCGATAAATTGATTGAATTGGACAAGCCTAAACAAGCACGTAAAGATAATCCAACCCAAAATCGCATAAACGACATTAACAAGCAAATCGAAAAACTAACAGAATTATATTCTCTTGAGCAAGTTCCTTTTGAAATGCTTTCAATCAAAATCGAGGGATTGTATGAGGAAAAACAAGCTCTTGAAAACAAGCTTTTTGCTAATGCAAAAACCGAAAACGCAGTTTCACCAAAAACTCTAATAGAGTTTCGTGAAATTCTCAAAGGTATGGAAAGTCTATGGGACTTAGCGGACAGGGAACAAAAACGTGAATTGTTGTCTTTGCTTGTACGAGGGATTTATATTGATGGTTATAAACTGTCCTATGACTGGACTTTCTTGCCTAAAGGGTCTGTTGAATAATTCATTATCGCCCGCTTGAAAAGGCAAATGTCAGCGACGCAATCGAAAGACAAGCAATTATTCAACAAACCTCATAAAGGTTTTAACGCCATATATTAGTGTAGCCCAACAATATGGGAGCAGCAATGTCTGGAGCGGCACACGACACAATTTCAACACACCTCGCAAACACTGGCAAAACAATTGATGATTTTGATTATATCGTAACTGGTGATTTAGGATTAGTAGGAAGCCGTGTTCTTTACGAACTTTTTGCAAAAGACAAAATTGATATAATCAAATTCAAGAAAAAGCATAAAGATTGTGGGTTAATGTTATTCGATTTAGAAGAGCAAGATGTCCACGCTGGAGGGTCGGGTTGTGGATGTGCAGCAAGTGTACTTTGTGGCTATTTCTTGCAAGAGCTTGCACAGGGTAAGTTAAAAAACATTCTCTTCACTGCAACTGGTGCGTTATTATCGCCAACGGTTATGCAACAAGGCGAAAGTATACCAGGGATTGCGTATTCTGTGCATATCTCGTCAACTTAATATTAAATCGCAAGAAAAGTCTTGACTTTTTGCGGTTTAATACCGCCCAACTGTTTCGGTTGTCTGCCACAGGCAGACGAGAAACAGGGGGCATCTTGAGCAACGAAAGTCCTAATCGGACTTTCGTTGCGGAGTAATACTATTCTGGAGGAAAAGCAAATGAGTTATTTATGGGCATTTTTAATCGGAGGAATCATCTGTCTAATAGGGCAGATTCTAATCGACCGCACTAAGCTATCGCCGGCGAAAATCCTTGTAATCTTTGTAGTAGCAGGCGTGATTTTAGGTGCGACTGGGCTATACGGGCGATTGGTCGAATTTGCGGGTGCGGGGGCAACAGTTCCGCTAACAGGGTTCGGTTATCTTTTGTCAGAAGGGGTTCGCACAAGCGTGGAATCACGTGGGCTTCTCGGGGCGTTTGCCGGCGGATTCGGAGCGTCAGCAGTGGGGCTTGAAACTGTTCTTGTTATGGGGCTGATTGTTACACTGGTTTTCAAACGCGGAGATAAAATTACTAAGTGATTTAAGTGAGGTTGTTAGCGTGAAAAAAGTATACGCTTGTATCGCAATCTTAATTGTGCTAATCGGGTTTACTGTGGCTTGTGAATTATATGTAGCATCAACAATTAATCAAACGATTGAGCTTTTGGAAAAAGCAGAAAAGAGCTATTCTGGCAAAGACCACACCACAACACTAAAGCATATTCAAGCGGCGGAACAAAAATGGCATAATTTGATTGATAAAAGCAATTTCCTGCTCGCTGATTTAACATTAGTTCCAGAAGTCACTACCTCACTTGCAAGAGTACGTGCTTTGGTCAAATATAGTTCGGATAGTTCGCACGAGAGATTCAACGAAGAAAATATAATTGCAATTTTATTGTTAAAACATTTTCTAAAAGATAACCAGTCTGGTTAATTGGCTACCTGTGGCGGCTGCCTGAAAGTTCGGAGCCACGCAGAACCATCTTGAATCGACAAAGTCGCTTAGCGGTTCTGCCAAGCAAATCTGGGCGATTGAAATGCTAAGTATTTCAAAGCCAAACAAGGGCATAAAATGGGGGAATTCATTTCCCACACTTTATGCCTGACGTAGGAAAACTGACCGACTATATAAATATTCGTAAGCGTGAAAATTCTCGAAACCACTTGAAAAATTGTTATTTTTGTGATAAAATAGATGTTGAACAAATTTTAAGTGGAGGGTAAAATGAATACAACTGAAAGATGGAATAAAATTGTCGAGCATTTCAACAAGCATTTCAATGATAAAGAGGAAGTTATTCAGAACCTTTGGGAGAATATTTTTATTGAGTTCTTCGGATACAGTATGTTCGGCGAAGAAATTGAACGCCATAGAAATATTCGCATAGGTTCAACCGAGCGAGTCATAACCGACATCATCATAAAAGATGGTGATTCGGATTTATTTATCGTTGAGTTGAAGCAACATAATCTTTCACGTAGTTCGGCAATGGAGTTGCAGTTGATGAGTTACCTCAAGCAACTTCGCCTTGATACGGGGATATTGGTTTGCAACAAAATCTACGTTTACGATTATGACTACAGTAAAGGCGATGATGAACAGGATTATGCTGTGATTGAATTCAAAGCAGACAATCCAAACGGAGTACAATTTATTGAAATGTTCAGCAAGGGTGCTTTTAAAAAGTCAGCGGTTGAGGAATTCATTCGTTCGCAAAACAAGTCGCTTGAAAAAATAGCTTGCATTAAAAATGAGTTGACTTCAGAGTTGGTTATAGATTTACTTAAAACTCATTTCGCTGATAAATACGGTGCGACAGAGTTTGATAAGGTGATTGAGCATTTCAACATAACGATAACTCCGAAATACGCATCAACGGCAAGAACTGTAGTTGAACGTAAACCGAACCAAACAGAAGAAATAAGGTGTTGGATTAGAAAAATTATAAATGAGGCAAAGGTTCGTGGCGATGAATACGTTGATATAATTGCAGAGGATATAAAACGTAATAAATTCAACGATGCTGAGACCGTTCAAGTTTGCAATGCAATGAATTCAATTATGAAGAATGAATATAGGGGAGAAATTTTAAATCAACCGCCAAGCGGTCTTTCTACAACACTAAAAATAAGATATTATTTTAAAGGCGAGTGTTTTGTTTCTGATATGAGTAATAAAATATCGTCTTCCGAAGCAATTCGTCTTTGCCGTGATAACGGATTGGATATTTCAAAAAACAAAACATTTGCTTCGCGTAATAAAACATCGCCGAAGTTTTGGGCTAACCCGTCTGTTAATTTCCTTCAAAGAGATTGGTGGTTGATACTAAACGATTTTAGGCAAAACACATTGTTTGTTTTTATGATTCCTGCAAATACATTAACCAAAAGCCATGTGTTAGTTAGAAGCGATAAGCCCCATTTGATTGATTTGACAATTAACTGCGATGATAATTCGTTCGAGGATAGTCGAAGCAAGATAAAATTTGCAACTTGGTTCGTAAAGAAAATTGAATATTAAATTATTTTTTAAAAAAGTATTGACATTTTCAAATTAAAGGTGTATAATGTAAACATAGTAATCTGATATGATAATAATGTTTTGAAAAACTATCAGTATAGAAAGGTATGAAATAATCATGAAAGTACATCAAAAAATCACTGACTTAATCGGAGGAACGCCACTTTTACATTTAGCTGGATTTGAAAAATCACAAGGCTTAAACGCAACTTTAGTAGGAAAACTGGAGTATTATAATCCAGCTGGAAGCGTTAAAGACAGAATTGCAAAAGCAATGCTTGAAGATGCTGTGAAATCGAGTAAATTAAAACCAAACTCGGTGATTATCGAGCCTACAAGTGGAAATACTGGAATCGGGTTAGCGTCGATTGCAGCGGCACACGGATACAAAATCATCCTTACCATGCCCGAAACAATGAGCGTTGAGCGTCGCAACCTCTTAAAAGCATACGGTGCTGAACTTGTCTTGACAGAGGGTGCAAAAGGAATGAAAGGGGCAATAGCAAAAGCAGAAGAATTAGCGAAATCTACCCCGAATAGCTTTATTCCGAGTCAGTTCGCAAACCCTGCCAACCCCGCTATTCATGAGGCTACTACTGGTCCTGAAATTTGGGAAGATACCGACGGCAAAATCGACTTTCTTGTAGCGGGAATAGGGACTGGCGGAACAATTTCTGGTGCTGGTGCTTTCCTAAAAAGCAAGAACCCTAAAATCAACATAATCGCCGTTGAACCCAAAGATTCGCCGATTCTTTCCGAAAACAAAGCAGGTCCTCACAAAATCCAAGGCATTGGTGCTGGATTTGTCCCAGACACGCTAAACACTAAAATTTATGACGAGATTGTCACTGTCACAAATGAAGAGGCTTTTGAAACTGGCAGACAAATCGCCAAAACTGAAGGCATACTTGTAGGTATTTCGTCCGGAGCGGCAACTTTTGCTGCAACACAAATCGCAAAACGCCCTGAAAATAAAGGGAAAACAATCGTAGTGATTTTACCCGATACTGGCGAAAGATATCTGTCTACTCCGATGTTTTCTTAACACACCCCCCACCTTTGAATTTCAACAAAGGTGGGGGGTAGTTTTATCCATGGTATTCACGATGAAGTTCTATATTTTCATAGAACCTCGCAAAGAATTCATCCGTAAAAATTTCTTTGTATTCTTCGGAAAATTCGCCATTTTTCAATATGGACAAAACTTCTTCTTTGAATAAATCGAAATCCATTCCGTCAAATTGAGCGGTCATTTCATCAGTATGGAAAGAAAACATTGTGTTATCGTTACCAATTCTAAACATACCACGTTCAAATCCTTGAGTAGTAAAAACATTTTCCTCATTAGGAGATTGGAAACCCAAGAAAAAAACAAAACGTTCACCGATTTGAGGTTTAGTTGTCCCGTAATCAACGTCTGGAGGGTTAACAAAACAAATTTTCAAAGTTTCTCTAGTTTCACCGTTTTCACCGAGCCAAGTTTGTTCAATTTCTATGTTGTATAGTGTTTCAACATAATCGTAAGAATCACCAAAAAAAGTTTCGTTATTAGCTATACTCCTTACTTCCGCAACACTTTCTACAGTTCCAACTACAATATTTCCTGAAGAAAGCACAAGGTCGTTAAACTCTCGATGCCCTATATAAAAAATACCATGAAGATAATCTGAACCTACAAATTTTTCAACGCTTTCACGTGGTGAAATGTCTGTATCTTGCATCGAACATCCAGCAATAGTTACTAGTAATACAACAATACTTGTAAAAACACTAAGTGCATTTCTGATTTTTTTCATATTAAATCCTTTCTAACTATATAATCTTATCAACCATAAAAACGATTCAAAACATCTATATCGTGTGGTTGTGGAAGTTGTTCAAACCCTGGTTCGGCATTGCTACCCTGCATAATGCTACTTGTATTGCGATTAGAAGGATGCCCCATTCCAACAGCGTGTCCCATTTCATGAATAGCAACCGCTCTACGAATGTGTTCATTGTTTATACTCTCGAATGCAGGAGTAGAATATAACTCCGCACCTTGAACAGTAAAGTTACCCCTTTGAATCGTTCCGTTCAGATTGCTTACCCACACGTTTGATGTAGCTGACCAAAGGCGTGCATAACCTACAATTCCTTCGCTTCGCATCCACGCTGGCACGTTTGCATTGGTAAAAGAACCAAAAGCTACGTTTATTTGATTGTTAGAGGCTTGTGCGATTTCCGTGGTAGATATCCTATTATTGCTACGAGAGTTCCAAATTGCCGCCCCCTCAACTGCCGCTGTTCGCCAACGCGAAGTAGCAGATGCGTTGGTGTTACCACCCGCCACGTGGAAACGTAAGAGACACATTCTTCCAGATGATGTGTGTGCTCTTGTAAATCCCCACCTAACAGTTGTTCCAGATGCAAGTTCTTGAGCACTTACAGACGCAACCATCTGCACTACCATAACCACCGCCACAAAAACAGAAATCAACCCTCTGAGTTTTCGATTTCGCCTTAATCTGACCATGAAGAATCACCCGTT
>WRGW01000048.1 GCA_009786985.1 Oscillospiraceae bacterium
TGATAACACAACTCTCGTTTTGCTAATCAAAAGCATTCTTCAAATTGTGTTATCCAGTTGCTTTGCCACTGATAACACAACTCTCGTTTTGCTAATCTTGAGCGACATTATCGCGTTCGTAGATATCAGAACGCCAGCCGTCGAATAATTCATCTATTCTTTCGCGTGAAGCGTCAGTGACCTCAGTTGGCATACCACCCGCAATTCGATTGAACATAGTATTAAATGCGTTTTGTGCAGGTTCAAGAAGAGCATCACCTCTGTTATTCGAGAGAGAGGCGATAAAATCAACTACACGTGCGGCAGCAGCTTCAAAAGCAAAGTTTAGCGGATTTGAAGGTTGCCCTGCAGAACCATCAGCACCAAACATCATATTGTTCATATCGTCCCAGAATTGATTTAATCGAGACGTTGTGTTATATCCAGCACCAAACCCTCCTCCCCACAGTGATGGTGCATCAAATCCACCAGCGTTAGAAAAGTTTCGCACAGATTCGTTCATCAAAGAGAGTGTACTTCTCCCTCTAAGATTGTAAATGCCAAGGGATTCAGCAGTGATTGAGTTGTCAGGGACGTAGCTGTCTACGTTATTGGTATTAGTAGTAGATTGTTGTGCAGTGTTTTGTGAGGCGCTTGTGTTAGTCGCGTTTGTAGTTGCTACACTCGTAGCAACTATGTTGTTTATATTGGAAACATACATAGTTCTTTCCACCTTTCTTGATTTTGATTTGGTGAGTGTTCTGAACTGAACCACTCTATAATCTTATTATCGACAGGAATTTTTATTTCTTTAGTTTTTTTGCTTTAAAAAGCGAAAAATTAAAAAACCTTGACTTTTGATTTCAATCGTGGTATAGTAAGTAAAGTGAGAAGTTAAAAACTCAATAGCTGGAAAGGTAAATTTATATGAAACAATTCGTATTAGTCCTCGATTTTGGAGGGCAATATAAAGAACTAATTGCTGGAATGGTAAGGCAACAATCGGTCTATTCAGAAATCCATCCTGGGAATTTGTCTATTGATGAAATAAAACGCCTCAAACCAATCGGAATTATACTAACTGGTGGTTCTAATAGCGTTTACACTCAATCCAAAAGCACAACTAAAGTAGACCCTAAGCTGTTTGAGTTAGGAATCCCAATACTCGGAATTTGTTACGGAATGCAGTTAATGTGCCACGCCCTTGGTGGATTAGTAGAAGACAGTGGCACTATGGGACACGGGCGTGTTCAAGTGTTAGCAGTAGCTCAAGGGCAATTAGCGGTAGATGATTCGTTTTACGCTTTGATGAGCCATCGTGACACGGTAACAAAAATTCCAGACGGATTTAATGTCACTATGAAAACAGCTAATTGTATAGCGGGTGTCGAGAATGTCAAGAAAAAGCTGTACGGCGTTCAGTTTCACCCTGAAACCAAGCATACTGAAAATGGTTTTGAACTTATGCAGCGTTTTTTATACAAAATCTGTGGTGCAAAAGGTGACTATAAATTAAGCGATTATATAGACAAACAAATCAAACAAATTCGCGAAAAAGTTGGTGAACATAAAGTTTTACTCGGGCTTTCGGGAGGTGTTGACTCGTCTGTATGTGCGGCACTTCTTGAAAGGGCGATTCCTGAACAGCTAACTTGCGTCTTTGTAGACCATGGATTTATGCGATTAAACGAAGGCGATGAAATTGAGCGGATTTTTTCTAATAAAAACCTTAATTTCATCAGAGTAAATGCACAAAACAGATTCCTAGCAAAAGTCGCTGGCGTAACAGAACCCGAAGAAAAACGCAAACTAATCGGAGAAGAATTTGTTAGAGCTTTTGAAGACGCTCAAAACAATCTATTTACAGACAGCGATATAAATAAAGGCGTATTTTTAGCTCAAGGCACGATTTATCCAGACATAGTAGAGTCTGGTGGTAAACATGGTGCAACAATCAAAAGCCATCATAACGTAGGGGGATTGCCAGATGACCATAAATTCAAAGGCTTAGTAGAACCGCTGTCTGGGCTTTTCAAAGATGAAGTACGTGAACTTGGTGTAAAACTTGGGCTTCCTGCTGCACTCATAAATCGTCAACCTTTCCCGGGACCTGGTCTTTCGGTGAGAATTGTCGGTAAAATCACCAAAGAAAAACTCGATACTTTAAGAGAAGCTGATGCAATCGTACGCGAAGAAATCGAAAACGCATTCACCGACAGAACGAGCGACGGTTTCCCAGCACAATTCTTTGCGGTAATGACTGATACCTATTCTGTAGGCGTAAAAGGCGATAAACGGACATATAGTCCAGTAATAGCAATCCGTGCAGTAATCACTGATGATTTTATGACCTGCGAATACGCTCCTTTGCAACACGAGCTTTTGAACCGCATTTCATCAAGAATTACCAGTACAATTGCAAACGTTAGTAGAGTTGTTTACGATATTACAAGTAAGCCCCCTGGCACGATTGAATGGGAGTGAAGGTTTGAATAAAGCCAAACAAGGGCTAATTCCGTAGAGGTGGCTTTGCCACCTCTTACGGGATTAGCTTGACGTAGGAAAGCCAAACAAGGGCTAATTCCGTAGAGGTGGCTTTGCCGAGCTTTTTATGCCTGACGTAGGAAATGGAAGTGATATAAAATAATGGAACACAAAATTATTCTTGCGAGTAAATCGCCACGACGAATCGAACTTATGCGAGAAGCCCAGTTTGATTGTGAAGTTCTCCACGCTGATGTTGATGAAACTATTCCAGATGAACTTTTGAGCGAACCTCGAGAAGCGGCGGTATTCTTAGCCGCCAAGAAAGCTAAGGCGGTACTACAATCTTTTCAGGGCAATCAAAAACGAACTATAATCGCCGCAGATACCATTGTATCGGTCGATGGTGTTTTATTTGGCAAACCTTGTGACGCAGATGAGGCAACGACAATGCTCAGTCAGCTTTCAGGAAAATCTCATTCGGTATTTACTGGGGTTGTTATATTCGGCACTGATGGACAGAGCCATTCGTTCTGTGAGGAAACAATGGTGGAATTTCACCAGCTTTCGGATAAAGAAATCGCTGACTACATCAAAACTGGCGAACCTTTCGACAAAGCAGGTGGTTACGGTATTCAAGGACGGGGAATGCTTTTAGTCAAACGCATCGATGGCGATTATTATAATGTCATGGGCTTGCCGATTAGTCGTGTTAGCCGTATGTTGGCGGAAGTTGGTTGCATAGCTAATACAGATTTTCGGAGGTCACCTACAAATGTTCGTTATAGTCTTGAGGATTTGCTTGCAATCATGAAACGACTTCGTAAAGACTGTCCATGGGATAAAGAGCAGACGCATAGTTCGATTAGAGTGAATGTAATCGAAGAAGCGTACGAGGTCGCTGAAGCGATTGACAACACCTCACCTACGCACTTGTGTGAGGAGCTTGGTGATTTGCTATTACAAGTTGTATTCCACGCTCAAATCGCATCCGAGACGATGGCATTTGATTTTAACGATGTCTGTCACGGAATCTGCGAAAAATTGATTTTACGTCATCCTCATATATTTTCTGATACCAGGGCTGATACAACTACGGAAGTTTTGCAGAATTGGGAAACAATCAAAGCAGAATCTAAAGGTGAACAGACTGCAACTGCTAGAATTAACAGCGTTCCTAAAACGCTCCCAGCTCTTATGAGAGGGCAGAAAGTTGGTAAGAGGGCAGGCGATTCAGGGTTTGATTTTGTCGATGTTAGACAAACTTTTAAAAGCCTTAATAGTGAGCTAAAAGAACTCGAATTGGCTATGTTAAGTGGTGAATCTACTCGAATAGAGGAAGAATTTGGAGATGTTTTGTTTTCTTGCTGTAATTTAGGTAGATTTTTAGAAAAAGATTGTGAAAAAGCCTTGACATTTTCGATAAATAGGTTTATAATGCGTTTTAGGGGTCTTGAAGAAATGGTCTTGAATGCTGATAAACAAATCAACCAGCTTACTCCAGAACAGCTTGATGAGCTGTGGGAAAAAGTGAAAAGCAGCAAACCTTGAATCACACTGACCCGTAGTCGAAAAATAAATAAAAGAAAGAATTTTAGCGGAGGAACAAATCTAATGACAAAATCAGAATTAATTAACATGGTTGCAGAAAAAGCCGACCTTTCTAAAAAAGAAGCGGAACTAGCTTTTAATGCAGTGTTAGACAGTATTACTGATGCACTCGTAAAAGGCAATAAAGTACAATTGGTTGGATTCGGTACTTTTGAAGTACGTGAACGTGCAGCACGTAAAGGTATAAATCCACGTACTAAAGAACCAATTGAAATAGCTGCTTCTAAAAATCCTACTTTCAAACCTGGTAAAGCGTTGAAAGAAATGTGCAATTAAGAGCATGAAAGTCCGCTCGCAGTTAATTTCGAAAGAGGTCTGATATCGAAAATCAAATACCTCCTACAGTGGTTTAGACTACTGTAGGGGGTATTTTTTAATCAGAGATAACAAACGGGCATTTCATCACTTCATCCAAAAGCTCCGAAGCGGGAACTCTTAACACATTGGATATTTTAATGACTATATCAATAGTAGGGCATTTCATACCACGTTCAAGTTCGCTTAAATAAGCTACACTAATTCCCGCATTGTGGGCAAGGGTTTCTTGATTTAGTTTTTGGAGTTTTCTAAGCATCTTCAGATTATTGCCAAAAATTTTTTGAATTTGTTTTTTGTCTTCTGGAAAAGGGGTGAGAGAATTTTTTTGCTTTTCCATAGGTGTAGTTTTGAAATTAAGACAATTTTCGTTAAACTTTTCATAGCTTTCCCAGTAAGAAGATAAATAATTTTTTACTAATTTTCCAAGACTTAAAGTTGTTTTTTCGTCATAAGCGGTGTAAGGAAGAAAAACTTCATAATAAAAAGCGTTATAAAATTTTTTTTGTTGGCTATTAAAATATTGTGTTTGCTTTTCTAACTCCAGCTCTTTTTGTTTTAATTCATCTTCTCTTTTTTTCAATTGTTTTTCAAGATGTTTTATTTTCTCATTGCGTTCTCGAAATTCTGGATGATGATTAATTATAAAGTTTATATTTTTTTTTAGATTTTCATCTGTTTGTATTTTAATCGCCATGTTTTCCTCGTTTCTTATATTTTACGTGATACACTACATAAAATTAAACTATAATATATATTTTAACCGATTTACCACGAAAAAATCAAACAATTATAGCAAAAAAAAAAATAAAATAACAACTATAGTGTTGACTTATCTAAAAAAATATGCTATAATATATTAAAATTAAAAAGAACTGGAGGTTTAAGATTATGGCAAAACCACATAAAATCACAGTACAACCTGACACTGGGGAAATAATCATAGAGTATTATCCGACAGAATCACTCGAAAATAATCCTGATGACTACTTGGGGTATGGCGAAGCATCGTATATTAACGGTTTGATTAGTGAAATCACAGAAGAACCAAGGGAAGAGTACGATGAATAAATTAAGAGCGACTTTCTGATTAAGAAAGTCGCTCTTAGATTTTGCCTTCATAAAATGTCAAATTGCTATAAGATTATACAAATCAACCCGCCGCAACCATCATTGATAATTCGCTGAATAGTTTCTTGCAGTTTCATTCGTGCGTCTGACGGCATTCGATAGAGCTTGTTGTGTAGACCTTCATTGACAAGCTCATGTAGAGATTTGCCGAAGATATTACTCTCCCAAATTTTAGTCGGGTTCTCTTCAAATTCTTTTAGGAGATACATAATTAACTCTTCCGATTGTTGTTCCGAACCTACTACTGGGGACACCTCGGTAGTGATATTAGCAGCCATCATATGAATACTCGGAGCGGCAGCTTGCAATCGCACACCGTATTTTCCACCGTGTTTGACGATTTCAGGTTCTTCCAATGTAAGCTCATCAATACTCGGCATAACAATACCGTAACCAGTGGATTTAACTTCGTCGAGTGCTGCTTGAACTTTCATGTATTTTTTCTTGATTTTAGCGAGTTCAATCATACACGGCATCAAATCTCCCTCGTCTTTTAGCTCAAGCCCAGTTGTTTCGCCTAAAATACGATAGAATAGCTCACTCTTTAGAATGACTGAAACAAATCCAGCACCTCGCCCTAAATCAATACTTTCTACTTCGCAGTTAGTGACGTGTTCACAATCGTTGACTTTGCAAGAAACCCCTCTCACTTGGTCAATGCTGATAATGTTTGCCGCCGATTCTTTGAGAGCGTTCCAAATCTCAGTCTTGAGCCAATGTCCTTTTTCGAGTGCAGTCAGCCATTTAGGAATTTTGATGTTGATTTCTTTGACCGGGAACTGTAAAAGAACTTCAGTCATGATATTTTTGATTCCATCTTCATCTAGCTCAAGGCAGTTTACAGGTATGACTGGTTTGCCATGCTTTTCACGTATAGCTTCAGCCATCTCAAACGCTTCAGGAGAGTTTGGCTCACGAGTATTCAATAGCACCACAAAAGGTTTGTTAATAGCTTCAAGCTCGCTAATAACACGTTCTTCAGCCTCTTCATATTCATGGCGTGGAATATCGGTGATACTGCCGTCAGTAGTGATTACAAGCCCTATAGTTGAATGTTCGTTAATGACTTTTTGCGTACCAACTTCCGCTGCCATATTGAACGGAATTTCAGTGTCAAACCATGGAGTAAGAACCATACGTGGCATTTCGTTTTCGATATACCCGATTGCGCTCGGGATAATATACCCCACACAGTCGATTAGTCTGACATTTGCCTGAAATTCAGTTTGTGAGGTAGAAGTAACGCTGACTGATGCGTTCACATCACGCGAATTTCCAGCCGAATTAGTCGAATGTTCGCTTTCGTTTTCAGATGACATATTAGCAGTGTCGGCGTTATCCTTAAAAGTAATACTAACCGCTTCTTCCGGAATAAACTTAGGCTCGGTAGTCATAATCGTTTTGCCTGCCGCTGATTGTGGAAGCTCGTCGATTGCACGCTCACGGCGGTGTTCGCTTTCAATATTCGGAATTACGATATGGTTCATAAACTTTGAAATAAAAGTTGATTTACCAGAACGCACTGGTCCTACCACACCTATATAGATGTTCCCATCGGTTCTTTTGGCGATGTCTTGATAGATTGATGAATTTGTTGTTGTACTCATATTCTTTTCTCCCCTCCTTTATACTATAGGAATCAAGAGCATACAAGGAGTAGTAACTTTCTCGTGCTCCATGTCGTTCTCTGTGATAATTGCTTCGGCACTTGTGTTATAACGCTTAGCAATATGCCAGACATTTTCGTTCTTTTCAGCATAGTACAGCTTTAAGGCATATTCGTTATTGCGGGTTTTAGGTTTTTCAGCGTTAATCGAAATATCTTTAATCACCTGAATCGAACGCATTTGATAGAGTGCTCCATTTAGTTTCAAAGTGACTCTGATTTCTACACGGTTCTCGGCTGAAATGCTATAAGTTGTGTTTATAACCTGCAGATTCGGGTCAATGACGTGTTCTTTGGTTAAACCTTCAACTTCGCTAACAAGCTCAAACTGTTCAACTTTTTCTACGAATACTGGAGAACCACCAACTAATCTCCCCATAATTTGTAGATTAGCCTGCCCACTGATTATAAGTTCACCTGAAATGTTATCAGAAACTTCAGCGTTTTCGTTCTTTTCGGTATTTTCAGACGAAACATTTTCAAAATTATTAGTTTTGACTCTGCACGAAACATTAGAAATACCACAACGTGCGTCATGAACAGATTCGAGTTCACCGTCACTACATTCTATTGTACTTTTTAGGTTGAGTTGGCGTTCAAGCAAGCGTGGCATACTTTCAGTTTTGATTGTCGTTTTACTGAACGAACTTTCAAATTCAACCGAGTACATATCCACTAAAGGCATAACCTTTTTCTCAAGATGAGCAGTGACTGTGCAGTTGACTGTCAAGTCACAAGCAAAGGTTCTTGAAGAGCCGTCAGTGTCATAACCATCGTCATTATCACTGTACGAATTGGAAATGTTAGCATTATCATCATAATCGCCCGAATGGCTTTTAAGCTCTAAATCACAGTCAAGCACAGAGAGATTTACAAAGCAGATATGTTCTTCAGTAACACCATGTAAATCGATAATCTGACTGATTGGAATTACCGCTTCCATAATCTCAGCCGTTTCCGCTGGTGGGAGAGGGGCGTTGGAGTTATTGTTTTCACTCTCGTTTTCGCCCTCGTTTTTACCAAGAATGTCAGAGCTATTAGAATTGTCAGAATGAGCATAATCCGTATCAAGGTTACTATTGTTATTAAATTCGTCGGCGATTTTGCGTAAATACAAAGCCCGCACTGTCGCTTCACCCTTAATAATCACTTTGTCGGCGATTACTTTATGTTCAGTTACAACAACACTTGTATCGTGATGAACTATGCTACTAATCCCACCAGAACCGACACCAGTTTCAATGTCTTCACGCGTGACGAATTGACGAGAAGCGATTAGCTTTTCACCACAGTAATCAAGAGAAGTTTTGCGCGTCTCGACTCCCATTCCGTTAGCACCAGTAATCATATCAGTTTCTTTAGTACTACTGACTTTAATTTTGCTACTAACCGCACCACGAACATCAATTCGTCTTCCAGACACTGCACGACAGTTGCAATAGTCGGTTTTAGATGCGATGTTTACAATCGTTTCTTCAACGTTTTTAGAAAGCTCAAGTGTTTTAGAATAAGTGTAGCGATGTTCGATTGTGTGAACTTGATTACTTTCGCGACTGAGGTACAGTACCTTGATATACACTACTCCGTCAAAATAAAGCTGGTTCCCCGAAACGTTATAAGAAATAATGCTTGGAGTAAGCGTGGACTTTAGAACCTTGAAGATGTCGGGATAATAATCTGGCAAGACATAATCAAATTCCACCCCTTGTTCGACCTGTCCGTCATAAATAACCTCACTAAGGAAGACGGGTTCTTTAGTGGTCTCGAATACTGTTTTAGAAGGCTTTTCTTCTATAACTTTGTTGATTTTAGATTCCATGAATTCCATTTTTTCACCATACCTTTCCGCTCTTGTTTGCCTTTTCGTCGAGCTAATCCCTATAAGGTGGCGAAGCCACCTCATAGGGACGCGCTCTTGTTTGCCTTTTCGTCGAGCTAATCCC
>WRGW01000049.1 GCA_009786985.1 Oscillospiraceae bacterium
AATCCGCAATCGCAGGCGGGGAAATCGGCGGGAGTAGGTAAGAATAAATTGATAATTAAAAATCCCCCCATTTCAGATTTAGGTCTGGAATGGGGGGTGTTTTTATTATTTCGCAAAATCGACGGCACGACTCTCTCGAATCAAATGCACTCGAATTTGACCTGGATATTCCATGTCTTTTTCGATGTTTTCGGCGATTTTTCTTGCCAATACCACCATTCCGTCATCATTAATTGCTTCTGGTTTAATCATCACACGAATTTCACGCCCTGCTTGAATCGCAAATGCACGTTCGACACCTTGATGTGAGGCACAGATTTCTTCCAGCTTTTGCAGGCGTTTGATATAGTTCTCATAACTTTCAGAACGTGCACCCGGTCTTGCCGCACTAATAGCGTCCGCCGCTTGAACTAATGCCGCTAAAATCGTACGAGGTTCAACGTCACCGTGGTGAGCTTCTACCGCATGAATAATTTCTGGCTTTTCTTTATATCTCCGCAAAACATCTACACCGATGTTTACGTGGCTTCCTTCGATTTCATGAGTGAGTGCCTTACCTATGTCATGAAGTAACCCAGCACGGCGAGCAGAAGTAGCATCAATACCAAGCTCTGACGCTAACATACCAGCGATGTGTGCAACCTCAAGCGAGTGTGCCAACACATTTTGACCGTAAGACGTTCTGTAGTACAGACGACCGAGCAATTTTGTAAGCTCAGGGTTTAGCATATTGATATGTGCTTCCATAACAGCACGTTCGCCCTCGTCTTTGATTTTTGCTTCAACATCGCGCCTTGCACGTTCTACCATTTCTTCTATACGAGTAGGGTGGATTCGCCCATCTTGAATTAGCCGCTCAAGCGAAATTCGTGCGATTTCACGACGAACTTTGTCATGGCTTGATAACGTAATCGCTTCAGGTGTGTCATCGACAATCAAGTCAACTCCAGTCAATTGCTCGAGTGTGCGGATATTTCTGCCCTCACGCCCGATGATTCTACCTTTTAGCTCATCAGTAGGCAACGGAACCACCGAAATAGTGAGTTCAGACGTGGTTTCTGATGCTAACCTCGAAATCGCTAATGCGATGTGGCTTCTGGCTTTAGTATCACACTCATCTTTCAAACGCTGTTCATACGCTTTGATTTTTACGGCTTTTTCATGGTCCAACTTAGAATCGAGAATCTCTAAGATATGAGCCTTAGCTTCTTGGTCAGAGAACCCTGAAATACGTTGAAGAACTTCGATTTGGATTTGTTTTTGGTCTTCAGCTTCTTGCAAATGTTCATCAGCTTTTTTATGTTTCGCTAAAAGTGTTTCTTCCATTTTCTCGAACTTTTCACCCTTTTTGTCGAGATTTTCTTCTTTTTGTTGAAGTCGTTTTTCCGCCCTTGTTACTTCTGCACGGCGTTCTTTTAATTCCCTATCAGTTTCGCTTTTTAGTCGATTGCGTTCTTTTTCCGACGTTTCTTTTAGTTTGTAGATTTCGTCTTTAGCTTCCACTAAGGCATTTTTCTTTTCGGCAAGTGCTTTTTCTTCGGCTTCGCTAATTATTCTTTGAGCTTCTTTTTCGGCTGAACCAATATGAGTTTCGGCAAACTCCATACGGCTTTTGACACCACGCTTAAACATGATGATGCCAAGCACCACAGAACCCAAAACAAACGAACCAAAGCTAAGCACAGCCATGATAATAGTCTGTTGCATTGTTTTCCTCTTTCTTTTTTATATGAACTAACAGATATTTGAGACTATATAGTTGATTAACTTTTTAAGTTAATCAACTATAATCGCCATCAACTGCCAGATAAAACAAATAAGCCATATATAAACTTAATACCCCCAGTGTTTAATACCGCCCAACTGTTTCGGTTGTCTGCCACAGGCAGACGAGAAACAGGGGCATCTTGAGCAACGAAAGCCCTAATCGGGCGAAGCCCGATTAGATAAGACTTTCGTTGCGGAGTAATACTAACATACCAGTGATTTATAAGACATATGAGCATATCCATATTATATTTTACTCTAAAAAATCAAAAAAGTCAAGGCGAAAACACAAAAAATAAAAAGAAATTAAAAAAATATATTACAAAGCCCCTTTGAACTCGCAATTTTGCTTGACGTAATTAAAAAAATATGGTATAATAAACTTTGTATGGATAATTTATTGATTTTCGGCAGAAATGCTGTTTTAGAAATCTTGCGTGACAGAAACCACGCTCAAAAACAAACCAACTCGATTAACGCTATGTACGTCCAAACTAATTCTAAAGGGCTAGGGGAGCATTTTTCGCTCGCAAAAAAACTAAAACTTGTCGTGAAAGAAGTTCCGCAATCTAAGTTAGACGAAATGTCCGAAGGTGAACGCCATGGCGGAGTAATCGTCGCTTTATCCGCTGTAGAATATGTCGAAATTTCTGAGTTGTTACCACAATCAGACCAAGCACCCCCTCCGTTCTTACTTTTGTGCGACGGAATTGAAGACCCGCACAACTTAGGTGCACTAATCAGAACAGCGGAGGCGGCAGGGGTTACTGGCATAATACTCCCTAAACGCCGAAATGTTTCTGTTACTTCTGCTGTTTATACGGCCTCCGCTGGAGCGGCGGCTCATATGAAAATCGCACGGGTGACAAATTTAGTAGATACCATCAAGCTCTTAAAAGAAAACGGATTCTGGGTCTACGGTGCCGAAGCTGACGGCGAACCTTACACAAAAGTCGATTTTAGTGGAAGTAGTATAGCACTAATAATAGGCTCAGAAGGGCGCGGTCTTTCAAGGCTCGTCCGCGAGAGTTGTGACGTGGTTGTATCAGTCCCTATGCACGGAAAAATCAACTCACTAAACGCTTCTGTATGCGGCGGTGTTCTTATGTTCGAGATTGCAAAAGTAATGTATAAGTTGGAGGTCATAAAATAAATGAGCGACAAATTCTCGGTAGACGATATACTTAAAGAAATAGATGGCAGGCGAAACAAAGAAAAGAACGAGGATTCTTCCACTGATTCTGGTCGAAGTAACCCTCCGCTTTCCTCTGCGAATGAGTCGCCTTTAGTACCACCGTTATTAGCTAATGACGCAGGGAAAACTGGGCTTACAGCTGAACTTGAAGGGATTGAAAAAAGCCGATTCGGCGAATTATCAGATTCAACAGAATTGTCGGAACCAACACGTGAAATAGCAAAGCCAAACAAGGGCATAAATGAGGCAATTCATTTGCCTCATTTTATGCCTGACGTGAGCAAGCCAAACAAGGGCATAAATGAATTGCCTCATTTTATGCCTGACGTGAGCAAGCCAAACTCGTCAAATACAGCGAGCCTATCCGCCACTCAAATCATAGGTGATTTAGGCGTTAAACATCTTACAAACGCAGAGGACACGGAAAACTTAGAAATCACAGACACTGCAAAAATTGATGACAGCAGTACACAAGAAATCGTGCCCCCTCCACCACAACCCGTTCAAATTAAACGATTCGCTCCAAAAAAGCGCGACACTTCCACTAAATCTAAACCAGTGAGAAAACCAAAACCCGTTCGACCAAACCAAACGGCGGAAGTTTTAGGCACGCCTACTCAAAAATCTGGAACCACTGCTGAAGTTGAACGTGTAGATGACGTTTCACAAAAGAGCCCGCCACCGCCAGCTACCCCACTTTCGGCTGACGCTAACGCTTTACTTGGCATTCCTCCATCTAAGCCGAGCTATGTCCCTCCAGTGACTGCATTGCTACCAGAAGAAAAAGAGCGCCTCCAAAAACAACGCGAGGTGGAGCTTTTGGAAAAAGAATTAGCCCAAGAAGAGTCGGACGAGCTTTTAGACGGCATCAACCCATACGCTGTAAGAAATACCGACACACCCAAAACCGAAGAAATTGTAAATGCACGAATTACGCAAGAGCTTGAGGAGGGGGGCTTTCCAGCACCATCACAGTCACCTCTTGCCGCTACCACCCTTGAAACTCCAATTAGAGTACCAACGCCTGATATTTCCGACACGCCAATCACACCGCCGTTGTTCGTTGACGGGAAAGATGTTCCTTTACCGAACGCTGGTGAATCTGGCAAGCCCAGAAAATCTGAAGGGAAATCTAAAGGAAAATCTGAGAGAACTAGACCCACAAAATCTAAAAATGCTGGAGGGGGTTTGTCAGCGATTGATGAGGACAAATTAGCCGAACTTGACATCACACCATCTCTTCAAGAACTCAATAAGTCTTTTGCGGAAAAACAAAAACAAAACAAAGCGAAAGATTTCAGCGACGAATTAAAAACCCGCAACATCGACACGCTTTCAGCAATTGACGGCAAAAACGCCGAAGCGTATAAAGGCAAAACAATCCCGCTTTTGAATATCGATTATAAAAAACAGATTATCGAAGATTCGCTGGCGTTACCTAAAACATCTGAACTTTTGAGACAAAAACAGCTCGAAGAAAAACAGCTCAAACAAAACAACAAACGTAAAATTCGTGACTTTATTTATGAAGACATAGACGACACAGAAGATGACGATTTCTATTATGAAGATGAGGAATACGATGAAGATTTTGACAGCTTTGATTCGAGCGAGCAAGTCTGGCATGATTTGAATGAGTCACACAAAGGCTTAAAATGGCGAGTTGTGTTGTTGGCACTGCTAACCCTTACGCTCGGATTCTTTACGTTGGTTCACGACCTTGGTAACAGTACGCCTTTACGATTATATTTCATAAATGAATGGTTTGGAGAAAGCCTTTCTATGTATGCGACAGCACTTGTTTTCGCAAACATCATCGCTGGATTTTTAGGCGTGTGCTTATGCTCTGGTGCAATTATGAGAGGGTTAAAAAAACTATTCACTGGAAAAGCTGACTGTGATAGTGCGTGTGCCGTCCCAATTATTCTTGCCACTATTTCATCGGTTTTCTTTATCGTGTCTGACGCTTCGCACGCAGGATTACAAGAAGGGCGAATGCACATATTCGTGCTTGTAGCACTCGGTTCGCTATTGTTCAACACTTTCGGGAAACTTTTAATGATTGTTAGAACTAAACGCAATTTCAAATTCGTTTCAGGTGATGGTGCAAAATATTCAGTCTTTATACCAGACCCTGAAAACGAGCGTGCTGTGCGTGATTTCACCAAGGGGATTCTAAACGACATACCAGCGTCTGCCATGCTGAAAAAGACTGAATTTTTGACTGGTTTCATCAAGAATAGCTATTGCACTGACTGGGCGGATTCAATTTGTAGAAAATTAGTGCCGATTTCAATCGGAGTGGCAGTTTTAATGGGGATTATCGCCTACATTCTCCCGATTGATGACGCTTCTCTTGCGGGGAGCTTGCATTGGGGGCTTACCGTTGGTGGAGCTTTCTTGGCAGTGTTCTCACCATTCACACTTATGTTGATTGTAAACAACCCTCTCCTAAAAGCATCTAAGGTTCTATCAGAAAAAGAGTGTGTGGTGATGGGATATTCGGCAGCTAACAAGTTCTCTAAAGTCAACTCAGTTGTGGTTGACGCATCACTCCTTTTCCCACCAGGGTGTGTTAAATTCCTGAACGTAAAACGCTGTCAACGCCCGAACTGTATTGATACAATCAACATTGACGAATCATTAGTAATCGCCGCAAGTTTGGCGATTAAAAGCGAATCGATTATGTCATCAATGTTCTACGATATAATCGGCGGAGATGAAGAGGTTCTTTACAAAATAGAAGGTTGTGTGTATGAAGTCAACATGGGCATCACTGGTTGGATGGGTTCGCGCCGAGTAATGCTCGGAAATCGTGAGCAAATGAAACACCACGGAATCGATGTTCCAGCCGAAAATAAAGAACGCAGACACTGCCCCGAAAACGGCGACGTAGTATATTTAGCAGTAGGTAGTGAGAGCGTTGCAATGTTTATAATAGAAGTCACCCCAAATTCTGCTGTAAAACACGGCTTATGGGAACTTGATGATAATGACGTAGTGTTAGCAGTAAAAACAAAAGATTCGCTCGTAACCAAAGCACGGCTCGCCGACCTTTACGACATATCACCTGAACGAATCAAAATTTTACCATTTGACCAGCACACCACTTATGATGATTTCACGCATTACTCATCAAGAGGGGACTCGAAAATCGCCTGTAACGGAACTTTTACATCTTTTACAAAAGCAATCATAACCGCCAAAAACCTAATCCGCGATATGACTGTAACCTCGGCGACGATGTTTGTATCGCTGTTCTGTGCCGTGCTACTGGGGATTATGTTCATGATTTTTGCAGGTAGCAATAGCGGTCAAACCGAGACGCTTATGTCGGCAACAAACCTTATGTTCTACAATATGTCATGGGTGGTTCTGGTTCTGATTCTGCAAGGACTCCGACGATATTAGAGCGGTTGACACCCCCCTTTGATTTTCTAATCTAAACAATCAAACAAGCTCACAACTTTTAGAGTTGTGAGCTTGTTTGTAGATTCAGCAACAAAATCTGTTTCGCCACCTTGTTCATCGACAGCATCAAGTAATCTTAATTGTAGTGATTTTTTTGAACTCCATCAAAAATTAAACCTCTACGATATTTTGTAGAGGTTTAATGCGTCTTGTACTATGGATTGTTTGAAAAGGTATTGAATTTAGTCAATTGGTTTTTTCGTATCCGCATCTTTTGTATTTGCAACGTCGGTAATACTTTTTTGTTTTTTGTGTTTTTGATGTTTATATATTAAAAACACAACTATAATAACAGCCACAACAACGAGAGCAATGTGTAAAAATGTTATTAACAAAGCCCAAGGCTCAAAATTCACAATAGACACAGAATTTGTTGCACTCAGCAATTCTGATTTTGTCATAAAAAGTTCTCCTTCCTTACTAAAAAGATTTTCCGTTAAACACGTCATTAAAAGAGGTAAAGGTTTGTGAACTTGAAGCTATAATAGTACTTGGGTGAATTATATATTTGTGCAATACAAGTTGCCATAATTCCTGTTATAATCATGGCAATTGCTCTTTTTTTAATTTTTTTCATTGTTACAATCTCCGTTCTTTTATAAAGGAAAAAGTCGTAATTATAATTGATATAAACGATAATTATACTTGACACCTCCGCTTGAGAGTTTGCTTGTCATCTTGGTATTTGACCGCGTGCCGCTTTCTGACGTTTTTTGACTTCGTACATAACTTCATCTGCACGTTTGAAGGTGTTTTTAAGACCGCCTTCTTCATCATCGATTGATGGGTCATAAACCGCTTCTCCACAGGCACAGCTGAACGGTTGGTCTTTTACAGTCATTCTCGTTTCGTTATCAAGTGCAAGCATTATACTTTTTATTTCGTGTTCTTTTAACCCCACCATAATAGTCGCAAATTCGTCACCACCTATTCGGTAAAAAGGCGAACCTTTAGGGAGATGCTCACAAATTATATCAGCAGTGATTTTTAAGTAAGCGTCACCTGCTTTATGCCCTTGAACATCGTTCACGACTTTTAGGTTGTTTACATCGCAGACTATCATAGTAATGCTTTCGCCACGTTCTGCTAATACCGAACATTCTCTCATTCTATGTTCAAAAGCCATTCGGTTTTCGTGACCAGTAAGAACGTCAGTGTATGCCAATTTTTTGTAGAAAGGCTCACTCGCTTTGGTCATAGAAAGATATGCGATTACTGAAAACAGCATAATCAAAACGCTTGAGAACGCAAGGCTATAGATTGCGGCGATTCGGTTTGATTGATAGAGAATATCAACATCAAATTCCATACAAACTACACCGAGAAAATCCCCATTTTCACCGCTGACAGGCCAGAATAAAGTGTAAATACCATATCCATCTTCAGAAGTGTAGATTCCACTCCCGATGACTGCTTCACCAGTCTCCAAACTTCGTAATAAATCACGTTCTACTAGTCCAGTAGGTGCGTAACCGTCTTGTTTAGTTGTAACAATCTCACCATGCGGATTGATTTTAGCGAGATACAAACGCTCGAGATTCCCGAGTCCTCTTACCATATCAAAAATCTCTTGCACACGTTCGGTTGTCTGTCTGCCGGCTTCACCCTCTTCACCAATCCCCACAAAATCAGTAGCAGAAAGGTTTTCGATAATAAAATCTCGCACACCAGTAGCACGCGTCTGAATATCTTCCATCATAGCGTTTTGCGACATAAAATAAGTAATCGAATAAACACTCGCAGCAACAACGATGACACTAATCACCAAAATAATATACATTTTGCGAATTAGCTTGTTCTTCATTGGATTAACACCCCGATTTTTTCAATTATTACTTTTGTTTTTGCAAGACGAGAGCGGAGGTGTCGGCGACTTCGTCGTCGAGCAGTCCGCTTGAAAGCAAGACGAGAGCTAATCCCTACGAGACGGCAAAGCCGCCTCTGCGGGACGCGCTCTTGTTTTGCTAAGCAATCGCTCGATTTTCGATTTCTGCAATCTCGCTTTGTTCGATTTTGCCCCTCTTGAATGCAAACCACGTTGCAATCAGTTGTGTTGCAAAAATTGTTATGTGAATCGCACTCCAGAAATCAAACAACACCATTATGTGTGAACTGTCCTGGAAAACCAAGAAAAAGAAAATTCCGAATACACCAACAACTGACGAAACGACAAGCCATGTAAGCATTCGTCCGCTATCGCGCGACAACTCTTCTGCGTACATTATGATGTCATCGCCACTGAGACCGTTTAGCTCATCTCGTTTGCGTTTAACTGCTCGGATTATATTCACAACCATCAAAGCTGCACCTAAAATTCCGAGAATTAAGTTGGATAAAGCCCACGTTCTTGCTCCAAGTGGGGCGAACAGCAACATCTCCCATCCGCCAATTGAAATTGTGGTAGTGCTACCTCCAAAAAATCCACTACCAGAACCTCTTCCGCCACTTCCTCCTCCACCAGGAGGGTCAACTGGAGTGATTCCGCCAGAGCCGAGTACAACTCCGCCAGAATTTCCTGAATCATGACGAGTTGGGGCTGTAACGCTTTCGGTTACCACCGAAGTAGTAGTCGCTGGAGTCGTGACTAGTTCAGTTTCGCTCTCGGTGGTGGTAGTCGCATTCGCAACAGTAGTTGCTGGTCGTGTCGGGCGGTTTGGCGAAGGTCTGGTAACCAAAACCTCTTGCTCGTCCGAAACAGCAGCAGTAGTCGAAGGTGGAGGTGCAATCGGAGTGGTCACTGGTGGTAAAACTGGAGGTGTTGCAGTAGTTACAAAAGGTGTAGTAGTCGTAGCTGATGTAGTCGTAGCAGATGTAGTCGTAGCAGATGTAGTCGTAGCTGATGTAGTTGTAGCTGATGTAGTTGTAGCAGATGTAGTCGTAGCTGATGTAGTTGTAGCTGATGTAGTTGTAGCTG
>WRGW01000050.1 GCA_009786985.1 Oscillospiraceae bacterium
GCCTGCTCTCATGGGCTTTTGCCATACAAGGCAATTTTGAGGCGAATATCTGAGGATATTTAACGAAAAATTAACGCAGTAAGGCGGAAAATTAGCCAAAAAGCCGCCGTACGTTAATTTCCGAGGAGGTCTATTAACTATTATATCAAACTTTCAATATAATTGCAATAGGTTTGAGTGAAAAAATCATATCAAAATCATAAAAATTTTTGCCAACGGCTAACTCACGACTGTGTCTATCGTTTCAGCAGACCTCTTTAATGCTTTTAACATAATCATATACATATTTACAAGCATCATCACCATGTTTTTCGATTAACCCAACAATTGCAGAGCCAACAATTATACCATCAGCGTATTTTGACAGTTCGGCAACTTGTTCAGGGCGACTAATTCCAAAACCGATTGCTACTGGTGTATCGGTAACTTTTCTTATAGCGTCAATTTTAGGTTTAAGTGCTGTTTCGATTTCATCACGAACCCCAGTCACTCCAAGCGATGAAACTAAATACAAGAACCCCTTAGATTCTTTAGCAATCATCTCTATTCTTTGTTCTGAAGTTGGCGTAATCAAAGAAATTAAATGTATTCCATACTTTTCGCAAACACCAGAAACCTCATGACTTTCTTCATACGGCAAATCTGGTATGATTATACCGTCAACGCCACAGGCTTTACATTCGGAAAAAAAACTCTCGTATCCATAAAAGTAGACAGGGTTTAAATAGGTCAACAATACAAGCGGGATTTCCGAAACTGCACGAACTTTTTTCACTATCTCAAACACATCATTGACAGTAGCACCTTTTTCTAACGCACGAACATTTGCAGCTTCGATTACTGGACCTTCGGCAACAGGGTCGGAAAAAGGAATGCCAATTTCAATTAAATCCACCCCCGCTTTCTCCATTTCGAGTATTAGTTTTACTGTTTTGTCAAGGCTTGGGTCACCAGCTGTTAGAAATCCTATAAAAGCCTTCTGGTCGCCAGTAAAAGCATTTTTAATCCTATTCATAAACATTTCTCCCTCTAAAGCGTGCGATTGCCGCTACATCTTTGTCGCCTCTTCCTGAAAGGCATACTACCAGTGATTCTTCGGGCGAAAATTCTTTTGCAATTTTGATTGTGTGTGCAACAGCATGAGCGGACTCAATCGCACAGATAATACCCTCGGTACGTGCAAGATATTCAAACGCCGACACCGCTTCTTCGTCGGTGACTGGTACATATTCACCACGCCCCGAATCGTGAAGAAAGCTATGTTCTGGACCAATTCCAGGGTAATCTAACCCTGCTGAAATTGAGTACACCGGTGCAATCATCCCATTTTCGTCTTGACAAAAGTATGATTTCATTCCGTGGAATATACCTTTTTCGCCTTTAGTAATCGTCGCCGCATGCTGAAGAGTATCTACACCTTTACCAGCCGCTTCCGCCCCGATTAGCCGAACTCCCTTATCATCAGTGAACCCACGAAAAATTCCTATTGCATTACTCCCACCACCAACACAAGCAATTACTGCGGCTGGGAGTTTGCCTTCGAGTTCTAAAATCTGTTTTCGCGATTCTTTGCCGATTACGCTTTGCATATCAGCCACGATACTCGGGAAAGGGTGAGGACCTACCGCCGAACCTAACACGTAATGAGTGTCATCAATTCGTCTGCACCATTCACGCATAGTTTCGTTCACCGCATCTTTAAGTGTCTTAGTACCACTCGTGACAGCGTTGACTTTGGCACCCAAAAGCTCCATGCGATAGACGTTTAATGACTGCCTTTCTATATCTTCTTGCCCCATAAAGATTTCGCATTGTAACCCGAATAGTGCTGCCGCAGTTGCGGTCGCAACTCCGTGTTGACCAGCACCAGTTTCAGCAATTACACGTGTTTTCCCCATCTTCACCGCAAGCAGACATTGACCAAGCACATTATTGATTTTATGTGAGCCAGTGTGATTCAAATCTTCACGCTTGAAATAGATTTTTGCTCCCCCTAAATTAGACGACATCTTTTTTGCATAATACAAAAGCGAAGGTCGCCCTGCGTATTCGTTTAAAAGCTTCATAAATTCCTCATTAAATTCAGGGAGATTTTTATAATGCTCATACGCTTTTTCTAAATCATGAATTTCGTTCATAAGCGTTTCAGGAAGGTATTGACCTCCAAATTCGCCGAATCTGCCTCTGCTTTCATAGTTCATATTTATATGACCAATGCCTTTCTGCACCAACGTGCCATGCAATTTATTTTTGATTTTCAATTGTTACTACTCCATCACGTCTAAAATATTTGAGTATGTTTTTGCCATAAATCAACCTATCATCGTCAAGCTACAGACTGGCAAAGCCAGTCTTTTAGCTCTTGTTTAGCACTACACTACCATCTCCGCTGGCGGTAACGCTCAATTTTCGATAATCTTCCACGTACATTTCACAAAGCGAGATTATTTCTTTATGCGGAATTTGCTCACCATACAAATGCACCCACTCATCAGCGATTGCAACTGTTCTAAAATTAGCAGTTGTTGTAGTTCTAATTGCATAATGTGCATCTTCAAAAATTAGAACATCTTGTTGTTTTATTCCAGCACTACTTAATCGCTCAAGTGCGGCATGATAAATTAACGGTGTTAGTTTGCTTTCGCCGACTTCTTTACAAGTCAGAATCGTATCAAAAAAATCATAAATTTCGTTTCGATGGAGAGCTGGCTCCATCATTTCACGGTCAGTCGCTGTCGCTAAAATCATTGGAATTTGGTATTGATTTAATGACTGCAAAAACTCAAGCACCCCTGGTTTTAGAACAACTTCAGTCTTATACCGCATAGCCACTCTTTTTCGGTCAACGGGTTCCTGCCATATGTGCATGGATTCGAGCAGAGTTCCATCTAAATCAAAAATTATTGCTTTTGCTTTCATTAAGAATCACCGTCTCCTTGTATTTCAAAATCTATAGTTCCACGCTCTGCCCCGTTGACAATCAAAGTTATTGCGTGTTTTCCAGCGTAATGTTTGCGAGTACTCAAATCCTTAAAATCCTGCTTTTTAGTGTAAGATTTTTTTTCACCTGCTTTCATAGCGATTTCAGATATTTGAAAGATTTTACGACTCTGTTTACCGTTAGCTTTCATAAAATCAACGCCGTATTCAAGCCTAACCTTAGTATCCGATTTAGCTTGAATTTCAAACGAAAAGGTGATTTCTTCGCCAATTGAAATTAAATCCGCACTCAAAGCAAAACCACTTGTCAGAACTGCATCGGAATCTCCGAATCCAAAAATTTGAAGTACATCACGATTTCCTTTTTTGAGTAGCGTTCGACAACCATGCTTAATAATCCAATCAGTATTTTTATGTTTTCCGTACCAATCTTTAGAGAGTTTGGCGATTAAATCAGGATGAGTTTTAGATATATCATTGATATTATTCGCAACACTTTTACGCACATACAAGCTCGAATCGGTTTTGAGCTGTTCCAAAATCTGAAGAATCGGTGACGGGTCTTTTTTATACTTAACAAGAGCCTGCCCCCACGGTAATGCGGGACGACACCCCTCGCTCGAAAGTCGTCGAACGTGTTCATTGTCGTGCTTCGACCACTCATACATCTGTGCCATCATACGTTCTTCATGATTTATAATAAATGGGCGAACTGCAAACTCTGACGATGAATATTGTGTGTAAAGCTCAAGTGCTGCCATTGAAACGTCCCAATTCTTATCTATATTTTCATCTTCTAAGCCATAAAGCTCCACAAAAGTCGGGAAGCATAATTTGAGAAAATCATCACAAACCGGAATAACCTTATCCATAATACTAAGAGCTTCTTTGTAATCATGGGGGAGATATGCTCGCATATTTTCAGTAACACGCCGTCCACGAGCCATAAGTTCAAGACTCTCCCAGTCTTCCATAGTCGTTTCCATAAACTCAGAGACTGCAAATACGCTATATACCGATTTAATAGACTCTGCAAGTTCGCTAACTGTTTTGTGATTTAGTTGGTTTTTCCATGCTTCCGCCATATTTTTATTCTCCCACAACTTCCTTACAAATTAAAGAAAGTTGTTTTTCTCTCATGTTTTTTTGAAAATTTCGTATTGTTCTAATGTGACTGAATATACGCTTTTCATGTCATCAACAAAATTCGCAATATATTCATACGATATTCTATCTGCCAATTTAGATAAATCAATACGCTTCAAAATTTCTTTAGTGTACGGTCGTTTTGAATCTAAAAATGCAATCGATTTCAAAAAAGTATTACAAATAGGGCTATTTAATAACGCAGTTACTATAACTGCCACAGTAACATCACCAAACCCCAAGAAATAACAAGTGTCATCTAACATAATCGGAATTTCTCCAGTAATAAAAGCAAAAAGTGGTTCTTTATAAAAACCAGATATACCTACTTTATATTTTTCAAACGAGTAATCACCAACTCCGAATATTGCAAATGGTGGTGCTTTTTTATATATAATAGAACGTCGCGCATTTAATAAATTTCCATGTTTTACAAGATAGTTCCAAACGTTTTTATCTATATTTTGGATATTAGAAGTATCTGCATTCACCGCACGTTGTGGAACAATAACATATTTTCGAGTTTTAGTGATTTCTCTCGATTTTATATCCGAACTTTTAAGTAGAGGGAAAACGAATTTCCCAACATCTAAACTGACACGCTCGTTTAATCCGTTTACAAATTCTAAATCTTTGATAAGTGTTAGCTCCATAATTTTAGAGCAATCATGTTTTATGCCCTGTCGCCATTCAAAACAGCACTTTCCATCAATGTCAGTTATAGCATTATCTACTGGAATATCAGAATAAAATGAGTCCTCATGCCAACCAAATTGTCGTATTTTGGAATTTGTGTAATAGTCGAAAACATTACACACTGAAGTATTATCGATTCCCATATCGACTACAAACAATGCAGCATCACAACTCACACCGAAAACATCATTTGCATCAAAAACATACATATTCGCTTTAGAAATCCTAAATTCATGTTTTTTTATATCACGAATTATATTTTTAGCAACAGTTGTTTTACATAGCATAGCAAGCGTACAATTATAAATTGAAAACTCACTTAACATTTGCAAAATAATATATTCCGCTATATCAAAATTACCTTTACCAGTAATTGCATCTAATCCCGAATATCCCTTAAAATTTTTTAACAAGATGATTATAACTATATAAAGTAGAAAGTTGACTGTTTGTTACCCACGGAGGATTTCCTATGACTAAAATTTTATCGTTTTTATAAGTGTTAAAGATTTTTTATCCACTTATAGCACTCCCACTACTTTAACAATCCCTTTAAGTTTCTCCGCAACCGAAATTGCCTTTTCCAAATCACAATCCACCACGGTATAATGACCCATCTTACGGTAAATTTTAGATTCTGATTTGCCGTAAATATGCACATTTACTTTAGGAGTAAACTTGTATGCCTCTTCCAATCCAACAAGATTAGCCTTACCATCGCTTTCAACTCCAAGTAGATTTACCATCACGGTAGGGTAAATGAGCGAAACCTCACCAAACGGTAGCCCCACAATCGCTCTGATATGGTTCTCGAACTGGTTAGCAAAGCAACCTTCAATCGTATAATGACCCGAGTTATGTGGGCGTGGTGCAACTTCGTTCACAAGCACATCACCGTTTTTGCAAACGAACATCTCCACCCCAAAAGTTCCCACTCCCTCAAACACGTTCATAACTTGATTTGCAACTTCCATAGCTTTAATTTTAATCTGACCATCAATTCTTGCAGGAACAATCGTTGTGTCAAGAATGCTGTTTGAATGAATGTTTTCTCCAATCGGATAGACAACAACTTCACCATTGATAGCACGGCAAGCTATTACCGATACCTCAAGCTCATAATCCACCCATTCTTCAAAAAAACCGTCTACATCTGTTGGAATATCGCTTTTTTGTTTGATTACCCAGTTACCCTTACCATCATATCCACCTTTTTTAGACTTGAACATTTGCGGGAAACCAAAATCAGCATTAAATTCTTCCGACAATCGTGGGACTGCTATGCCTTTTTCTTGCAAAACACTCTTTTGAATATACTTATTTTGAATCTTCTTCAAACTTGCAACGCTCGGATACACTGGGACACCAGCCAATTCTGCTTTTTCCAAAGCATCGGCATTGATATGCTCAAACTCATAAGTGACTACGTCTACTTTTTTAGCGAGTGCAAGAATCGCATCTCCATCATTAAGGCTAGCGACAATCAATTCATCGCAGACACTACTACATGGGCAATCAGCGGCAGGGTCAAGAACTATTACATGAAAACCTAAACGTTTAGCTTCAAGAATCATCATTTTCCCGAGTTGCCCGCCTCCAATTATGCCTATACGTTTATTGGTTACACTCATTTATCGTTCTCCATCTCCTTAAGATACTTGTCATAACCAATTTTTTCGAGTTTAGCAATTTTGTCATGCACCATAGTATTCAAGTTGTCTTTGTACGAACGCAAATAAGCTCTAATTTCAGGGTCGTGTACTGATAAAATCGATGCCGCTAAAATACCAGCGTTTTGACCACCGTTAATTGCAACGGTTGCTACTGGAATTCCAGGTGGCATTTGTACGATTGAATATAGCGAATCTGTTCCACCAAAATCTTTTGTTTTAATCGGAACACCAATTACTGGTAAAGTCGTCACTGACGCAACCATACCAGGTAGATGAGCTGCCCCTCCAGCTCCTGCAATTATTACAGAAATACCACTCTCACGGGCTGACTCGGCGTATTCATACAACCTTTGTGGTGTACGGTGTGCTGAAACTATTGTGAGTTCAAAAGGTATATTAAGTTCTTTCAGAAAATCTGCTGCTTCTTTCATGACGTGTAGGTCAGAATCGCTTCCCATTATAATTCCAATTTTCATACAATTATTTACCAATCCTTTTTTATATTTTTAAATACTTTCTTCAAAATGCCCTCAATTAGAGGTTGACAAGTCTTATTATATCATGTATAATAAGAAAATGCAAGTAAAATCAAACTAAAATTGGTGAAAATTCTCCACAAAAGGCTCACAATTGAAAGGAAAAGTATAAAATGGCAAATGTAAAATTCTTCGGGGGTTCTAATATGCCCCTTGAAATGCACAAGGTACGGATTATTCAAAAACTAAACCTACCAACAATCGATAGGCGGCTTGAAGCTATTACCGAAGCTGGAAACAACACATTCCTTCTCAAAAATCGTGATGTTTTTTTGGATATGCTCACCGATTCTGGCACAAACGCTATGAGTGACCGTCAATTAGCGGCAATGATGACTGCCGATGACAGTTACGCTGGAAGTGAAACATTCTTTCGCCTCGAAGCCAAATTGCAAGACGTTTTTGGAATGAAACATTTCCTCCCAGCCCATCAAGGGCGTGCTTGTGAGAGCTTGGTCTCCCAAGTATTAATCACCGAACCCGACATGATTGTTCCAATGAACTATCACTTTACTACCGCCAAAGCCCATATCTCACGCATGGGTGCGAGAGTAGAAGAAATCATCATTGACGAAGGTCTAGTCGCTAAAAGTGAACTAAACTTTAAGGGTAACATTAATCCAGTGACACTCCAAAAAATGCTCAAAGACAACGAAGGTAAAATTGCGTTTGTGCGGCTTGAAGCTGGAACTAACCTCATAGGTGGTCAACCTATTTCTATGGCAAATATAAAAGAAGTCAGTCAAATTTGTAGAGTGGCAGGAGTATGGCTAGTATTCGACGCATCTTTACTCGCCGACAACCTCTACTTCATCAAAACCAAAGAAGAAGCGTATAAAAACATAGAAATCAAAAACATTATGCGTGAAATAGGGCAGTTAGCAGACGTGATTTATTTCTCAGCACGAAAGCTCGGCTGTGCAAGAGGTGGTGGAATCTGCCTTAACAGCGATGAGCTAATGTTTAAATTTCGCGAACTTATTCCACTTTATGAAGGGTTCTTGACTTACGGTGGTATGTCAGTACGTGAGATGGAAGCTCTCACAGTCGGGCTTGAAGAAACTTGTGACATTGATATGATTGCTCAAGCACCACAATTTATCGGGCATATGGTTGACAAGTTTACAGCCTTAAGTATTCCAGTAGTCACACCAGCAGGAGGACTTGGTTGTCACCTAAATGCCAGTGAATTTTTAAGCCATATTCCGCAAGAACGCTACACAGCTGGTGCATTGGCGGCAGCTCTCTACATCGTCAGCGGTGTGCGCGGGATGGAGCGTGGAACACTCTCTGAACAGCGCAACCCTGACGGTAGCGAACCACTCGCTCACATGGAATTAGTGCGACTTGCATTACCACGCCGTGTATTTACTCTAAGCCAAGTCGAATACGTACTGGATAGAGTAAACTGGTTATATCAAAATCGAGAACTAATCGGAGGTTTAAAGTTTGTAGAAGAACCTAAAATCCTACGTTTCTTCTTCGGAAGGCTTGCACCAGACTCTGACTGGCAGTCCAAACTGGTTGCGAAGTTTAAAGCTGATTTCGGTGATAGTTTATAATATTTTTTGGAGGTGCAAAGAGGTGGCTGTAAAAAGTGTTTCAATTCGAGTTGTGAAAAAAAGGTCGAAGAAGCTAAAACTTCATTAATGAGGAGGACTACTGAACTATGCAAATCAAAACAGTAATTACCGGAGTATTCCATACTAACACGTATATCTTAAAATCAGGGAACGCCGTGGCTGTAATCGACCCTGCTGGTGATGTGAATTTTCTGCTTAATGAAATAGGCGTGACGGATTTCAAAACATCGAATATATCGATTTTATTGACACACGGTCACTTCGACCATACCTCGGCGGTTGCGGATTTGAAAGAAGCTACTGATGCAAAAGTCTACATTCATGAAAGTGATTCTGTTATGCTTAATGACCGCGAAAAATCTTTTGCGACACTAATTCCAGAAGGATGGAAGCCTTCAAAAGCTGACGTACTTTTGAAAGGTGGTGAAACCATCAAAATTGGTGATGTTAGCTTGTCCGTAATGTCAACACCAGGACATTCTGGAGGGAGCGTTATGTACATTGCAAAAAATTTTGGCTCGAATAGCGAGGGCGTGATTTTCTCTGGTGATACACTGTTCAAAGAGACGATAGGGCGTGTTGATGGATATGGTGGTAGTGGCGAAGTTCAGAAACAATCACTTGAAAGAATCAAGGATATTTCTACTTTAGATTGTGATTATCGTATTTTACCGGGGCACGGGCATGAGTCTACTCTCAAACACGAAAAATCTAACAATCCCTATTTACTTGGCGGATATTTTGGTGAATAAGCATTTGTTGGAAAATCCGCATAGATACGCACTGAGCCGCAGTATGTCCCCTGCGCTAATTGCCGATTATCAAACCCATCTGCCACAGAAGTCGATGCTTGCGAACAAATTGCGTGAGCTG
>WRGW01000051.1 GCA_009786985.1 Oscillospiraceae bacterium
GGGGAATTTACTTCCCCCGTCGGGGTATCTCGACGGAAGCCAAACAAGAGTATCCCCAAAGGGGGAATTTACTTCCCCCGTCGGGGTATCTCGACGGCGCACTCTCGTCTTAGCAAAACCCCCAACGTTCACCGCCGACAATTTCGGTGAGAGAGTATCGCATAGCGTCCATAAGATGGTCGTAGCCACTTGCAGGCGTATTCAATCTTTTAGCGGTAGAACTCGGCAATATAATGCGTGATTTTTGCCACAAATATTCGGAGATTTCTTTCAAAAAATGTTCACATTGAGGTAAAATTTTAATTTTATAAGATTGAATAAATTGTATTCCGTGATTGATGCTATCTGCACCTTTGCGTGCTTTGCGGATTCCAGTAAGCCCCAATCCATACAATTCGTCGATGCTTTTGGGTTCGGCGGAATCGGCAAAGATTCTTTCTTTTCGATACCCCATTGAGGTGAGCTTTTCATAAATCTCTCGATTAGAAAGCCCATAACCATACATTTCGTCAAACACATACAGCACACGCTCGCTTGAATCGACAAGCATTGCAACAAACGCAGTAGGGTCATTCGTATACCCGAAATCCAGCCCAAATGCACTTCTACACTTGCCAGAACGTGTTAGATTTTCGACGCTGAAATCGCAGACTTCCCAGTTGTTATAAATCAAACCGTCCGCAACTCCCCATTCTCCAAGCCCTGCTACTTTGAATCGTTTGGGGTTATCAATTCGCATTCGTTCAAATAACTGTAAGTCTGATTTGTCCAAAAATTCATTCATAGTATAATTAGTGGTTAATGCAAAAATATTATTATCGGTGCAATCAGTATCTGTTATATTTGGAACATTAAAAAATCGTTTTTTTAGCCAGTGTCGTTCACTCCATGGATTAAAAGTTAAAGTCAACTGTTTAAATAATTTTTTATCGACTTTGCCTCGGATACTTTCGTCGAGTATGTTAAAATCATCTTCCCGTTCGATTTCAAACGCTTCTTCTAACCATACCCAGCATAATTTGCCACGGTCAGCAGCGATACTAGTTAATCGCATTGCATCGCCCATTCCACGAAAAAAAATCTTCCCCCCTTCAGAGTAACTAAGCTCCAAGGGGGAAAGTTTTGTTTTCCAATTTTCGCTTACACCAAGCCTTTCGATTGCCCATTTTAATTCAGCGTAGCAAGAGTTTCGCAAGGTATTATAAGTCCGCCTCACCGCTAAAAGATTTGCATCTGGATACAACATCATATGATGAATAAACCATAATGCAGCCGTCTTAGATTTTTTTGAAGCCCTACTACCTTTCACAACTCGATAACGCCCTTTGAAAGCCCAAAACTCATCATATCCAGTACCGATTAGTCTATGTCTCTCAAGTTTTGTCAATTTTTTAGCTTTATAACTCATACACAATCCTCCTTACCATAGCATTATATAAAGAGCGACACAATTTCAGTGCCAAATTGTGTGATAATTACAACACAAAACGATGTATAAAATCGACTTAATGTGATAGACTAAACAAAAACAATCGAAGGGGGATTTCATGGGTAAGTTCATAAAAGGCGGAACAGTTGAGATGTTTAACGCACCATCAATTATGTCATATGCGGCGGCAGTCGGAAAAAAAGAAGGCGAAGGTCCTCTCGCAGACTGTTTCGATTTTATCGGAGAAGATATAACTTTTGGTCTTGATAGTTGGGAAAAAGCAGAGAGCTTTCTTCAACAAAAAGCCTTTTCATTAGCATTACAAAAAGGCGAATTATCAGAACAAGATATACACATGATTTTTGCAGGGGATTTACTGAATCAATGCGTAGCATCTGGTTATAGTGCCCGTGATTATAGCATTCCTTTTGCGGGATTGTACGGAGCGTGTTCGACTATGGCAGAAAGCCTTGCATTAGCCAGCGTATTCATCGAAAACGGACTTGGGGGAAATATTGCGGCACTCACGTCGTCACATTTCTGCTCGGCTGAAAGACAGTTCAGAATGCCCCTAAACTACGGCGGACAACGTACACCAACTTCTCAATGGACTGCAACAGCAGCAGGTTGTGCAATAGTCAGCACCCGTAAAGACCCGCCTTATATCAATGCGGTGACTTTTGGTAAAATCAAAGACTATGGCATTAAAGATGTCAACAATATGGGCTACACTAATATATGGCGTGAAAATATAGCACCAACGCATATGCGTTGGTGCTTTTTTATATAGGAGCAACCGAAGAATCAATCCATTTGCCTCTTCGATTTCTTGACGAAGCCAAAAGAAAGGAGGGGACAACCCTAATGAATGAAGTACATTTTCTCGGTAGACTTGTCGAAGACCCAACTTTGGGTTATACCGCCACAAATGTAGCGTATTGCAAGTTTAGAATTGCAGTCAAGCGAAAATACGCCAAAGCAGGTGATGAGGTACAAGCTGATTTTTTCAATGTTGTTGCATGGAATAAGCAAGCAGAATTTGTCAGCAAATATTTCACCAAAGGTGAGCGGATTATAATCCACGGCGAAGTTCGCAATGCGGATTGGATTAAAGACGGTGTTAAACATTACAGTACTGAAATTTTGGCAAACAGAGTTGAGTTTTCAGGTGACCCGAAAGCCAAAGAAGAAGTTCCGACTGGACAGGCTACTGAAACTCTATCGTCGATGGGCGACGTTGTAGAGGAATCAATGCCAGAATAATCATAAGTGGCACAAAAATAAAAAAACAAGGAGAAATTTAATGAAAAAAGTACATTTCAAACGAAAATTAGTGTTTGTTATAGCCGTCACAGTTATAACAATATTGCTAACCGCTACCGCCACAGCGGCTGGGGCTGGGGGTGGCGGTGCAATCAATACAACCGAGTTTTTTAGCGTAATGAGTACGGCACTTCAAGTTGTTCTTGGACTTACCGGAGCGGGTGTTGCTGTAATGGGAGTTATTGCACTTGTTGAGGCTCAAAGTTCACAAGACCATTCAATCGGAAATAGGGCGGTAAGTTTTGTCCTGTTTTCGGTGATTGGCAAGGTGGGGATTATCGCCTTGCCTTTCTTTTTTCAGGCAAGTATGTTTTAATCCCTGCCTACTTAATATAAGCAGTCATGTTGTGTATTGTTTTAAGTCAATTCCCCCACGCAGTATGCTTTAAGTTTACTGTCATAACTGTATTCTTCCCATTTTTTTGAAAATATTTCGTTTGAAAACAATATGCGGATTTTATTAGATTGTACGTCTAAGATGATATTGCCTGCTTGATTATTTGTGAAGTGTTCTAACTTACGACTTATCCATGCGTTATAAGCTAAATTCTCGCTTTTGGCATTACCAAGCAAAGATAATTTAGGGTTAAGAACATCGAGATATTCATCGTTCCCTCCCGTTTTGCGACCATGATGCGGAGCTATAAGAACATCAATATTTTCAATATCTTCGCTGTGGTTGGCTAATATATAATCCCATGTTTTATCGCTTGAATCCCCAGCAAATAAAATTCTAAATTTAGAAGTTTTATATAGTATGACATACGAGCAGTCATTATAATCTTTAGTATCGTTTGCTGTTGAAATTAAATCCTCTGTCGGGGCGAGTATATGCAAACCATCGCCACCACCTTCTCCATTCTCGCTCTGATTAAAATATTGCCCTTCACTTCCAGTATAAAGATGAAGAACTTTAGGCGATGATTCCCTTTCGCGATTTTTTTGGTAAAAGTCCCAATCATCTTTATTATATTTGCTTTTAGTCCAACCACTTGAATCCATAACTTTGTTATTATCTGTATCCCAAAAGTTTATGGGAGAAAAAACTTCAAAAAAATCCTTTATGCCGTCCATGTGGTCCATGTCGGGGTGGGTCAGTATAAAACGAAAAACGCTTTTAACGTCAAACTTTTCAAGATAAGTAATTGGATTATCGGGATACGCTTTTTGATTATAATTACCGCTAAGGTTACTGTGCCTATCCAAATTATATGTTTCTGCCACGATAGATTTTTCAATTTCTTTTTTTGCACAGCTAACATCAATAACTGTATTATGCCCCGAATTGTGTTTAATCCATATACAATCACCTTCCCCAACATTTAAAAAATGTATTACACTCATAGTTTTCTCCTTCTTTATTTTTAGAGTTCTGTGTGAATTTGTTTAATGTTTCACATGAAGATAATTATCTCCAAATTCTATGCGAATAGCACCATCGCTATTAGTAGATAAACATTTTCGTTTTTTACTCCCACCAGACGAATTATAAACTGTCCAACCACGACTGATTGCAGAGTATCTATCGTTAGCACTCGTATCAACTTTTTTACCATCGGATACTATTGTAATACATGGGCTTACAGCTTTCACAAAATCAGAATTATATCCTGATTCTCTACCATGATGTGGAGCAAGTAATATATCCGCATCTTTAATAGCTTTCAGAAACAAACCATTTTCCATTAAATATTCTAACGATGTTGATTCGTTATCACCGGGTATAACAACTTTTGTATTAGCATACTCAAATATTGTTACGGAACTATGATTGTTTGGATTATCGTCATCACACTCGTCATTTCTAAAAGTCGTTATTTTCAAACCGCCCCAGTTTTCGGGATTGTTGGGACAATAAACACTACCCGTAACATCACGATTATATCTATCGTTTATTTCACAATATTTTTTGAATTTCGGCTTATCTTTATCACTTGCACCGCTCATTATTTTCTCATTGGATAGCGTTTTAGGACGATTCAACACTTTAGGAGAAAGACTGTCGAAATTTAACACATCGTCAATATGGTCTAAATGTGGGTGGGTAATTATAACATAGTCAAGTTTTTCTACTTTATAATTATTTTTTATATGTGTAAGAGGACTAAATTCCGTTTTGTCGTCAGAGTACGAACCTGTTCCGAGGTCAATAACGATATGTCTTTCGTTCGGTGTTTTTAGATATGTTGCATGACCGTGTTGGACATCCCAAAATACCATTTCTACTTTATTTGTCATTCTTTTTTCTCCTTTAATTTATAATTTACGTCATATGCTATGACGTTATAAGCAAACCGATTCGCTTTTCTGTTCGCACCGATGTTTGTTGTTATTACCAATAAAGTCAAAAACATTAAATAGCCACAATTAAAAGTTACTAATTCTGCGACAGAAACTGCAATGTATAGCACCAACATTGTTAATGTAGATATATAAACATCACGACACATCAAGGAATCACGATTTGAAAAGTGAATAATTGATTCATTACGATGTTGGTTATAAATTGAATACCAATGCTCATTTTCATATCTTTTTCTTGCTTTTTTATCTCTCGGAAGATTTTCAAAAATAGTTGGATATTTTTCAACAAGAGAATTATATGAAAATCTTTTATCCCTATTTTTGTTCTTGATATTTGTAAAAATCGTGCAACCGGGCAATGAAAATAATCCGAACAAATAGAGCAATTTACTTTTTAACTCTGTTGAAAACAAACACTCAACAACAAAGATAAATCCAAACGCAATTACAGTCAATATAACCGCTGTAAATAATTCTGATAAAGTATTTGCCGTTTCTATTAACTCGCTTGTGTTTACACTTATAAAATTGTGGGTAATTAAAAACACTAACACATTCGCAATAACCCACATTGATTGCTCACGTCCACGATAATCTTTTAGGTCTTTCATATCTCTACCTCTGTTAATTATTTCGGTATTATTTCTTTACGCTCAGCCTAACCTTCTGCATTTCAAGGACACTTCTTTTAATCCGTTCAAACTGTTCCGAATAACCGAAACAATCCGCCACAACTCGCTCAAACGCAAGCCTATCTTCTCGTTGATATTCTTCCAACGTTGTTAGTATATCTCGCTCAAGCAACGGCTTGAACGCTTCGGTGATTCTATCTATGTCGTTATCAGATAATTTTCGCGGGTCAAGCATTAACATTCTACTGACGTTTACAGAGCAATTGTCCAACGCTCCTAATCCTTTCGGAAATCCTGTTGCTTCTGTATAAAATACGCCAATCACAGAATTAAGAAGTGCGTGACATAGTGCAAGGTTTACGGAATCAGAAGTCGGCTTAAATCCTATTGCACGTTGGTTTATTTGTGCGGGTTCTTCAATCAATCCGTAGAAAATTCGTTGTTCGGGGTTCATACCCGTGAATAGTTGAATATGTTCACTACCTGATAATCTATTACCACTAAGATTTTTCCAAAACGTGTCTTTGTTTTGAACAGATTTATTGAGATTACTCTTAAACCGATTTATCCATGCGAGAGTTTTCTTATGACCGAGTTCTGTCAATTCTTCAATCGTCTTATCGCAAACGAAAGAATAGGTATCGGGCTTGGCGGTTAAACCTTTCGCACTCTTGGCACTTTTGAAAATTCGTCCAATATATTCGCTGTCAACATCACTTGTGTTTTTCAGATAATAAATTTCGTCTTGTGCCGTTTTCATACCACGAAATACATTGAATAAATCCGTAACAGGACAAAGCAAGTCATTTATTTCTGAAAGCCAGTCTACATCATACAGGAATGAATTTAAAGCAATATTCATTTTCAAAAATTCATCAATCTGTTTAAGCGTGTACGACCTAAACGACAATAACTCTGGTAAATCTGTATCCTGTAACTTTATCGAATCGGCAATCCGCTCAATATCATCGCTCGACAATTCTGATAACCGCTTTTGAATCAACGCAAAATTTACCTTGTGAGCTTTATCAACAGCTTTTTGAAAAGGTTTTTTCTTCAAAAACAACATAACCGCTACCACATCTGCGTTGTTAAACCATTTACCATTCCCGCTCGCGATTACACTATCAACTGAATAATAACAATTCAACGTATGAAAGAAATCTTGTCCTGCAATTGTTCCGAGCCACGAATTTGAAGTAATCACAGCTACGCTTGCATTTTCATCTAACAGACCATGAATATGAAGCAAGATAAATTGATAAAGGTCTGAGCGTTCTGATAACGATATATTGCTTTCGGCTCGAATACGTTTAATAGTTGAATTGATAAAATCACTTTCCTCTCGCCCCTCTTGGTCGAAAGCTACAAACGGAAGATTAGAAACCACACTCCCCCATTTAGGAAGACGATACGTTTTTATTCCGCCGTTTTGTGGGTCAGTGATTTGGACTTCCTTATTTTCGCATAAATTAAAAGCGTTCGATTGAAACAGTAGACTTGGGAGATTGATTGCCTCGGCTCTTGTCATCGCAATGTTGGAAACTTGCAGTGCGAAAGCGGATTTATCAGAAGCATAGGTTGTATTAAAAGCATTTTCGATTCCAATAGCAGGGATTTTCAATGCAAGCACTTCTTTGGCTATTGTTCCAGTTCCACAACAAACATCTATTGCGGGTGCAGCTAAATCATCTATTCCCGCTCTAACCAGTATTTCAGCAAGTTTTTGGGGAGTGGTGAAAACTCCGTTTACATTACGCTTGAATTGATTTACGCTGTTTTCAAGCACCGATTGCAAGACAGTTTGAGAAATTTGAGAAAATCCATTTTCATAAAGAAAAGCGTTATAATCCGTCAAGTCTGCCCATGTTGAAACAGGCAGAATATCGCTATGTTTAATCGTTTTAAAGATATTAAAAAAGTCGCATTTTTCAGTGATTTCTGTAAAGACTTTCAAGGCTTCGTCGGGTTTTATATCTTCATCTATTGTTTCGACGGCTGAGGCGGGATTATGATTGTTTTTAATCATGTTCGCAAACGTAAACTTGTTAATCCAGTTTAACAGAATAAACTTTGAATACGCCGAAAACTTATCGTTTTCATCAAATTTATATTCGCTTTTAACAGTTTCCCACCACCGAGTAATATATGCAGTTATTGCGGTTTTTCTGACACCTGCATTTTTCAAATGTTCGGCGGTTGTTGCTTTGTTGCGTTCGATAATCTCTGTAAAAACCGTATCAATTACAATGTTTTCTATACGAGCAGGGTGTAGCTCTCCCGAAATAAAAAAGCCATTCAGTTCACCTAATATTTCAGAAATCAACGCTTCCCAATCAGATTTATAGGTATCGACATCTGCACGAGTGCGAATATGGTTTGTGCTACTCCACTTTTTTGTTTTACTCCAAGTATCATCTGACTTAATATACAGAACGCCGAATGAAAAATTCCAAATAACACAACTGTTCACGCCAAGAACATCCGCTTTACGCTGTGCATCGTGTATAAAAACCGAATCGGTAATCGGCACATCGGGCATTTTGATTTCCCAACCCTGCAATATTTGAATACGGGATGTATCCCCATAAACGAAAACATCGGGAAACATTCTCTTGTTACCCGTGTTCAACGTGCTTTCACCACCAACAGATTTGATTCGCCAAGTGTTGCGTTTGGCAATCGAATCCATCAGTTTTATAAGTTCAATCGCTTCACTGCGTTCGTTGTTCTTCTTTACGAAACGAGCCATACTATATACCCTCAGAAAATGTAGCGATGAGAGGACTGATGTATATTTCTTTTCGTTTAGATTTCGCCAACGAAAACCACGCTTTCTGTAATCGTTTTTCGGAAACATCTATATAGTCTATTTCGCCACGCTTAAACAAAGCAACATCTTCATTTTTTTCTATGCCTATAAAATTTCTACCCTCTAATAAAGCCGCAACTAAAAAAGAACCGCTCCCACAAGTGTTATCAAGCACGACATCACCGAGTTTGGTGTATGTGCGAATTAGATAACGCCCCAGTTCAATAGGTTTTTGAGTTGGGTGAACCACTTCACCCTCTGATTCGGCAGTTTTCACATAAATAATATCGGTAGGGTATCGCTCACCGTTGCTATGTACATGAACTGGTTCAAAATCACCATAACACCCACTGAGTTGATTTTTTCTTACACCTTTATCGTAGGCTTCGCCTTTTTTCATTTGCGGATTATAAGTAGGTTGTCGTTGATAGAAAACGCATACATCTTCGTGCTTGCGTAATGGTTGTTTTTTAGCGTTTAGAAAGTTAGTCGGTTTCGATTTTTCCCAAACCCACTTATATTTGAAATTTTTCTCTTGGCTAAGAATCAGTTTCGCAGTAAACACACCATGTGAAGTCAAGGCAATAACACCATTCGGCTTTATAACACGAAGATATTGTTTCCATAAACGGTCAAGAGGAATATAGCTATCCCATGCGTTCTGCGTAATGCCATACGGCAAATCGCAAAGAATCATATCAATAGACTTACTCGGAATCTCTTTCATTTTTTCAAGGCAGTCTGCCTCAAACACTTGGTTAAGCATATCTGTCAAACCATAATCAAATCTTGGGTTTTGATATTCGATTTGTACAGCCATAGCGGTAGTTTCCACTGCGTTACCTCCTCTAATATCGCTTTATCAGTCATTAGTAGTTCGTTACACAACTATTCACTATATATTGTACCATATATAATATAGATTGTCAAGCCTTTATAGAAATATTTTTGGTAAATTTGACGAAAATTCCCTATACACGAAAAAGTCCTTGACAAAAGAATTCAAATGTTCTGATTATCGGTGGCTCTGGTTCAGGTAAGACGAGGTTCTATGCAAAGCCGAATATTCTGCAATTGAATACATCATATGTAATTACCGACC